>NZ_CP078013.2:5612500-5944793 GCF_024112395.2 Pseudomonas pergaminensis | reverse complement strand
AACTGACTCCGGAAGAGAAGCTGTTGCGTGCCATCTTCGGTGAAAAAGCCAGCGACGTTAAAGACACCTCCCTGCGTGTACCTACCGGTACCAAAGGTACTGTCATCGACGTACAGGTCTTCACCCGTGACGGCGTTGAGCGTGATGCTCGTGCACTGTCCATCGAGAAGACCCAACTCGACGAGATCCGCAAGGACCTGAACGAAGAGTTCCGTATCGTTGAAGGCGCGACCTTCGAACGTCTGCGTTCCGCCCTGGTAGGCCACAAGGCCGAAGGCGGTGCAGGTCTGAAGAAAGGTCAGGACATCACCGACGAAGTCCTCGACGGTCTTGAGCACGGCCAGTGGTTCAAACTGCGCATGGCTGAAGATGCTCTGAACGAGCAGCTCGAGAAGGCCCAGGCCTACATCGTTGATCGCCGCCGTCTGCTGGACGACAAGTTCGAAGACAAGAAGCGCAAACTGCAGCAGGGCGATGACCTGGCTCCAGGCGTGCTGAAAATCGTCAAGGTTTACCTGGCAATCCGTCGTCGCATCCAACCGGGCGACAAGATGGCCGGTCGTCACGGTAACAAAGGTGTGGTCTCCGTGATCATGCCGGTTGAAGACATGCCGCACGATGCCAATGGCACCCCGGTCGACGTCGTCCTCAACCCATTGGGCGTACCATCGCGTATGAACGTTGGTCAGATCCTCGAAACTCACCTGGGCCTCGCAGCCAAAGGTCTGGGTGAGAAGATCAACCGTATGATTGAAGAGCAGCGTAAGGTCGCAGACCTGCGTAAGTTCCTGCACGAGATCTACAACGAGATCGGCGGTCGCAACGAAGAGCTGGACACTTTCTCCGACCAGGAAATCCTGGATCTGGCGAAGAACCTGCGCGGCGGTGTTCCAATGGCTACCCCGGTGTTCGACGGTGCCAAGGAAAGCGAAATCAAGGCCATGCTGAAACTGGCAGACCTGCCAGAAAGCGGCCAGATGCAGCTGTTCGACGGCCGTACCGGCAACAAGTTCGAGCGCCCGGTTACTGTTGGCTACATGTACATGCTGAAGCTGAACCACTTGGTAGACGACAAGATGCACGCTCGTTCTACCGGTTCGTACAGCCTGGTTACCCAGCAGCCGCTGGGTGGTAAGGCTCAGTTCGGTGGTCAGCGTTTCGGGGAGATGGAGGTCTGGGCACTGGAAGCATACGGTGCTGCTTACACTCTGCAAGAAATGCTCACAGTGAAGTCGGACGATGTGAACGGTCGGACCAAGATGTACAAAAACATCGTGGACGGCGATCACCGTATGGAGCCGGGCATGCCCGAGTCCTTCAACGTGTTGATCAAAGAAATTCGTTCCCTCGGCATCGATATCGATCTGGAAACCGAATAACACGTGACGCGAATCGAGAGCGGGGCCGTTTAGCCCGCTCTCTGCTCCGCCAGGAGGAAAGGCCTTGAAAGACCTACTGAATTTGCTGAAAAACCAGGGTCAAGTCGAAGAGTTCGACGCCATCCGTATTGGATTGGCATCGCCTGAGATGATCCGTTCGTGGTCGTTCGGTGAAGTTAAAAAGCCGGAAACCATTAACTACCGTACGTTCAAACCTGAACGTGACGGCCTGTTCTGCGCCAAAATCTTTGGCCCGGTAAAGGATTACGAGTGCCTGTGCGGTAAGTACAAGCGCTTGAAGCACCGTGGTGTGATTTGCGAGAAGTGCGGCGTTGAAGTTGCACTGGCCAAGGTTCGTCGTGAGCGCATGGCGCACATCGAACTGGCTTCGCCAGTTGCCCACATCTGGTTCCTGAAATCGCTGCCGTCCCGTATCGGCTTGCTGATGGACATGACCCTGCGTGATATCGAACGCGTTCTCTACTTCGAGAGCTATGTCGTTATCGATCCAGGCATGACTACCCTTGAAAAGGGTCAGCTGCTGAACGACGAGCAGTACTTCGAAGCGCTGGAAGAGTTTGGCGACGATTTCGATGCCCGCATGGGTGCCGAAGCTGTCCGCGAACTGCTGCACGCTATCGATCTGGAGCACGAGATTGGCCGCCTGCGTGAAGAAATTCCGCAAACCAACTCCGAAACCAAGATCAAGAAGCTGTCCAAGCGTCTGAAGTTGATGGAAGCCTTCCAGGGTTCCGGCAACTTGCCAGAGTGGATGGTGCTGACTGTTCTGCCGGTTCTGCCGCCAGACCTGCGTCCGCTGGTACCGTTGGATGGCGGTCGTTTCGCGACTTCCGACCTCAACGACCTGTACCGTCGCGTGATCAACCGTAACAACCGCTTGAAGCGCCTGCTTGATCTGTCCGCTCCGGACATCATCGTGCGCAACGAAAAGCGTATGTTGCAAGAAGCTGTCGATGCCTTGCTCGACAACGGTCGTCGTGGCCGCGCTATCACCGGTTCCAACAAGCGTCCTCTGAAATCCTTGGCTGACATGATCAAGGGTAAGCAAGGTCGTTTCCGTCAGAACTTGCTCGGTAAGCGTGTTGACTACTCCGGTCGTTCGGTAATTACCGTAGGCCCGACCCTGCGTCTGCACCAGTGCGGTCTGCCTAAGAAGATGGCACTGGAGCTGTTCAAACCATTCATCTTCGGCAAGCTCGAAATGCGCGGTCTCGCGACCACCATCAAAGCGGCCAAGAAAATGGTCGAGCGCGAACTGCCAGAGGTTTGGGACGTTCTCGCTGAAGTGATCCGCGAACACCCGGTTCTCCTCAACCGTGCACCGACCCTTCACCGTCTGGGTATCCAGGCGTTTGAACCGGTACTGATCGAAGGTAAGGCTATCCAGCTGCACCCGCTGGTCTGTGCTGCGTACAACGCCGACTTCGACGGCGACCAAATGGCCGTGCACGTACCGCTGACACTGGAAGCCCAGTTGGAAGCGCGCGCGTTGATGATGTCGACCAACAACATTCTGTCGCCAGCCAACGGTGAGCCAATCATCGTTCCGTCGCAGGACGTTGTATTGGGTCTGTACTACATGACGCGTGAAGCGATCAACGCCAAAGGCGAAGGTCGTGTGTTCGCTGACCTGCAAGAAGTTGACCGTGTGTTCCGTGCCGGCGAAGCCGCACTGCACGCCAAGGTCAAAGTGCGGATCAACGAAACCGTCAACGACCGTGACGGCGGCAGCGTGAGCAACACTCGTATCGTCGACACCACTGTTGGCCGTGCGTTGTTGTACCAGGTTGTGCCAAAAGGTCTGTCGTACGATGTCGTCAACCTGCCGATGAAGAAGAAGGCGATCTCCAAGCTGATCAACCAGTGCTACCGCGTGGTTGGTTTGAAAGAGACCGTGATCTTCGCTGACCAGTTGATGTACACCGGTTTTGCTTACTCGACCATTTCCGGCGTTTCCATCGGTGTTAACGACTTCGTTATCCCGGATGAAAAGGCCCGCATCATCAGTGCTGCTACTGATGAAGTGAAAGAGATCGAAAGCCAGTACGCCTCCGGCCTGGTAACCCAGGGCGAGAAGTACAACAAGGTAATCGACCTTTGGTCCAAGGCGAACGACGAAGTTTCCAAGGCGATGATGGCCAACCTCTCGAAAGAGAAAGTCATCGACCGTCACGGCGACGAAGTTGACCAAGAGTCCTTCAACTCGATGTACATGATGGCCGACTCGGGCGCACGGGGTTCTGCTGCGCAGATCCGTCAGCTCGCCGGTATGCGTGGCCTGATGGCCAAGCCGGACGGTTCCATCATCGAAACGCCGATTACTGCGAACTTCCGTGAAGGTTTGAGCGTACTTCAGTACTTCATCTCGACTCACGGTGCTCGTAAAGGTCTGGCGGATACCGCGTTGAAAACCGCGAACTCCGGTTACCTGACTCGTCGTCTCGTAGACGTTGCGCAAGATCTGGTCGTAACCGAGATCGATTGCGGCACCGAGCATGGCTTGCTGATGACTCCGCACATTGAAGGCGGTGACGTTGTAGAGCCGCTGGGTGAGCGCGTATTGGGTCGTGTTATTGCCCGTGACGTATTCAAGCCAGGTACCGAGGAAGTTATCGTTCCTGCCGGCACCCTGGTAGATGAGAAGTGGGTCGAGTTCATCGAACTCAACAGCATCGACGAAGTGATCGTTCGCTCGCCGATCAGCTGCGAAACCCGCTACGGCATTTGCGCCAAGTGCTACGGCCGTGACTTGGCTCGTGGTCACCAGGTGAACATCGGTGAAGCGGTCGGCGTTATCGCTGCCCAGTCCATCGGTGAGCCGGGTACCCAGCTGACCATGCGTACGTTCCACATCGGTGGTGCGGCAAGCCGGACCTCCGCAGCTGACAGCGTTCAGGTGAAGAATGGCGGTACCGTCCGCTTGCACAACCTGAAGCACGTAGAGCGAGTGGATGGCCACCTGGTTGCTGTGTCCCGTTCCGGTGAGCTGGCAATCGCTGATGACTACGGTCGTGAGCGTGAGCGTTACAAGCTGCCGTACGGTGCTGTGATTTCGGTTAAAGAAGGTGACAAGGTCGACGCTGGCGCAATCGTGGCCAAGTGGGATCCGCACACTCACCCAATCGTTACCGAAATGAAAGGTACCGTGACCTACGTGGGCATGGAAGAAGGCATCACGATCAAGCGTCAGACTGACGAATTGACCGGTATGACCAACATTGAGGTACTCGACGCTAAAGATCGCCCAGCTGCCGGTAAAGACATCCGTCCTGCCGTGAAGATGGTCGATGACAACGGCAAGGATCTGTTGCTGCCAGGCACTGACGTAATCGCTCAGTACTTCCTGCCAGCCAACGCCCTGGTCGGTGTAGCGGACGGTGCGAAGATCGCGATCGGTGATGTTATCGCGCGTATCCCGCAAGAAACTTCGAAAACCCGTGACATCACCGGTGGTCTGCCGCGTGTTGCTGACTTGTTCGAAGCTCGTCGTCCGAAAGAAGCGTCGATTCTGGCTGAAGTCAGCGGCACCATCGCGTTCGGTAAAGAGACCAAGGGCAAGCGCCGTCTGGTCATTACTCCGAACGACGGTAGCGATCCGTATGAAGAGCTGATTCCGAAGTGGCGTCACCTGAACGTGTTTGAAGGCGAACAGGTAAACCGCGGCGAAGTCATCTCCGACGGCCCGAGCGATCCACACGACATCCTGCGCCTGCTGGGTGTGAGTGCGCTGGCCAAGTACATCGTTAACGAGATCCAGGACGTTTACCGCCTGCAAGGCGTGAAGATCAACGATAAGCACATCGAGACCATCCTGCGTCAGATGCTGCGTAAAGTTGAGATCGCTGAATCCGGCGATTCCAGTTTCATCAAGGGCGACCAGATGGAACTGACTCACGTACTGGTAGAGAACGAGCGTCTGGGCGCGGAAGACAAATTTGTCTCCAAGTTCACTCGCGTACTGCTGGGTATCACCAAGGCGTCGCTGTCCACTGAGTCGTTCATCTCGGCGGCCTCCTTCCAGGAGACCACTCGTGTTCTGACCGAAGCAGCGGTAACCGGCAAGCGCGATTACCTGCGCGGCCTGAAAGAAAACGTGGTTGTGGGTCGTCTGATCCCAGCCGGTACCGGTTTGGCTTACCACAGCGAGCGCAAGCGCCGCCGTGATGCTGACAAGCCGTTGCGCGTAAGCGCCAGTGAAGTGGAAGCTGCACTGACCGAAGCGCTGAACTCAAGCGGTAACTGAGTTCTGCGGTAAATAAGTCTGGGCCCTGGCAGCCCCATTCGTCGGATCGAGGCATTTTTGCCCCGGTTCGATGAGAGGGGAGGTCGGGGCCTTGCCTTGACTGGGGACAAGATCCTCTTTAGACTCTTGTACCCCTAAATTTGGCGGGAATTCGTTCCTGCCATTTTGCTTTTCTTGCAAGACAATAGCGTCGCAAGACAACAGTGGAGCTAGTAGATGGCAACTATCAACCAGCTGGTACGTCAGCCGCGTAAGCGTATCGTCGAGAAATCCGACGTACCTGCGCTGCAGAACTGCCCGCAACGTCGTGGCGTATGCACTCGCGTGTATACCACTACGCCGAAAAAACCTAACTCGGCACTGCGTAAAGTATGCCGTGTGCGCCTGACCAACGGTTTCGAGGTTTCCTCGTACATCGGTGGTGAAGGTCACAACCTGCAAGAGCACAGCGTGGTACTGATCCGCGGCGGTCGTGTAAAAGACTTGCCAGGTGTTCGTTACCACACCGTACGCGGCTCCTTGGATACTTCCGGCGTTAAAGGTCGTAACCAGGGTCGTTCGAAGTACGGTACCAAGAAGCCTAAGTAGTAGCGGCTTTTTGTAAAACTGAATCATCTTATTTTCTGAGTCGATAAGAGTAAGGTCGGAGGCGTCCCGCAAGGGCACCGATTCCGAACGAACCTGAAGACCGTTTGAGGGCTTATCCATGCCAAGAAGACGCGTAGCAGCCAAGCGCGAAGTGCTTGACGATCCAAAATACGGAAGCCAAATCCTGGCCAAGTTCATGAACCACGTGATGGAAAGCGGTAAGAAAGCCGTTGCCGAGCGTATCGTTTATGGCGCGCTGGAAAAGGTTAAAGAACGCAAGAACAGCGACCCCCTGGAAATCTTCGAGAAAGCTCTCGACGCCATCGCTCCGCTGGTCGAAGTGAAGTCGCGCCGTGTAGGCGGTGCTACTTACCAGGTTCCGGTTGAAGTTCGTCCGTCCCGTCGTAACGCTCTGGCAATGCGCTGGTTGGTAGACTTCGCCCGTAAGCGCGGCGAGAAGTCTATGGCTCTGCGTTTGGCCGGCGAGCTGTTGGACGCTGCTGAAGGTAAAGGTGCTGCTGTTAAGAAGCGTGAAGACGTGCACCGTATGGCTGAAGCTAACAAAGCTTTCTCGCACTACCGCTTCTAATCTTAGCTTCACTAATTTTGCGAGGGCTTTATGGCTCGTACTACTCCGATTAGCCGCTACCGTAACATCGGTATCGTTGCTCACGTGGATGCTGGTAAAACCACCACCACCGAGCGCGTACTGTTTTACACCGGCAAAAGTCACAAAATGGGCGAGGTGCATGACGGCGCCGCGACCACAGACTGGATGGTTCAGGAGCAGGAGCGTGGTATTACCATTACTTCTGCTGCTATTACCGCCTTCTGGAAAGGTTCCGAGAAGCAGTACAAAGACGAGCATCGCTTCAACGTAATCGATACCCCAGGCCACGTAGACTTCACCATTGAAGTTGAACGTTCCCTGCGCGTACTCGACGGCGCTGTCGTTGTGTTCTGCGGTACCTCGGGTGTTGAACCTCAGTCGGAAACCGTATGGCGTCAAGCCAACAAGTACGGCGTTCCACGTCTTGTTTATGTAAACAAGATGGACCGTGCTGGTGCCAACTTCCTGCGCGTGATCGGTCAGATCAAGCAGCGTCTGGGTCACACTCCGGTGCCAATCCAGTTGGCTATCGGTTCCGAAGATAACTTCCAGGGTCAGATCGATCTGATCAACATGGAAGCGGTCTACTGGAATGATTCCGACAAAGGCATGGTGCCTGTTCGTAAGCCTATCCCTGCAGAACTGCAGGAGCTGGCTGACGAGTGGCGCAACAACATGGTTGAGGCTGCCGCCGAAGCCAGCGAAGAGCTGATGAACAAGTACCTCGAAGGTGAAGAACTCACCAACGTGGAAATCAAGGCTGCTCTGCGTCAGCGTACTATCGCTGGTGAGATTGTCTTGGCTGTTTGCGGTTCTTCCTTCAAGAACAAGGGTGTTCCCCTGGTTCTCGACGCCGTTATCGACTACCTGCCGGCTCCAACCGACATTCCTGCTATCAAGGGTACCAACCCGGATAACGAGGAAGAAGAGATGGAGCGTCACGCCGATGACAGCGAGCCGTTCTCGGCTCTGGCGTTCAAGATTGCAACCGACCCATTCGTGGGTACTTTGACCTTCGTCCGCGTTTACTCGGGCGTGTTGGCCTCCGGCGACGGCGTGATCAACTCGGTTAAAGGCAAGAAAGAGCGCGTGGGTCGTATGGTGCAAATGCACGCAAACGCCCGTGAAGAGATCAAGGAAGTGCGCGCTGGTGACATCGCGGCCCTGATCGGCATGAAGGACGTCACCACTGGTGAGACTTTGTGCGACGCTGCCAAGCCAATCATCCTGGTTCGCATGGACTTCCCGGAGCCGGTTATTTCGGTTGCCGTAGAGCCTAAGACCAAGGATGACCAGGAAAAAATGGGTATCGCTCTGGGTAAACTTGCTCAGGAAGATCCATCTTTCCGCGTCAAAACTGATGAAGAGACTGGTCAAACGATCATCTCCGGCATGGGCGAGTTGCACCTGGACATCCTGGTTGACCGGATGCGCCGTGAGTTCAACGTCGAAGCCAACATCGGTAAGCCTCAGGTTTCCTATCGTGAGCGCATCACGAAGAACTGTGAAATCGAAGGCAAGTTCGTTCGTCAGTCCGGCGGTCGTGGTCAGTTCGGTCACTGCTGGATCCGTTTTGCTCCTGCTGACGAAGGTCAGGAAGGTCTGCAATTCGTGAACGAAGTAGTTGGTGGTGTGGTTCCTAAGGAATACATCCCGGCTATCCAGAAGGGTATCGAAGAGCAGATGAAGAACGGTGTTGTTGCCGGCTATCCGCTGATCGGCCTGAAAGCAACCGTTTTTGACGGTTCTTACCACGACGTCGACTCCAACGAGATGGCGTTTAAGGTGGCTGCTTCCATGGCAACCAAGCAACTGGCCCAGAAGGGCGGTGGTGAGTTGCTTGAGCCAATCATGGCGGTAGAAGTTGTTACACCTGAAGACTATATGGGTGATGTCATGGGCGACCTTAACCGTCGTCGCGGCATGATCTTGGGTATGGAAGACACGGTTTCCGGCAAAGTGATTCGCGCCGAGGTTCCGTTGGGTGAGATGTTCGGTTATGCGACCGACGTTCGCTCCATGTCCCAGGGTCGCGCAAGCTACTCTATGGAATTCAAAAAATACAACACAGCTCCGGCGCACATCGCTGAAACTGTATCCAAAAAACAAGGCTGATTCAGTCCTTTAGGCAAGGAGTTAATTGTCGTGGCTAAAGAAAAATTTGATCGTTCCCTACCGCACGTAAACGTTGGCACCATCGGCCACGTTGACCACGGTAAAACCACTCTGACCGCTGCTCTGACTCGCGTCTGCTCCGAAGTTTTCGGTTCGGCTCGTGTTGACTTCGACAAGATCGACAGCGCACCAGAAGAAAAAGCTCGTGGTATCACCATCAACACCGCTCACGTTGAGTACAACTCGACTATTCGTCACTACGCTCACGTTGACTGCCCAGGTCACGCTGACTACGTGAAGAACATGATCACTGGTGCTGCCCAGATGGACGGCGCGATCCTGGTTTGCTCGGCCGCTGATGGTCCGATGCCACAAACCCGTGAGCACATCCTGCTGTCCCGTCAGGTAGGCGTTCCGTACATCGTGGTTTTCCTGAACAAGGCTGACCTGGTAGACGACGCTGAGCTGCTGGAACTGGTTGAGATGGAAGTGCGCGATCTGCTGAGCACTTACGACTTCCCAGGTGACGACACTCCGATCATCATCGGTTCTGCTCGTATGGCTCTGGAAGGCAAAGACGACAACGAAATGGGCACTACTGCCGTTCGTAAACTGGTTGAAACTCTGGACAGCTACATCCCAGAACCAGTTCGTCTGACCGACAAGCCGTTCCTGATGCCAATCGAAGACGTATTCTCGATCTCCGGTCGCGGTACTGTTGTGACTGGTCGTATCGAGCGCGGTATCGTTCGCGTTCAGGATCCACTGGAAATCGTTGGTCTGCGTGATACCACCGTCACCACCTGCACCGGTGTTGAAATGTTCCGTAAGCTGCTCGACGAAGGTCGTGCTGGCGAGAACTGCGGCGTTCTGCTGCGTGGTACCAAGCGTGACGACGTTGAGCGTGGCCAGGTTCTGGTTAAGCCAGGTTCGGTCAAGCCGCACACCAAGTTCACCGCAGAAGTTTACGTTCTGAGCAAGGAAGAAGGCGGTCGTCACACTCCGTTCTTCAAAGGCTACCGTCCACAGTTCTACTTCCGTACTACTGACGTGACCGGTAACTGCGAACTGCCAGAAGGCGTTGAAATGGTAATGCCAGGCGATAACATTCAAATGACTGTTACCCTGATCAAAACCATCGCAATGGAAGACGGTCTGCGTTTCGCTATTCGCGAAGGCGGCCGTACCGTTGGTGCTGGCGTTGTAGCTAAAATCATCGAGTAATTATCTCTTCTGAGATAGCTCGGTTTTTTTGAGAAGGCCCCCGCTTAGCGGGGGCCTTTTTTATTGGGTTGACACCTATCGGGGGCGTCTATAGAATTGCGCCTCCTTTTAACGGGCGCATTGCGCCCGGTGGGAATAGCAGCCGGAGTCTGAAATCCAATGCAAAATCAGCAAATCCGTATCAGGTTGAAGGCTTTTGACCATCGCCTGATCGACCAATCCACCCAGGAAATCGTGGAAACCGCGAAACGTACTGGTGCTCAAGTGCGTGGTCCAATTCCACTGCCTACCCGTAAAGAGCGGTTCACCGTTCTGGTCTCCCCGCACGTCAACAAAGACGCGCGTGACCAGTACGAGATCCGTACTCATAAGCGCGTACTGGACATCGTCCAGCCAACGGATAAAACCGTTGATGCACTTATGAAGCTCGATCTGGCGGCCGGTGTGGAAGTACAGATCAGCCTCGGCTAAGACTTGGGTCTTAGTCGTGTAACGCTCTGAAATGGGCGGCCATAGCGGGTGAAAGCCCCGTACACTCATGAGGTTTACAACATGACTATTGGTGTAGTCGGTCGTAAATGCGGTATGACCCGTATTTTCACCGAAGAAGGTGTCTCCATTCCGGTCACGGTCATTGAGATCGAGCCGAATCGCGTCACCCAGTTCAAAACTGAAGAAACCGATGGCTATCGTGCAGTGCAAGTCACTGTCGGCGAGCGTCGTGCTTCGCGCGTGACTGCTGCTCAAGCAGGTCACTTCGCTAAAGCAAACGTTGCAGCTGGTCGTACTGTTATGGAGTTCCGTCTTGAAGACGGCGACTACCAGGCTGGCGATCTGATCAACGCTGAAATCTTCGCCGCTGGTCAACTGGTTGATGTAACCGGTCAGTCCAAAGGTAAAGGCTTCCAGGGTACGATCAAGCGTTGGAATTTCCGTGGCCAAGACAACACTCACGGTAACTCCGTTTCCCACCGCGTCCCGGGCTCTATTGGCCAGTGCCAGACTCCTGGTCGTGTATTCAAGGGCAAAAAAATGTCCGGTCATATGGGCGCTGAGCGCGTGACCGTGCAGTCCCTCGAAGTAGTGCGCGTCGACGCTGAACGCAATCTGTTGTTGGTCAAGGGTGCTGTTCCTGGCGCTACTGGCGGCAACCTGGTTGTACGTCCAGCGGCCAAGGCTCGCGGTTAAGGGGAAGCTGACATGCAATTAAATGTAAATGACGCTCAAGCGATCGAAGTTTCCGAACTGACATTTGGCGGCGAATTCAACGAGACGCTGGTTCACCAAGCAGTCGTGGCCTACATGGCCGGCGGCCGTCAAGGTAGCAAGCAGCAAAAGACCCGTTCCGACGTACGTGGTGGCGGTAAGCGCCCTTGGCGTCAGAAAGGCACTGGCCGTGCTCGTGCCGGTACCATCCGTAGCCCAATCTGGCGTGGCGGCGGTACCACTTTCGCAGCTCGTCCTCAGGATCACTCGCAGAAGCTCAACAAGAAGATGTACCGCGCAGCTCTGCGCTCCATCCTTGCTGAACTCGTGCGTACTGACCGTCTGGTCGTGGTTCAGGACTTCGCTGTTGAAAGCCCGAAAACCAAAGATCTGCTGGGCAAACTGAACAACATGAGCCTGACCGATGTTTTGATCGTGTCTGAAGCTGTTGATCAGAACCTGTACCTGGCTGCTCGCAACCTGCCACACGTTGATGTACGTGACGTGCAAGGTTCCGATCCAGTTAGTCTGATCGCATACGACAAGGTGTTGATCACCGTGTCGGCCGTGAAGAAATTCGAGGAGCTGCTGGGATGAACCAGGAACGCGTATTTAAAGTTCTGCTTGGCCCGCACGTTTCCGAAAAGGCTACGGTTCTGGCTGACAAGAAAGGCCAGTTCGTTTTCAAGGTTGCAACTGACGCAACCAAGCTGGAAATCAAGAAGGCCGTCGAAAGCCTGTTCAGCGTGAAAGTAGAGCGTGTTACTACCCTGAATGTTCTGGGTAAGAGCAAGCGCACTGCTCGCGGTCTGGGCAAGCGTAATGACTGGAAGAAGGCAGTTATCTCCCTTCAGCCAGGCCAAGATCTCGATTTCAGCAGCAGTGCTGAGTAAGGAAGGGGTGCATCATGGCAATCGTTAAATGCAAACCGACTTCCCCTGGCCGCCGTTTTGTGGTCAAGGTGGTCAACCAGGAGCTGCATAAAGGCGCTCCTCACGCACCGCTGCTCGAGAAAAAATCGAAGTCTGGTGGTCGTAACAACAATGGTCGCATTACCACTCGTCACATCGGTGGTGGCCATAAGCAGCATTATCGTCTGGTCGACTTCCGTCGCAACGACAAAGATGGCATCGCTGCCACTGTCGAGCGTATCGAATACGATCCAAACCGTACTGCTCACATCGCTCTGCTGCTGTACGCAGATGGCGAGCGTCGCTACATCATCGCCCCTAAAGGCGTGAGCGCTGGCGACCAGCTGATCGCAGGTGCTTTGGCACCGATCAAGCCGGGCAACGCTCTGCAACTGCGCAACATTCCAGTTGGTAGCACCGTACACGGCATCGAATTGAAGCCAGGTAAAGGCGCGCAAATCGCTCGTTCCGCTGGTGCTTCGGCTCAGCTGATCGCTCGTGAAGGTGTCTACGTGACCCTGCGTCTGCGTTCTGGTGAGATGCGTAAAGTGCTGGCTGAATGCCGCGCGACCTTGGGCGAAGTCTCGAACTCCGAGCACAGCCTGCGTTCGCTGGGTAAAGCTGGTGCCAAACGCTGGCGTGGCGTTCGCCCAACCGTTCGTGGTGTTGCCATGAACCCGGTTGACCACCCACACGGTGGTGGTGAAGGTCGTACCTCTGGTGGTCGTCATCCGGTATCTCCATGGGGCTTCCCGACTAAGGGCGCGAAGACTCGTGGTAATAAGCGTACCGACAAAATGATCGTCCGTCGTCGCAAGTAAATAGAGGGATACGACAGTGCCACGTTCTCTGAAAAAAGGTCCTTTTATTGATCTTCACCTACTGAAGAAGATCGAAGTGGCGGCGGAAAAGAACGATCGCAAACCAGTTAAGACCTGGTCGCGTCGTTCGATGATCCTGCCACAAATGGTCGGTCTGACCATCGCTGTACACAACGGTCGCTTGCACGTCCCAGTTCTTGTGAACGAAGACATGGTCGGCCACAAACTAGGCGAGTTTGCCGGTACCCGCACTTATCGTGGGCACGTGGCAGACAAGAAAGCCAAGCGTTAAGGGGTAAGGAAATGGAAGTAGCCGCTAAGTTGTCGGGCGCTCGAATCTCCGCCCAGAAAGCCCGCTTGGTCGCCGACCAGATCCGCGGGAAGAAGGTGGGCGAAGCGCTCAACCTGTTGGCTTTCAGCAGTAAGAAAGCCGCCGAGATCATGAAGAAAGTGCTGGAGTCGGCCGTAGCCAACGCCGAGCATAACGAAGGCGCAGACGTTGATGACCTGAAGGTCAGCACCGTTTTCGTCAACGAAGGGCGTTCGCTGAAGCGCATCATGCCACGTGCCAAAGGCCGTGCTGATCGCATCGTCAAGCGGTCTTGCCATATCACTGTCAAGGTTGCTGACAAGTAACGGAGTCGAAGAGATGGGTCAGAAAGTACATCCCATTGGCATTCGCCTGGGAATCGTCAAGGAGCACACCTCCGTCTGGTACGCAGACGGTCGGACTTATGCGGACTATTTGTTCGCTGATCTGAAGGTGCGTGAGTATCTCCAAGACAAACTAAAAAGCGCGTCCGTAAGCCGTATCGATATCCATCGTCCGGCGCAAACTGCACGTATCACCATCCACACCGCTCGTCCAGGTATCGTTATCGGGAAGAAAGGTGAAGATGTTGAGAAACTGCGTCAGGACCTGACCAAGCAAATGGGTGTGCCTGTGCACATCAATATCGAAGAGATCCGCAAGCCGGAGCTCGACGGTATGCTGGTTGCGCAGAGCGTAGCTCAGCAGCTGGAGCGTCGCGTAATGTTCCGTCGCGCTATGAAGCGCGCCGTACAGAACGCCATGCGCATTGGTGCCAAGGGCATCAAAATCCAAGTGAGCGGTCGTCTCGGCGGTGCTGAAATCGCACGTACTGAATGGTATCGCGAAGGTCGTGTGCCACTGCACACCCTGCGTGCCGACATCGACTATGCCAACTACGAAGCTCACACCACTTACGGTGTGATCGGTGTAAAGGTTTGGATCTTCAAAGGCGAAGTAATTGGTGGTCGCCAAGAAGAACTGAAACCACAAGCACCAGCGCCTCGTAAAAAAGCTGCTAAGTAAGGGGTACGCCAAATGTTGCAACCTAAGCGTACGAAGTTCCGCAAGCAGATGACAGGCCACAACCGTGGTCTGGCTCAGCGCGGTAGCAAAGTCAGCTTCGGCGAGTTCGCGCTGAAGTCTGTAGCTCGTGGTCGTCTCACCGCTCGTCAGATCGAGTCAGCGCGTCGTGCTCTGACCCGTCACGTAAAACGTGGCGGCAAGATCTGGATCCGTGTATTCCCGGACAAGCCGATCTCCAAAAAACCTCTCGAGGTTCGGATGGGTAAAGGTAAGGGTAACGTGGAATACTGGGTAGCCCAGATTCAGCCAGGCAAAGTCCTGTATGAAATCGAGGGTGTTTCTGAAGAGCTGGCGCGTGAGGCTTTCGCCCTGGCTGCTGCAAAGCTGCCGCTCGCCACCTCCTTTGTTAAACGGACGGTGATGTGATGAAAGCGAATGAACTTCGTGAAAAATCCGCACAGCAGCTGAACGAGCAACTGCTCGGCCTGCTGCGCGACCAGTTCAATCTGCGTATGCAGAAAGCAACTGGCCAGTTGGGGCAGTCTCATCTGCTCTCGCAAGTTAAGCGTGACATCGCTCGCGTGAAGACTGTGCTCAACCAGCAGGCAGGTAAGTGATCATGGCTGAAGCCGAAAAGACTGTCCGTACGCTGACTGGCCGTGTTGTCAGCGACAAGATGGACAAAACCATCACCGTTCTGATCGAGCGTCGCGTTAAGCACCCGATCTACGGTAAATATGTTAAGCGTTCGACTAAGCTGCACGCGCACGACGAAACCAATCAGTGCCACATCGGCGACAAAGTCACTATTCGTGAAACTCGTCCGCTGGCCAAGACCAAGTCTTGGGCACTGGTTGATGTTCTCGAACGCGCTGTGGAAGTCTAAGGACTAGGGGTCGGAGAAATTATATGATTCAGACTCAATCCATGCTCGATGTGGCCGATAACAGCGGCGCTCGCCGTGTTATGTGCATCAAGGTGCTGGGTGGCTCCCATCGTCGTTACGCTGGTATCGGTGACATCATCAAAGTTACCGTGAAGGAAGCAATTCCTCGCGGTAAAGTGAAAAAAGGCCAAGTGATGACTGCTGTTGTAGTCCGCACTCGTCACGGCGTACGCCGTGCTGATGGCTCCATTATCCGCTTTGATGGCAACGCTGCTGTTCTTCTGAACAACAAGCAAGAGCCGATCGGCACCCGTATCTTTGGGCCAGTGACCCGTGAACTTCGTACTGAGAAGTTCATGAAGATCGTCTCGCTCGCCCCAGAAGTGCTGTAAGGAGATCCGACATGCAAAAGATTCGTCGTGACGACGAGATCATCGTGATCGCCGGCAAAGACAAAGGTAAGCGCGGTAAGGTGCTGAAGGTTCTCGCTGACGACCGTCTGGTCGTTGGTGGTCTGAACCTGGTCAAGCGTCATACCAAGCCTAACCCGATGTCGGGCGTACAGGGCGGTATCGTCGAGAAAGAAGCGCCATTGCACGCTTCTAACGTCGCCATCTTCAACGGCGAAACCAACAAGGCTGACCGCGTTGGTTTCAAAGTAGAAGACGGTAAGAAAATTCGTGTCTTCAAGTCGACCCAAAAAGCGGTTGATGCTTGAACACTGCTAGGTAGATAAGACCATGGCACGACTACAAGAGATTTACCGGAAGGAAATCGCCCCCAAGCTTAAGGAAGAACTTAAGCTCGGGAACGTGATGGAAGTTCCGCGCGTCACCAAAATCACCCTGAACATGGGTCTGGGCGAAGCGATCGGCGACAAAAAAGTCATCGAGCACGCTGTTGCTGACCTGGAAAAGATCACCGGTCAAAAAGTCGTTGTGACTTACGCTCGGAAATCCATCGCTGGCTTTAAAGTCCGTGAAGGTTGGCCGATCGGCGTCAAAGTGACTCTGCGCCGTGAGCGTATGTACGAATTCCTGGATCGTCTGCTGTCGATCTCCCTGCCTCGGGTTCGCGACTTCCGCGGCCTGAATGCCAAGTCCTTCGATGGTCGTGGTAACTACAGCATGGGCGTGAAAGAGCAGATCATCTTCCCGGAAATCGACTACGACAAGATCGATGCTCTCCGCGGTCTGGACATCACCCTGACCACCACTGCCAAGAACGATGATGAAGGTCGCGCCCTGTTGCGTGCTTTCAAATTCCCGTTCCGCAACTGATTGGAGTAGGACCATGGCCAAGATGAGCATGAAAAACCGCGAGCTGAAGCGTCAGCTCACGGTTGCCAAGTACGCCAAGAAGCGTGCAGCACTGAAAGCGATCATCGTTGATCTGAACGCAAGTCCAGAAGCGCGTTGGGAAGCTACAGTAGCTCTGCAGAAGCAGCCACGTGACGCAAGCGCTTCGCGCATGCGTAACCGCTGCCGCCTGACCGGTCGTCCACACGGCGTTTACCGCAAGTTCGGCCTCGGCCGTAACAAACTGCGTGAAGCGGCAATGCGTGGTGACGTACCAGGTCTGGTTAAAGCCAGCTGGTAAGTACTTTCAGAGTCCAGGTGGTCGGCATCGCAAGATAACGACCACCGGTGACCTTGAATCTGGAACAAGCCCCTTTTGGGGCTTGTTTCATTTCCGGAGTGTGTCTAGAATACCCGGCTCGCCTGAGCCCGTGTTTTCTATGCCCGGAGATTCTCGGCGACATATGTAGCCGCAAGGCTAATTTTTTTGTATTAGGAGCGTCTAGCCCATGAGTATGCAGGACCCGTTAGCGGACATGCTAACTCGTATCCGTAATGCCCAGATGGCTGAAAAGTCCGTCGTAAGCATGCCATCTTCCAAGTTGAAGGTAGCTGTTGCCAAAGTCCTGAAAGACGAAGGCTACATTGCGGGTTATCAGATCAGCAGCGAAACCAAACCACTGCTGTCCATCGAGCTGAAGTACTTCGAAGGCCGTTCGGTCATCGAGGAAGTGAAGCGCGTTAGCCGTCCAGGCCTGCGTCAGTACAAGTCCGCTGAAGATCTGCCGAAAGTTCGTGGCGGTCTGGGCGTGTCTATCGTCTCCACCAACAAAGGTGTGATGACGGATCGTGCTGCGCGCGCTGCCGGTGTCGGCGGCGAAGTTCTTTGCACTGTGTTCTAAGGGGGGATAAGCATGTCTCGCGTCGCTAAGAACCCCGTTAAGCTGCCAGCCGGTGTCGAAGTCAAATTCGCAGGCCAACAGCTTTCGGTGAAGGGTGCCAAGGGTACTCTTGAACTGAACATCCATTCGTCCGTTGAGATCGTTGAAGAAGCTGGTGAGCTGCGTTTCGCTGCTCGCAATGGCGATCAACAAACTCGCGCAATGGCCGGTACCACGCGTGCGTTGGTAAACAACATGGTCCAAGGCGTAAGCCAAGGCTTCGAGCGTAAGCTCCAGCTGGTCGGTGTTGGTTACAAAGCGCAAGCAAAAGGCACGGTTTTGAACCTGGCCCTTGGCTTCTCGCACCCTGTGGATTACGAACTGCCAGCGGGCATCACTGCTGAGACCCCTAGCCAGACCGATATCCTGATCAAGGGCATCGATAAGCAGCTGGTAGGTCAAGTGGCCGCTGAGATCCGCGACTTCCGTCCACCAGAGCCGTACAAAGGCAAAGGTGTGCGCTACGCGGACGAAGTCGTCCGTCGTAAAGAAGCCAAGAAGAAGTAGGGCATAGCAAATGACCGACAAAAAAGTTACTCGACTGCGTCGCGCTCGCAAAGCACGCCTGAAAATGCACGAACTCGAAGTCGTGCGTCTCTGCGTGTTCCGCTCGTCGCAGCACATCTACGCCCAGGTCATCTCGGCCGACGGCAACAAAGTCCTGGCAAGCGCCTCGACTTTGGATAAAGAACTGCGTGATGGTGCCACTGGCAACATCGACGCGGCCACAAAGGTTGGCCAGCTGGTCGCTACGCGTGCTAAGGCCGCTGGCGTCTCGCAAGTGGCTTTCGACCGCTCTGGCTTCAAGTACCACGGTCGCGTGAAAGCGCTGGCTGATGCTGCTCGTGAAGCTGGGCTGGAGTTCTAAGTTATGTCAAATAACGACCAAAAGCGCGACGAAGGCTACATTGAGAAGCTGGTTCAAGTTAACCGCGTAGCCAAAACCGTTAAAGGCGGCCGTATCTTCACTTTCACCGCGTTGACCGTGGTTGGTGATGGTAAAGGGCGCGTTGGCTTCGGCCGTGGCAAGTCACGTGAAGTGCCTGCTGCGATCCAGAAGGCAATGGAAGCTGCTCGTCGCAACATGATCCAAGTTGATCTGAACGGCACCACTCTGCAGTACGCAATGAAGTCGGCCCATGGCGCTTCGAAGGTGTACATGCAGCCTGCTTCTGAAGGTACCGGTATCATCGCTGGCGGCGCTATGCGTGCTGTCCTCGAAGTTGCTGGCGTTCAGAACGTTCTGGCCAAGTGCTATGGCTCGACTAACCCTGTAAACGTGGTTCACGCCACTTTCAAAGGTTTGAAAGCTATGCAATCTCCTGAGTCCATCGCTGCCAAGCGTGGCCTTACTGTCAAGGAGATCTTCTGATCATGGCTACCGTTAAAGTAACGCTGATCAAAAGCATGACCGGCCGCATCCCTAACCACAAACTGTGTGTTAAAGGTCTGGGTCTGCGTCGCATCGGTCACACTGTAGAAGTCCAGGATACTCCCGAGAATCGCGGGATGATCAACAAGGCTTACTACATGCTGCGTGTAGAGGGTTAATCGATGAAACTCAATGATCTGAGTCCAGCGCCGGGTTCCCGTCGCGAAAAGCATCGTCCGGGCCGTGGTATCGGTAGCGGTTTGGGTAAGACTGGTGGCCGTGGCCACAAAGGTCAAACCTCCCGCTCCGGTGGTACCATCGCTCCAGGCTTTGAAGGCGGTCAACAGCCGCTGCATCGTCGCCTGCCTAAGTTCGGTTTCGTATCCCTGAAAGCCATGGACCGCGCAGAAGTGCGTCTGTCCGAGCTGGCTAAAGTGGAAGGCGACATCGTTACTGTGCAGACCCTGAAAGATGCCAACGTGATCAACGTCAACGTACAGCGTGTGAAAATCATGCTGTCCGGTGAAGTGACTCGCGCTGTCACTATCGGCAAGGGAATCGGCGCCACCAAAGGTGCGCGTTCGGCTATCGAAGCAGCTGGCGGCAAGTTCGAGGAATAAATGGCTAAGCAAGGTGCTCTCTCAGCGCTCGGCAAAGGCGGTATGTCTGAACTTTGGGCTCGTCTGCGTTTTCTGTTCCTGGCGATTATCGTCTACCGAATAGGCGCACACATCCCGGTTCCAGGTATCAACCCGGACCGACTCGCAGACCTGTTTCGACAGAATGAGGGGACCATTCTTAGCTTGTTCAACATGTTTTCCGGCGGCGCGCTGGAGCGGATGAGCATCTTTGCACTGGGGATCATGCCGTACATTTCGGCATCGATCATCATGCAACTGATGACCGCCGTCAGCCCGCAGCTGGAGCAGTTGAAGAAGGAAGGTGAAGCTGGCCGTCGCAAGATTAGCCAGTACACCCGCTACGGCACTGTCGTCCTCGCCCTGGTTCAAGCTATCGGCATGTCCGTTGGCCTGGCCGGGCAGGGCGTTGCGTTCACTGGTGACTTTGGCTTCCATTTCGTCGCGGTATCCACGTTTGTGGCTGGTGCGATGTTCATGATGTGGCTGGGTGAGCAGATTACTGAGCGTGGTGTTGGTAACGGTATCTCGATGTTGATTTTCGCAGGTATCGTCGCCGGTCTTCCGAGAGCGATTGGGCAGTCTTTCGAGTCTGCGCGTCAGGGTGATATCAATATTTTCGCCTTGGTTGCCATCGGTTTGCTGGCAGTAGCGATTATCGGTTTTGTGGTGTTCATTGAGCGTGGCCAGCGTCGTATTGCTGTTCACTACGCCAAGCGTCAGCAGGGCCGTAAGGTTTTTGCTGCGCAGACAAGCCACTTGCCGCTGAAAGTGAATATGGCCGGTGTTATTCCGGCAATTTTCGCGAGCAGCATTTTGCTGTTTCCGGCTTCGTTGGGTACCTGGTTTGGTCAGTCTGAAAATATGGGCTGGCTGCAGGACCTCTCTCAGTCGATCGCTCCTGGTCAGCCGTTGAATATTCTGCTGTTTAGTGCAGGGATTATTTTCTTCTGCTTCTTCTATACGGCGTTGATGTTCAATCCGAAAGACGTAGCGGAAAACCTGAAGAAGTCCGGTGCCTTTATTCCGGGCATCCGTCCAGGTGAGCAGTCTGCGCGCTACATTGATGGCGTTCTGACTCGTTTGACCCTGTTCGGTGCTCTATATATGACGGCCGTGTGCTTGTTGCCCCAGTTCCTGGTGGTTGCAGCAAACGTTCCGTTCTACCTTGGCGGGACCTCGTTGCTGATCGTGGTCGTGGTTGTGATGGACTTCATGTCCCAAGTACAATCGCACCTCGTTTCGCACCAGTACGAATCCCTGATGAAGAAAGCCAACCTGAAGGGCTACGGCAGCGGCATGTTGCGCTGAGTACCCCATAAGGTTCGAGGAGTTGGTGATGAAAGTTCGTGCATCGGTGAAAAAGCTGTGCCGTAACTGCAAGATTATTCGCCGCGAAGGTGTTGTTCGAGTAATTTGCAGCGCGGAACCGCGTCACAAACAGCGCCAAGGCTGAGTGTGATCCGCTTGAAGCCCGGCAGCTAGTGCGCTGCCGGGTTGATTATTTGTTATTACAGCGATATTATCTCGCGCCCTATTTCTTGGCTTCCGGGGCGTAGGTAGCTGTCAATTGGAGTCCCACTGAATGGCCCGTATTGCAGGCGTTAACATTCCAGATAACAAGCACACTGTTATCTCGCTGACCTACATCTATGGTGTTGGTCGCACTACTGCGCAGAAAATTTGCGCAGTTGCTGGGGTAAACCCAGCCGCTAAGATCAAGGATCTGAGCGACGAGCAGATTGAATCGCTGCGTGGCGAAGTGGCGAAGTTCACCACTGAAGGTGACCTGCGCCGTGAAATCAACATGAAAATCAAGCGTTTGATGGACCTCGGTTGCTATCGCGGTCTGCGTCATCGTCGTGGTCTTCCAGTACGCGGTCAGCGTACCAAGACTAACGCGCGTACCCGTAAAGGTCCGCGTAAGCCGATCCGCAAGTAATCGCCCCAGCGAATCGACAGGAAAATTATCATGGCAAAACCTGCTGCTCGTCCTCGTAAAAAAGTTAAAAAGACAGTGGTTGATGGCATCGCCCACATCCATGCTTCTTTTAACAACACCATCGTGACCATCACCGACCGTCAAGGTAACGCGCTTTCTTGGGCTACCTCCGGTGGTTCGGGTTTCCGCGGTTCCCGCAAGTCCACCCCGTTTGCTGCTCAAGTAGCTGCTGAACGTGCTGGCCAAGCTGCGCTGGAATATGGCCTGAAAAACCTCGACGTTAACGTCAAAGGTCCAGGTCCAGGTCGTGAGTCTGCTGTCCGTGCTTTGAACGGCTGTGGCTATAAGATCGCCAGCATCACCGACGTGACGCCAATCCCGCACAACGGGTGCCGTCCGCCGAAGAAGCGCCGCGTGTAATCCAGGAGATTGTAAAGAATGGCTCGTTACATTGGTCCAAAATGCAAACTCGCTCGTCGCGAAGGCACCGATCTCTTCCTGAAGAGCGGCGTGCGCGCGATCGAATCGAAGTGCAACATTGAAGCAGCACCTGGTATCCACGGCCAACGCCGCGGTCGCCAGTCCGATTACGGCACCCAACTGCGTGAAAAGCAGAAGGTCCGTCGTATCTACGGCGTTCTCGAGCGTCAGTTCAGCGGCTACTATAAAGAAGCTGCTGGCAAAAAAGGTGCAACCGGTGAAAACCTGCTGCAACTGCTCGAATGCCGTCTGGACAACGTTGTATACCGTATGGGCTTTGGTTCGACTCGTGCCGAATCCCGTCAGCTGGTATCGCACAAGTCGATCAGCGTTAACGGTCAGACCGTAAACGTTCCGTCCTACCAGGTTCGTGCTGGTGACGTGGTCGCAGTTCGCGAGAAAGCAAAAAACCAACTTCGCATTGTCCAAGCTCTCGATCTGTGTGCCCAACGTGGCCGCGTAGAATGGGTAGAAGTAGACACTGAGAAGAAGTCGGGCGTTTTCAAGAACGTTCCTGCTCGCAGTGATCTGTCCGCCGACATCAACGAAAGCCTGATTGTCGAGCTCTACTCCAAGTAAGGGCTAGAAAATAGGTGCATCCATGCAGATTTCGGTAAATGAGTTCCTGACACCCCGCCACATTGATGTGCAGGTTGTCAGTCCAACCCGCGCCAAAATTACTCTCGAGCCTCTCGAGCGTGGTTTTGGCCACACCCTGGGCAACGCGCTGCGCCGCATCCTGTTGTCCTCAATGCCCGGCTGTGCAGTAGTCGAGGCCGAGATTGACGGTGTGCTCCACGAGTACAGCGCCATCGAAGGTGTACAGGAAGACGTAATTGAAATCCTGTTGAACCTTAAAGGTCTGGCTATCAAGCTGCACGGCCGTGACGAAGTTACGCTGACCTTGTCGAAGAAGGGTTCGGGGGTGGTTACCGCTGCCGATATTCAGCTGGATCATGATGTCGAGATCGTTAACCCCGATCACGTAATCGCTAACCTGGCGTCTAACGGCGCCCTGAACATGAAGCTCACCGTAGCTCGTGGTCGTGGTTATGAACCGGCCGACTCGCGTCAGAGCGATGAAGACGAAAGCCGCAGCATTGGTCGCTTGCAGCTTGACTCTTCGTTCAGCCCGGTTCGCCGTATCGCATACGTGGTGGAAAACGCCCGTGTCGAGCAGCGTACTAACCTGGACAAGCTGGTTATTGATCTGGAAACCAACGGTACTCTGGATCCTGAAGAGGCTATTCGCCGCGCTGCAACCATTCTGCAACAGCAGTTGGCTGCGTTCGTCGACCTCAAAGGTGACAGCGAACCAGTGGTAATCGAGCAGGAAGACGAGATCGATCCGATCCTGCTTCGCCCGGTTGACGATCTGGAACTGACTGTACGTTCGGCTAACTGCCTTAAGGCGGAAAACATTTACTACATCGGCGACCTGATTCAGCGTACCGAAGTAGAACTGTTGAAGACTCCGAACCTGGGCAAGAAATCCTTGACTGAAATCAAGGACGTTCTGGCCTCCCGCGGTCTGTCCCTCGGCATGCGCCTCGACAACTGGCCGCCTGCAAGTCTTAAGAAGGACGACAAGGCGACTGCCTGATCGTCGTAATCACCGAACGTGAGTTTGGTAAGGAATGAACCATGCGTCATCGTAAAAGTGGTCGTCACCTGAGCCGTACCAGCTCGCACCGCAAGGCCATGTTCCAAAACATGGCGGTGTCGCTGTTCGAGCACGAGCTGATCAAAACTACACTGCCGAAAGCTAAAGAACTGCGTCGCGTTGCTGAGCCGCTGATCACTTTGGCCAAGACAGACAGCCTGGCTAACCGCCGTCTGGCTTTCGACCGTACTCGTTCGAAAGCTATCGTTGGTAAGCTCTTCAACGACCTGGGCAAGCGTTACGCTACCCGTGAGGGTGGCTACCTGCGCATCCTCAAGTGCGGTTTCCGCACTGGCGACAACGCGCCTATGGCGTACGTCGAGTTGGTTGATCGTGCTACTGCCGGCGAAGCTGTAAGCGCCGAGTAAGACGACAAGCTGTAACGAAGAACCGGGCCTAGTGCCCGGTTTTTTGTGCGCGTAACAAAAGCGCGATTTGTACAAGCGCCCACGGGTTGTGGTCGGCACTATGAAAGCTGGGGAGTCTGGTAGTTATTCTCTATCGACGCCTACAATTTAATGAATTTGTAGACGTCATATTGATGATCAATACTTCCTCCAAGCCGATTAGCCGGCAGTTCCAAGTCCGACCTGAGGGAAATTGAGCATGAGTCAGAATAAAATCCTTACCACCGCCAGCGGCGCTCCCGTTGCGGACAACCAGAATTCCCGCTCCGCCGGCCCGCGTGGCCCGCTGCTGCTCGACGATTTTCATCTGATCGAGAAGCTTGCCCACTTCAACCGTGAAAACATTCCTGAGCGCCGTGTACACGCCAAGGGCTCGGGCGCCTATGGCACCTTCACCGTTACCCAAGACATTACGCAGTACACCAGCGCCAAGCTGTTTGAGTCCGTCGGCAAGCAAACCCCGACCTTCCTGCGGTTTTCTACCGTAGGCGGTGAGCGTGGTTCGGCTGACACCGAGCGCGATCCACGTGGCTTTGCCCTGAAGTTCTACACCGAAGAAGGCAACTGGGACATCGTGGGTAACAACACCCCTGTGTTCTTCATTCGCGACCCATTGAAGTTCCCGGACTTTATTCACACTCAGAAGCGCCTGCCGCAAAGCAACCTGAAGAGTGCGCAAATGATGTGGGACTTTTGGTCGCACTCTCCTGAGGCGCTGCACCAGGTCACCATTCTGTTCTCGGACCGTGGCATCCCCGATGGGTACCGTCACATGCACGGCTTCGGCAGCCACACCTACAGCCTGATCAACGCCGCCGGCGAGCGTCACTGGGTCAAGTGGCACTACAAGACCAAGCAGGGCATCAAGAACCTGGCGCCGGCCGAAGCTGCACGCCTGGCCGGTACTGACCCTGATTACGCTCAGCGCGATTTGTTTGGTGCAATCGAGCGCGGTGATTTTCCGAAATGGCGCGTCTGCATTCAGATCATGACCGAGGCCCAGGCCAACGCTCATTACGAGAATCCATTCGACGTGACCAAGACCTGGTCGCAGAAAGAATTCCCGTTGATCGAAGTCGGCGAGCTGGAGCTGAACCGCAACCCGCAAAACTACTTCGCAGAGGTGGAACAGGCTGCGTTCGGTCCTAGCAACATGGTTCCAGGTGTAGGTCTGTCACCAGACCGTATGCTGCAAGGCCGCGTGTTTGCATATGCCGATGCTCACCGCTACCGTGTTGGCACCAACCACCAGCAACTGCCGGTCAACGCTCCACGTAGCCCGGTGAACAGCTACCAGCGTGATGGTTCGATGGCATTTGGCAGCAATGGCGGTGCGGCGCCTAACTACGAGCCGAACAGCTACGCGGATGCACCGAAACAGGCACCGCAGTACGCTGAGCCTGCTTTGGCCTTGAGCGGTGCGGCTGATCGTTACGATCACCGGGAAGACACCGATTACTACAGCCACGCCGGTGCGCTGTTCCGCCTGATGAACGATGAGCAGAAAGCGTTGCTCACCAGTAACATCGCCGGTGCGATGGGTGGGGTTTCCAGTGATGTCGTCCAGCGTCAGTTGCAGCACTTCTACAAGGCAGATCCTGCTTATGGAGAAGCAATCGCAAAGGCACTGGGTGTATCGCTTAACTAACTCTAAACGATAAGCAGAACCGCCCTCATTTGGGCGGTTTTTGCGTTATTTCAGCTACTTTTCTCCGGAAATCTTCACTTTTCTGCCGTTGGTCCCGTGACCTTCGAGTCATCATGGTTCAAACTACAGACTTTCAAGCAGGGAGATGTAGGGCGATGCAAGGTCACCCCGACGTAATCGATTACCTCAACACGTTGCTGACGGGCGAACTGGCTGCTCGTGACCAATATTTCATCCACTCGCGCATGTACGAAGACTGGGGCTTTACCGAGCTCTATGAGCGTATCAACCACGAGATGGAAGAAGAGGCACAGCACGCCGACGCACTGATGCGCCGTATCCTCATGCTCGAGGGCACGCCGCGCATGCGTCCCGATGACCTGGATGTGGGCACCACGGTACCTGACATGCTCGCCGCCGACCTGCGTCTTGAGTACAAGGTCCGTGCCGCGCTCTGCAAGGGCATCGAGCTCTGTGAGCAGCACAGCGACTTCGTCACCCGTGAAATCCTGCGGGTGCAGTTGAACGACACCGAAGAAGATCACACCTACTGGCTTGAAAAGCAGTTGGGCCTGATCAAGTTGATCGGCCTGGAGAATTACCTGCAATCGCAGTTCTGATTCCCGGCTACGAAAAAGCCCCTGTCACCGTAAAGTGACAGGGGCTTTTCATTGGGCCTGAATAAGTCAGGCCCGGTCGCGTTCCAGCAAGGGTTTCAAGTAGTAACCGGTGTGCGACTGCGGCATTTCGGAGACCTGCTCCGGCGTGCCAACCGCGATGATCTGGCCGCCCTTGGAGCCGCCTTCCGGCCCCAGGTCGACCAGCCAATCCGCGGTCTTGATCACATCAAGGTTGTGCTCGATCACCACCACCGTGTTGCCGTGGTCGCGCAGGCGGTGCAACACGTCCAGCAGCTGCTGGATATCCGCGAAGTGCAGGCCGGTGGTCGGCTCATCGAGGATATACAGGGTCTTGCCGGTATCGCGCTTGGACAGCTCGCGGGACAGCTTCACCCGCTGCGCCTCACCACCTGACAGCGTGGTCGCCGATTGCCCCAGCTTGATGTACGACAAGCCTACGTCCATCAGCGTCTGCAGCTTGCGCGCCAGCGCCGGGACTGCGTCGAAGAACACCCGCGCTTCCTCGATGGTCATCTCGAGGGTTTCGTGGATGCTCTTGCCCTTGTATTTGATCTCCAGGGTCTCGCGGTTGTAGCGCTTGCTCTTGCACACATCGCACGGCACGTAGATGTCCGGGAGAAAGTGCATCTCTACTTTGATCAGGCCATCGCCTTGACATGCTTCACAGCGACCACCCTTGACGTTGAACGAGAACCTGCCCGGCCCGTAACCCCGTGAACGGGATTCCGGAACACCCGCAAACAGCTCGCGAATCGGCGTGAACAAACCGGTGTAGGTTGCCGGGTTGGAGCGTGGTGTACGGCCAATCGGGCTCTGGTCGATATCGACCACCTTGTCCAGATGCTCCAGGCCTTTGATGCTGTCATGGGCCGCGGCTTCCAGGGTGGTCGCGCCATTCAGCGCGGTGGCACTCAAGGGGAACAGCGTGTTGTTGATCAGTGTCGATTTGCCCGAGCCGGAAACCCCGGTCACGCAGGTCAGCAGACCTAGCGGAATTTCCAGGTCGACATTGCGCAAGTTGTTGCCACGCGCGCCCTTGAGGTGCAGTGCCAGCTTCTTGTTGCGCGGGGTACGTTTGGCCGGTACTTCGATCTTCACACGACCGGACAGGTATTTGCCGGTCAGCGAATCGGGATGAGCCATGACTTCGGCAGGCGTGCCCTCGGCGACGATATGTCCGCCATGCACACCCGCACCCGGGCCAATGTCGACCACGTAGTCCGCCAGGCGGATTGCGTCTTCATCGTGCTCGACCACAATCACCGTGTTGCCGATATCCCGCAGATGTTTCAACGTGCCTAGCAGGCGGTCGTTGTCGCGCTGGTGCAAGCCAATCGACGGTTCATCGAGGATGTACAACACACCCACAAGGCCAGCACCAATCTGGCTGGCCAATCGAATGCGTTGAGCTTCGCCGCCGGACAAGGTGTCGGCACTGCGATCCAGCGACAGGTAATCCAAGCCAACGTTGACCAGGAACTGCAAGCGCTCGCGGATTTCCTTGAGGATCTTGTCAGCGATTTCGCCACGGCGACCGGTAAGCTTGAGTACACCAAAGTACTCACAGGCATCGCCGATCGGTAGGTTGGTCACTGCTGGCAATGTCTTCTCGCCCACCCATACATGCCGCGCCTCACGACGCAGGCGGGTGCCACGGCAATCCGGGCAGGGCTGGGTGCTGAGGAATTTCGCCAACTCTTCGCGCACGCTGGCCGACTCGGTCTCACGGTAGCGACGCTCGAGGTTCGGCACGATGCCTTCGAACGGGTGTGAACGCTTGACGATATCTCCACGGTCGTTCAGGTACTTGAAGTCCACGTTCTGCGAACCGCTGCCGTTGAGGATAACCTTCTGCTGGTCTGCCGGCAGTTGGTTGAACGGCACTTCCAGGCTGAATTTATAGTGCGACGCCAACGACCCCAGCATTTGGAAGTAATAGACGTTGCGCCTGTCCCAGCCGCGTATGGCACCCTCCGCCAACGTCAGGTCACCGTTGACCAGGCGCTTGATGTCGAAGAACTGCTTCACCCCCAGGCCATCACAGGTCGGGCAGGCGCCGGCTGGGTTGTTGAAGGAAAACAGCTTGGGTTCCAGCTCGCTGATGGCATGGCCACAGATCGGGCAGGCAAAGCGCGCGGAGAAGATGATCTCTTCGCCCGGCTCGTCATCCATCGGCGCCACCAGGGCAATGCCGTCCGCCAGCTTCAACGCGGTTTCAAAGGATTCCGCCAGGCGCTGCTGCAGATCGGCACGCACTTTGAAACGATCAACGACCACATCAATAGAGTGTTTCTTCTGCTTGTCGAGCTTCGGCGCTTCGTCCAGCTCATACAGCTTGCCGTTGATCCGCGCGCGCACGAAACCTTGGGCGCGCAACTCTTCGAAGACGGAAAGGTGTTCGCCCTTGCGCTCACGGATCACCGGCGCCAGCAGCATCAGCTTGGCGCCTTCCGGCTGGGCCAGCACCAGGTCGACCATCTGGCTGACGGTCTGGGCTTCCAGTGGAATGTCGTGGTCCGGGCAACGCGGAATACCGACGCGTGCATACAGCAGGCGCAGGTAGTCGTAGATTTCGGTAATGGTGCCCACGGTGGAGCGCGGGTTATGGGAGGTCGACTTCTGCTCGATGGAGATCGCCGGCGACAGGCCTTCAATGGTGTCGACGTCGGGCTTTTCCATCATCGACAGGAACTGGCGGGCATAGGCCGACAGCGATTCCACATAACGACGCTGGCCTTCGGCGTACAGCGTGTCGAACGCCAGGGACGACTTGCCGGACCCGGACAAGCCGGTGATGACGATCAGTTTGTCCCGGGGCAGGGTCAGGTCGATGTTCTTCAGGTTGTGGGTTCTAGCCCCACGAATCAGGATCTTGTCCAAGATGGCCTCGCACGGCGGGCGTAAATAATGCCGGAGTATACGGCTAAAGACTGGATGAATATACACTGTCAAAAGGCCGCTTGCAGCCTTACATGAAAGCTGCGCGGCAAAGCGCCGCATATACCCTCTCAATCGATGGGACTGGTAGAATCGCCGCCGGTTCACACGAGGTTTTTCCATGCACGATCCCCACAGCGAACGCATGAGTAGCGGCGAGACCCGAGCGGCAAGCGGTCTGGCCCTGGTGTTCGCCTTCCGTATGCTGGGCATGTTTATGGTGTTGCCAGTGCTGGCGACCTATGGGATGGATCTCGCAGGTGCGACCCCGGCATTGATCGGCTTGGCAATTGGCGCCTATGGCCTGACCCAGGCGATTTTCCAGATCCCGTTCGGGATCATTTCCGACCGCATTGGCCGCCGTCCGGTGATCTACCTGGGGCTGATCGTGTTCGCGCTGGGCAGCGTGCTCGCCGCGCAGTCCGATTCGATCTGGGGTGTGATTGCCGGGCGTATCCTGCAAGGCGCCGGTGCGATTTCCGCGGCAGTCATGGCGTTGCTGTCCGACCTGACCCGCGAGCAACACCGCACCAAGGCCATGGCCATGATCGGCATGACCATCGGCCTGTCGTTTGCCGTGGCGATGGTGGTCGGGCCCTTGCTGACCCGCGCGTTCGGCCTGCACGGGCTGTTCCTGGCCACTGGTGGCATGGCGTTGTTCGGTATCGTGATCGTGGCCTTTATGGTGCCTCGTTCTACCGGCACGTTGCAGCACCGCGAGTCCGGCGTCGCCCGCCAGGCATTGCTGCCAACGCTCAAGCACCCGGACCTGCTGCGCCTGGATTTGGGTATCTTCGTGTTGCACGCAATGCTGATGTGCAGCTTCGTCGCCTTGCCCCTGGCGCTGGTGGAAAAAGCCGGCCTGCCCAAGGAGCAGCACTGGTGGGTGTACCTCACCGCCTTGTTGATTTCGTTCTTCGCCATGATCCCGTTCATTATCTATGGCGAGAAAAAACGCAAAATGAAACGAATCCTGCTCGGCGCCGTCGCGACGCTGATGCTCACTGAGCTATTCTTCTGGCAGTTCGGCGACAGCCTGCGGGCGCTGGTAATCGGCACGGTGGTGTTTTTCACCGCGTTCAACCTGCTGGAGGCTTCGTTGCCTTCGCTGATCAGCAAAGTTTCACCGGCCGGCGGCAAAGGGACGGCGATGGGTGTGTATTCCACCAGCCAGTTTCTGGGTTCTGCACTGGGCGGCATCATGGGTGGCTGGATGTTCCAGCATGGCGGTTTGTCGGTTGTGTTTCTTGGATGCGCAGGTCTGGCTGCCCTCTGGCTAGCCTTTGCTGTTACCATGCGCGAACCTCCCTATGTGACGAGTCTGCGTTTGCCGTTATCGCCTGAAGCGATCCGCGAAGCCGGTCTGGTCGAGCGCCTTAAGGCCGTTACAGGGGTTACCGATGCCGTGGTTGTCGCTGAAGAAGCCGCCATCTACATCAAATTGGACACCGAATTATTGGATCGCGCGACGCTCGAGCAACTGGTCAACCCAGTGCCGACAGCGCGCCCAGCCTAGGAGAACGTTATGGCCCGTGGGGTTAACAAAGTCATATTGGTCGGTACATGCGGCCAGGATCCCGAAGTTCGCTACTTGCCTAACGGTAACGCCGTGACCAACCTGAGTCTGGCGACCAGCGAACAGTGGACCGACAAGCAGACCGGCCAGAAGGTCGAGAAAACCGAATGGCACCGTGTGTCGATGTTCGGCAAGGTCGCAGAGATCGCCGGTGAGTACCTGCGCAAAGGTTCGCAGGTGTACATCGAAGGCAAGCTGCAGACCCGCGAGTGGGAAAAAGACGGCATCAAGCGTTACACCACCGAAATCGTGGTCGACATGCAAGGCACCATGCAACTGCTGGGCGGCCGTCCACAGGGCGACCAACAGGGCCAGGGCGGCATGTCCAACTCGGCACCGCGTCCACAGCAGTCGCGTCCGCAGCCAAGCCAGCAGCCACAGCGTGAGTCGCGTCCAGCGCCACAGCAGGCCGCGCCGCAGCCAGCGCCGGATTTCGACAGCTTTGATGACGATATCCCGTTCTGAACCGCAGCTTTTTCAGAACCGTAAACATTAGAAGCGAAGCCATTGATTTGGCTTCGCTTTTTTATTGGTTACAGATTTTTGCGGATTAAGAGCTACATTTGTTAAGTGTTTACCTCTCAAGGGTGTAAACAAATGACTCTGAATCCGTATGCGATAAAGATGATTGTCTTGAGCTCTGGGGAGCGCTTGCCTGTGCTGATAGCACTGGCCTCTGGTGCGCCCTTATTTGAATCGCCTCGGGTTTCGTAGACACCTCTTTGCCTTAAACTGAGGCCAATTAGGAGGTGCCATGAGCAACCCACGTTATCCCGAAGAATTCAAAATCCAAGCGGTCAATCAAGTGGCCGAAAAGAAGCTGCCTGTCGCTGAGGTGGCAGCACGTCTTGGTGTGTCGACGCATAGCCTCTATGCCTGGATAAAGCGCTACAGCAAACCTCTAGAAGAACGACAGCAAGACGATGATCAACACGCTGAACTGCGTCGTCTGCGAGCGGAGCTCAAGCGCGTCACTGAAGAGCGAGATATCTTAAAAAAGGCCGCCGCGTACTTTGCCAAGGAGTGCGGTTGAAGTACGCCTTTATCAAGCAGCGAGCCGGCGACTATTCCATTCGACGGCTTTGCCTGACGCTGAAAGTCCATCCAAGTGGCTATTACGCCTGGTTGTCTGAGCCGCAATCTGCACGCGCCAAAGACAACCAGCGACTGCTGGGTTTGATCAAGCATTCATGGCTGGAAAGTGGCGGCGTTTATGGCTATCGCAAAATCCATGACGATCTGCGCGAGGTCGGTGAAGTTTGCGGGCGCCATCGCGTGGCAAGGCTGATGCGTCTTGAAGGGCTGCGCTCTCAGACAGGTTATCGACGCCGCCCTGGAAAGTACGGCGGTAAGCCAGCGGTCGCCTCACCCAATTTGCTGAAGCGCCAGTTCGATGTCGTGGAACCCAACAAGGTTTGGGTCACCGACATCACCTACATTCGTACGTATGAAGGCTGGTTGTATTTGGCGGTGGTGCTGGATCTGTTTTCTCGTCAGGTCGTTGGCTGGTCAATGAAGGCGCAGATGACCAGTGATTTGGCTATTGATGCGTTGTTGATGGCGGTTTGGAGGCGTAAACCGAAGCAAGAGGTGATGGTTCATTCCGACCAGGGCAGCCAGTACAGCAGCTCCGACTGGCGCAGCTTTTTGAGCGCAAACAATTTGGTTGCCAGCATGAGTCGCCGAGGCAACTGTCATGACAACGCCGTGGCCGAGAGCTTTTTCCAGCTTCTAAAACGGGAACGGATCAAGCGAAAAATCTACATCACGCGGGAAGATGCTCGTAGTGATGTGTTCGATTACATCGAGATGTTCTACAACGTAAAACGCCGCCATGGTTTCAACAATCAGCTGTCACCGGTAGAGTTTGAAAAGCGTTACGCAATGAGCTTGCAAGGTGTCTAGAGAATCCGGGGCGATTCAATGAGTTGACCACTACAAATGCGTACGCTTATGAGAGGCTGCTGTTGGCCGATCTGCCTGTCACCTCATGAGTCCGAATTGACTAGTTTCGGATGGCGAGTAGGCTCGCGAAGCGGGTGTCTATTTTCATTTTTTAAGTTTTTTGTTGACGATCCTGCGTCCTCTGTTAAGAATACAAATTCTTGCTAGTCGGTCTTGAGATCGGCTGACACGGTAGAGAGCTGGTCTACTCAAATAAACAGCCACCCAACCTTCGCATCACCGCATCGCTTAACTACCCATCGGGACCCGTCCCATGCGGCGGTTCCCCTTTTTCAAGGACAGTCGCTTCATTAATCTATTCCTCCTGTTCCCATGACCGCCACATCTCATTCGCAAGACGAGATGTAAACAAATACGCGTAAAAGATCCGATTTATTGACAAAAAACTGAACAGAAGTGCTGTCTACACAGCCTACTGCTTGATTTCCAAAGATAAATCGCGATGCTTGCTGTTTTGAGGTAGGCATAACCATTTTAAGGTTTAACACCCGGAACGCACAAAACCCCCGTTGGCTCAGGCCACGGGGGGTTTTTTATTACCCGTGATCCGCTTCAGTCGACGCGGCGGTGACGACCATGTCCTTGAACCGTTGTAACACCGCCGAGCCATCCCCAATCCGCGTCGCCAAATGCAACGGCGCCACCAGGCTCCGGCACTCCGTCAACTCCCGATAAACAATGCCGTCACCGCGCAACCGCTGCATCGATGCCGGCACGATGGAGACCCCAAGCCCAGCCGCTACCAGGCTCAGTGTCGCGGTCATGCGCGGCGCTTCCTGCACCACCTGCGGGCTGAACCCGGCTTCGCGGCAGGCCACCAGGATCGCGTCATACAACCCCTGGCCCACGCGACGGCGATACAGCACGAAGGACTCGGTCGCCAAGGCCGCCAAGGGCAGGGGGGATGCGAAGTCGCTTGCCAGCGGGTGGTCCGTCGGCAGCGCCAGCAGCATGGGCTCCACCAGGATCGGTTCGTCCTGCAGCGACTGCGTCCCGCTGAGCGGCGAACGGATAAACGCCGCGTCGAGTTTCTCGTGCGCCAGCGCGTCCAGCAGTTCGCCGGTACCGGCTTCCTCCAACACCACGGTGACGCCGACAAAGGTTTCACGAAACAGCCGCAGCACGCTCGGCACGAAGGGATGCAGTGCCGCCGAACTGGTGAAGCCGATCGCCAGCCGCCCGCGTTCACCGCGCGCCGCGCGGCGTACTACCTCTGCAATCCCTTCGGCTTGGGCGAGCATCTCCCGCGCTTCGTCCAGCAAGGCGAGCCCGGCAGTCGTAGGGCGCACGCCACGGGGCAAGCGCTCCATCAACACCACGCCCAACTCGGCTTCGAGGCTTTGCAGCATTCGGGTCAACGGTGGCTGCTGCATGCCCAGGCGTTCGGCGGCACGGGTGATGTAGCCTTCTTCGGCGATGGCGACGAAGGCCTTGAGTTGGCGAAGCTCCAGCATAGGGATACTTTTCAGGTATGGGAGGGCTCCAATCCTGGCATTTGTTCTCATGGCTCTCAAGAATTAGGCTGTAGCCAACCTCAAAAAGAAGGAAAGCCGTGATGACCTGGTCAGCCAAGCAATACACGATGTTCGAACAGCAGCGCACCCGTCCCGTCCGTGACCTGGTCGCGGCTATTCCGAATACTGAGGTGCATACTGCCGTCGACCTGGGCTGCGGCCCCGGCAACTCCACCGAAGTACTGGCCGAGCGCTATCCACGGGCCCACGTCACCGGCATGGACAGCTCCGATGACATGCTGGTCGACGCCCGCAAACGGCTGCCGGCGCTGAATTTTGAACTGGCGGATATCGGGGTGTGGCACCCGACGCAAGCCTTCGATGTGATCCTGGCCAATGCGTCGCTGCAATGGCTGCCCGATCACGCAGCGTTGTACCCGCACCTGGTCCGCCAACTGACACCGGGCGGTACGCTGGCGGTGCAAACGCCGGACAACCTCGACGAGCCCGCCCACCGGCTGGCCCGCGAAGTCGCCGCTGATGGGCCTTGGTCTACCAAGATCGGCGCGGTCAAACACAATGAACGCCATGCGGCGGGTTACTACTACGAGCTGCTGAGTCAGCATTGCAGCAGTGTCGATGTGTGGCGTACCACGTATTTGCATCCGTTGGCGGATCACGCGGCGGTGGTGGAGTGGTTCAAGGCTTCGGCACTGAGGCCATTCCTCGCGCCTTTGGATGACAGCGAAAAAGCTGCCTTCCTACAGGAATACCAGGCGCGGATTACTCAGGCTTACCCAGCACTGGCCGATGGCACCGTGCTGTTGCCCTTTCCGCGCCTGTTCATCATCGCCACTGCGTAGGCCGTAACGACGCTATTGCCGGCAGCCTCCTACACGGGGGCGAGGAATTCATCGGTCGACACGACGGTTGCATAGCCGAACGCCAGTGATGCCATATAAGCGTCATGCACCTGCGCCGCCGGGATCACCTTGCCATTGAACTCCAGATCTCGCGTGGCGCAGGCGTCATGGATCAGCGTGACCTTGTAGCCCAAGTCCGCTGCCGCCCGTACCACCGCGTCGATGCACATGTGACTCATGCTGCCGACCACCACCAGTTCCGTGATGCTGCGTTGTTCCAGCAGGGCGCGCAGGTTGGTCTCGCGAAACGCATTCACGAAGTGCTTGAGCACCACCGGCTCACTGCCCTCGTTCGACACCTTGCTATGCAGGTGCGCACCCTCGGAACCCGGAGTGAAGAACGGCGCATCCTCGGAGGTGAACTCATGACGCACGTGAATCACCGCATCGCCCGCCTGCCGGAATGCCTGCAACACCTGCGCGGCCTTGTCTGCCGCGGCGTCCACGCCGGCGAGTGGCCACTTGCCCTGGGGGAAGTAGTCGTTCTGGATATCGATTAGGATGAGCGCTTGCTTGGCCATGTGTGTTGCCTCGTGATGGGTTGATGGGCTCAGTATCTTAGCTGGCGCCTGCACCTGGGATTGGCTGCACCGACAATAACAGGGGGAAAACTGACAATGGTCGTTGTTGAGCTGGGCGTGTTGATCTACCAAGGTGCGCAACTGGCGGCCGTGCATGGCCTGACCGACCTGTTCGGCGTAGCCAACCGCATTGCCGCCGAGCATCAATCCGCGCAGTTGCCGCTGCTGCGGGTCAGCCATTGGCAGGTGGACGCGACCGGCACACCGGTGCGCGCATTCAGCAGCCACCCCGGCCCGGATCAACCGATGATGGCCGTGCTGGTGCCGCCCTCGATTGGGGAGTTTACCGAAGACCAGGCGCCCCCTGCGTTACTGGAATGGCTTCGTCAGCAACACGCGGCGGGCACTGTGCTGGGTGGCGTGTGTATTGGCTCGATCATGCTGGCGCGCAGTGGATTGCTTGATGGCCGCGGCGCCACCACCCACTGGTCCTCCGCCAAATCCTTCGCAGCCCGCTTCCCGGCCGTACGCTTGGAGGCGGATAAGCCGATCGTCGATGACGGCGACCTGATCACCACCGCCGGCTTGATGGCCTGGTCCGAACTTGGCCTGCGCCTGGTCGACCGCCTGATGGGCCCCAGCATCGCGGCCGATACGGCGCGTTTCCTGGTGATCGAGCACAGTGACAGTGCCAGCCAGTGCGGCAGCAACTTTGCGCCGATTCTCGGCCACGGTGATGCAGCCATCCTCAAAGTTCAGCACTGGTTGCAGGCCAGTGGTGCAGTGGAGGTTTGCGTGGCGGCGATGGCCCAAGAGGCAGGCCTGGAAGAGCGTACGTTCCTGCGGCGTTTTCGCAATGCCACCGGTTTGAAACCCACCGAGTACTGCCAGCACCTGCGTGTGGGCAAGGCGCGGCAGATGCTTGAGTTCACCAATGGCACCATTGACCATATCGCCTGGACCGTGGGTTATCAGGACCCCAGCGCCTTCCGCGCCACCTTCAAGAAAATCACCGGCCTGGCGCCCAGCGATTACCGCAGCCGTTTTGGCGTCTGAATCGTGCAGAACGCCGCGACACCAACGCAACGTCGTGCAGAATGAGGCAGGCCAACTGCCATCGGTGTTCGGGCAACTGCTTGATTCGAAAACCATCTTCTGCGAAATAGCCTTGGCCTGATCCCTGCAACCTTCTCGGCACACACAGGGCGCGATAGCCAAGGGGGACGCATGACCCCAACTCAACGCAAGAAGCTGGTAGTGGCTCACTCCACACGCGAGGGCGCGCCGCTGCACGAGGTCGAAACCAACCGCGCCCTGGCGCGCTGGCTGGCGCAGATACTCGGGCTCAAATTCGGCGGCAGCTACGACCCCGATCTGCATGCGGGGCGCGCGCTGTACCTGCTGCCCACGCAAACCCTGGTCGGCCCAGCGCAGGCGCGGGCGCTCAGCATCAATGGCCCGGAGGATCTGTGGGGCGGGTACGTCGACCACGACTTCATCTGCACCAAAGCGATCAGCCATGGCTTGCTCGGCCCTGAGGCCAAGGCGCCGGAAGGCTGGTCGGCATTGTTTTGCGAGCGTGTGCGACCGGTGGTGCTGGATGGCTTGAGCGTGTTCGCCTTGGAGGACGCACGGCCCGCCGCCACCCGCCTGCTCTACAGTGGGCCCCTGCGTTTGAAACCCGTGCACGCCTGCGCGGGCCGTGGGCAGGAAGTTATCCACAGCCTTGATGAATTCGACGCCGTGCTGGCGCGACCCGACGCCGCAGAACTGTTCAACCAAGGCGTGGTGCTGGAGCAAGACCTGCACGACGTGATCACCCACAGTGTCGGCCAGAGCTTTATCGGCGAGCACGTGTTCAGCTACTGCGGCGAGCAATACCTGACGAAAGACGGGCAGGGCGAAGACGTCTATGGCGGCTCCAACCTGCTGGTGGTGCCCGGTGGCTACGAAAACCTGTTAACGCTCGACTTGCCCGGTGACGTACGCGAAGCCATCGAACAAGCCCAGGTTTTCGACAGTGCCGCCGATGAGGCCTACCCGGGTTTTTATGCCTCTCGGCGCAATTACGACATCGCCCAAGGCCTGGACAGTAACGGCCAGCGGCGCAGTGGCGTGCTCGAACAATCCTGGCGCATGGGCGGGGCGAGCAGCGCGGAAGTCGCGGCGTTGCAGAGTTTTATCAATCATCCCGGCTTGCGCGCGATCCACGTGTCCTCGGTGGAAACCTACGTGGACCAACCCCTGCCGGCCGATGCTATCGAGGTGTATCGCGGGCCGGCGGAAAACAGCGAGTTTCTTCTCAAGTACGTGACGGTTAAATCTTATGACGGCTAGAAGCGAAAGCATTGCGATCGATATCGACGACGAACAGATGAGCGGCACCTTCCTGAGTCCCAAATCCAAAGTACCGGGGGTGCTGTTTGTACACGGCTGGGGCGGCAGCCAGGAGCGCGACCTCGAACGCGCCAAAGGCATCGCCGGCCTTGGGTGCGTGTGCCTGACCTTCGACCTGCGTGGCCACGCCGGCACGGGCATTCCATTGTCCCGCGTCACCCGTGAGGACAACCTGCGTGACCTGCTGGCGGCCTACGACCGGTTGTTGTCCCACCCGGCCATCGACACCTCGGCGGTGGCGGTGGTGGGCACCAGCTACGGCGGGTACCTGGCCGCCATCCTCACCTCACTGCGCCCGGTGCGCTGGCTGGCGCTGCGCGTACCGGCGCTGTACCGCGACCAGGAATGGCTCAAGCCCAAGCGTGATCTGGATAAGGCCGATCTGATGGATTACCGCAGCACGCTGGTGCATGCCGAAACGAACCGCGCCTTGCACGCGTGCTCGGCGTTTACCGGAGATGTGCTGATCGTCGAGTCTGAAACCGATGATCATGTGCCCCATGCCACCATCATGAGTTACCGCGCGGCGTGCCAGCAGACGCACTCCCTGACCCATCGCATCATCGATGGCGCCGACCATTCTCTCAGCGATCCGGTGTCGCAGCAGGCCTATACCTCGATCCTGGTGGATTGGATCACCGAGATGGTGGTGGGTGAACGGTTGAGCATCATCCAGTCTCAGTAGGGGGTGTTCTTTAGATTGCTATCGCCGGCAAGCTGAACTGGCTCCTACAGGGGGACGCATTCAAACTGTAGGCGTTGGCGTGCCAGCGATAGTGATCAAGCCGTTGTCTTCTTCACCCGCAACGCCTTGGCCTTCGCCTCCACCCCCAGGTACATCACCAGCGCAATCAGCAGCGGCACAATAAAATAGATCGCCCGGTACGCAATCAACCCGGCGAGCAAACTGCCCCGTGACGCCTCATGCTGCAGCAGTGCAATAAACACCGCCTCCAGCACGCCTAACCCGGCCGGTATATGGGTGAGCACCCCGGCAATCGCGCTGATCAACAGCACACCCAGTACCAATGGATAGTCGAGTTTCGCCGGCAGCAGGGTGAAGATCACCGCCGCCATCAGCGACCAGTTCAACGCGCCCAACAGCAACTGCAGGCACGCCATGCGCACCGACGGCAGGTTGATCTCCATGCCGCGAATGGTCCACGCGCGTTTCTTAGAAAACTGGCAGGCCACCAGGTAACCCAGGCTGGCCAGCACCAACAGCGCGCCGATGCCTTGCAGAGCCGTGGTGCTGACTTTCCACCCCGGCGGCATGGTGACCAGCCCGCTGCTGAATACCACTCCGGCGATCGCCATATAGCCGAACCAGTTGGTGGCCAGGCTCAGTCCGAGGATCTTGGCGATATTACCGGTGCTCACCCCCAGCCGCGAATACAGCCGGTAACGCATGGCGATACCGCCGACCCACGCGCTCAGGTTGAGGTTGAACGCGTAGCTGATGATGCCCACGGGTAGGATCTGCTTCCACACCAGGTTCTGGCGAATGTAGGTGCGACCGATCAGGTCGAAGCTGGCGTAGACCAGGAAACTGCACAGCGTCAGCGCGCTGGCGATCACCAAGGTGCGCACCTTGAAGTCGCCCAGGGTCTGCACCACCTCGCTCCAGTCGATGCGGCGTGCGAGCAGGGTGAACAGGACGATCAGCACCAGGAAGAAGGCGATGGTCAGCGGTTTTTTCCAACGCTTGAATCGCGAACCTTGGGTTTCAGACGTCATGGTGCTGGGCCTCAAACGGCTTGAGTCGCGGTTTGTGCGCCGGCAGCCAGCCCGTCAGCGCAGGGAAGTGGCGCATCACATGGAACACCAGGAAACCCACGGTCAAGCGCCACAGCCACAGGCGCGGCTTGCGGTTCTCGGGCATGGTCTGGCAGTGGTTCTTGGCCAGGGTTTCCAGGCGTTCATACAACTGCTGATTGAACGCCCGGTCACGAATCAATACGTTGGCTTCCAGGTTCAATGCCAGGCTCAGCGGGTCGAGGTTGCTTGAGCCCACGGTGCTCCAGTCGTCATCCACCAGCGCCACCTTGCCGTGCAGCGGGCGCTGGCAATATTCGTGAATCACCACGCCATCCTTGAGCAGGTAGTCGTAGAGCATGCGTGCCGCCAGCTTGGCCAACAGCACGTCGGGCTGACCCTGCATGATCAGTTGCACCTGCACGCCACGGCGCGCGGCATTGCGGATTTCCCGCAGCAGGCGGTAGCCGGGGAAGAAATACGCGTTGGCGATCACCGCGCGTTTTTGCGCTTGGCTCAGTGCATGGATATAGGCTTCTTCGATGTCATCGCGGTGCTGCACATTGTCGCGATAAATCAGGCGCACCTGGCCGTCGCCTTTGTCGGTGGACCACAGCGCAGGCCGTTGCTGGCGCCGTCGCCAGCCCCGACGCGTGCGTGGCTGGCGGCCGCTTTGTGCCAGGGCGAAATGATGCAAGTCCGCCACCGCCGGGCCAATCACGCGTACCGCGTAATCCTGCTTGGCTTCGGGGCCGTAATCACCCAGGTGGTCGGCGGAAAAATTGATCCCGCCGATGAAGGCGACCTCGGCGTCCACCACCACGATCTTGCGGTGCAAGCGGCGAAACCAATTGGTGCGAATGCCCAGCGTCTTGGAGGCCGGGTCGAACATCTGCACGGCCACCCCAGCCTCGGCCAGCTCGCCGAGAAATGCCGGGCTCAGCTCGCCGCAACCAAAGCCATCCAGGCTCACCACCACTTTCACGCCGCGCTGCGCGGCCTCGATCAGAATGCCCTGCAGTTCATGGCCCACCTTGTCCTCGAAGAGGATGAAGGTCTCCAGCAGAATCTCGCGCCGGGCCTCGCGCAGGGCTTCGAAAACCTTGGGAAAGTACGCCTCGCCGTTCTCCAGCAACTCGACCTGGTTGCCGCTCTGCCAGCCGTAATCCAGGTCGCGGGCCTTGGCCTCGTCGGGCGGCTGATCGGTGGAAATATGCTCAATGGCCACGTTCATAGCTCGATCTCCACCGACAGCGGCACATGGTCGGACAGATGGGACCAGGGCCGCGTCGTCAGCACACGGGGGTTATGCACCTTCAAGTTTCGTACGTAGATGCGATCCAGCGGTAGCAACGGCAGGCGCGCTGGGAAGGTGCGCGCGGGTTTGCCCAGGGTTTGCACGAATACTTCCTTCAGGCCGCTCTGGCTCAAGTCGGCCTTCTGGCGCCAGTCATTGAAATCGCCAGCGACAATCAGCGGCGCGTCGGCCGGGATCTCGCTGATACGCTGCTCGATCAGACGCAATTGCTGTTGGCGATGCACCTCGCGCAAGCCCAGGTGGATACAGATCGCATGCACCTCCTGGCCGGTGCCCGGCAGGCGCAGCACGCAGTGCAACAGGCCACGGTTTTCATGGCCGCTTTGGGAAATATCCAGGTTGTCGTGGCGCACGATCTGGAATTTCGACAGCAGCGCATTGCCGTGGTCGCCGTGGGGGTAGACCGCATTGCGGCCATAAGCGAACTGCGGCCAGATGCTGTCGGCCAGGAACTCGTATTGCGGCATGTTCGGCCAGTCGCTGAAGCGCTGGGGGTGACGCTCGTGGGTGCCGTGGATTTCCTGCAGGAACACCATGTCGGCGCCCACGCTGCGCACCGCTTCCCGTAGCTCGGGCAGGATGAAACGTCGATTCAGGGCGGTGAAGCCCTTGTGGATATTGACCGTCAGCACCGTGAAGCGTGTGATGGCGACGCTGGGGGTGATGGGCACCCAGTCGGGTATCGCAGCCATGGTTGCTCCTGTGAAAGAAGGGGGGCCAGGCCCCCGTTTATGGCTGACTACGATTTTTGGCCGAAAGTTTCCCCCTTTCTACAGACGGCATTAACCAACTGTGGAGCGGGCTTGCCCGCGATTACGGTGTGTCAGTCGCTGAATGATTGACTGACCCACCGCATTCGCGGGCAAGCCCGCTCCCACATTGGTTCGATGGTGGGAGCGAGTCAGTGCCCGGCCACGACCCGGGGCGACGACTCGGCATGCACCGGCCCCAACCGATCAAGTCGGCCACTCCAGGCGGTCAGTGCCAATGCCACCAGCACCACCAGCCCACCGATCCAGGCGGTGTGAATCAGGCCCATATGCGCCACGATCAAGCCGCCGCCCCAGGCGCCTCCGGCGATCCCCAGGTTGAACGCGGCGATATTCAGCCCCGAGGCCACATCCACCGCTTGCGGCGTGTGATGCTCGGCCTGGCGCACCACATACACCTGCAGGCCCGGCACGTTACCGAAAGCGACCGCACCCCACACCAGCACGGTGGCCAGGGCCAGCCAGGGGTTGCCGGCGGTGAAGGTCAGCACGAACAATACGGCGGCGAGCAGGGCAAAGATGATTTTCAGCGCGCTGATCGGGCCGCGTTTATCCGCCAGCTTGCCGCCCCAGATGTTGCCGGCGGCCACCGATACGCCGTACACCAGCAGCACCAGGCTCACGGTGCTGGCGCTGAACCCGGAAATATCCTGAAGGATCGGCGCCAGGAAAGTGAACGCGATAAACGAGCCGCCGTAGCCGATGGCCGTCATGGCGTATACCAGCAGCAAGCGCGGTTGCTTGAGCACCTGCAGTTGTTGCAGCAAGGACGCGGGTTTGCTGTGGGCGATGTTGTTCGGCACGTAAATCAGGCTGCCGATAAACGCGATCACACCCAGCGCCGAAACGGCGAGGAAGGTTTCACGCCAGCCGAAATGCTGGCCGATAAACGTACCCAGCGGCACGCCGGTGACCAGCGCGACGGTCAGGCCGGTAAACATGATCGCAATCGCACTGGCGGCTTTTTCCTTGGGCACCAGGCTGGTGGCGATGGTCGAACCAATCGAGAAAAACACGCCGTGGGCCAGGCCGGTGACGATCCGCGCCAGCACCAGGGATTCATAGCTCGGCGCCTTCCAGGCCAGCAGGTTGCCGAGGGTGAACAGCACCATCAGCGACAGCAGCAGGAATTTGCGCGGCACCTTGCCGGAAAGGGCCGTGAGCACCGGCGCGCCGATGGCCACACCCAGAGCGTAGAGGCTGACCAGCAGGCCGGCGGAGGGCAGGTCGACGCCGAGGTCGGCGCCAATGGTGGGTAGCAAGCCAACGATGACGAACTCGGTCGTCCCGATGGCGAAAGCGCTGAGGGTCAGCGCGAGCAAGGCAATGGGCATGGCTGCAACTCCGGTGGGTTTCAATCAGGAGCGCAGTGTCGGGGGTCGGCTGTTGCTGAAAAAGCCAGGGATTGGCATTTGATATTTGCCTGCAAGTCAAAGATGCCGCAGAAGGGGAACGATCAAGGCTCAAACCCGTCAGTTCCTTACAGACCCTGTTGAAGGAGCCCGGTGTTTTGCTGAACCTAAAGACTGCATTACTGCTCGGCGCGCTGCTGTTTTGCGGCAGCGGCGCACTGCAAGCCGCGGCCACCGCGCCTGAACCCGAAGCGCCGGCCAAGCCGGAGTTGTTGGTGGAGGGCGGGCTTCTAGGGGCGATCAGTTCCAGCATTGATGACGTGCAGCAGAAGCTGGACCTCAACCAGAACTTCATTGACGAATGGCGCCTGCGTGCAGACCGGGCCGCCAACGAAGTCGGGCGGCTGGTCAACCAAACCACTGAGCGCTCGCCGTGGAGCGTCGCCGGGGACTTTTTGTTGCTGTCCGGTGTGTGGATCGGTGCCTTTACGCTGTTGACGTTACTGGGGCGTGTGATTGTGCGGCGCCTGGGGCATCGCACGTTTTTCGAACGGCGCCACCGCCTCCACTCCGTGCTGGGCTACGTAGTGCCTTACACACTGCCGGCGCTGGTGTGCCTGCCGCTCACGTTGTATGTCAGCCATTTTCTGCCCACCTCCGTGGGGCGCGCGCTGGCGCTGTGTTTTGCCTACGCCACCAGCAGCGGCATCTTTTCCACCTCGATGCTGCTGTGCGTGATCGTCATGTTCAATGTCGGCCACAAGCGCCCGGCGGTGCAGATCATTCGCGACTACTGCCCCAAGCCGCTGTTCCTGATCGGCTTCCTCGCCGCCCTCAGCGACGCCTTGACCAGCCCGCAGATCGCACACCAATTGGGCGGCAATATCACCAGCAGCATCGCGGTCTTCACCGGCCTGTTTGCGACGGTGATCTTCGGTGTGCTGGTGGTTCGCCTGCGCCGCCCGGTCGCGCACTTGATCCGCAACCGGCCATTGGCCCAGCGCCTCAAACACCCGGCCTTGCAGCAATCACTGCGCATCTTTTCGGGGCTGTGGTACTGGCCGATCCTGCTGATGGTGCTGGTCTCGGCGATCAACCTGATCGGGGCCGGCGACGACAACCAGAAGGTGCTGCGCTGTGCGTTGTTCACGACGATCTTGCTGATCGGCACGGTATTCCTCAGCACGGTACTGCAACACCTGTTCAAATCCCGCAGCCAAGTGGCGATCCAGCGCAGCAGTGCCTACAAAGAGCGCTTCCTCAGTCTGCTGCATGCGCTGTTGCGCATCGTAATGGCGGTGGCATTTATCGAGGTTCTCGGGCGCATCTGGGGCGTGTCGTTGTTTGAATTCGCCGAGCGCAACTCGATTGGCCGCGCGATCAGCGACTCGCTCAGCAGCATCGGCCTGATCCTGCTGATGACCTGGCTGTTCTGGGTGGTGCTCGACACGGCCATCCAGGAAGCATTGAAACCACCGGTCAACAAACGCTCCAGCCGCCAGCCCAGCACGCGGGTCAAGACCATCCTGCCGCTGCTGCGCAATGCGGTGAAAATCATCCTGGTGGTGATTTGCGCAATCACCACCATGGCGAACCTGGGTATCAACGTTGCGCCGCTGCTGGCAGGTGCCGGGGTGGTCGGCCTGGCCATCGGTTTCGGTTCGCAGCAACTGGTGCAGGACGTGATCACCGGCCTGTTCATCATCATCGAAGACACCCTGTCCATTGGCGACTGGGTGGTACTCGACTCCGGCCACGCCGGCACGGTCGAAGGCCTGACCATCCGCACCTTGCGCCTGCGCGACGGCAAGGGCTTTGTGCACTCGGTGCCGTTCGGGCAAATCAAGGCGGTCACCAACCAGTCGCGACAATTCGCCTACGCGTTCTTCTCGGTGCAGTTCACCTACGACACGGACGTGGACAAGGCCGTAGAGTTGATCCGTGAAGCAGGGCAGTCGATCCGCGATGACGTGTTCCTCAAGTACAACCTGCAAGGGCCGCTGGAGGTGTTTGGCGTCGACAAAATGGACCTTAACGGCGTGGTACTCACTGCGCAGTTCCGCACCGTGTCGGGCGGGCAATATGCGGTGAGTCGTGCGTTTAACCAGCGGTTGAAAAAGCTTGTGGATAACTGTGATGAGGTGCACTTCGCGCAGACTTATCCACAGCAGGTGCTGTTGCCCAAGCGTACGCCGCAGGTGGATGAGCCGGATGAGGAAGTACCGACGTCGGTGGTGTTGACGGAGCAGCCCAGGCCTCAATAAGTGATGTTGACGGTTGAGCCCTCATCGCGGGCAAGCCAGCTCCCACACTTGGAATGCACGCCCATGTGGGAGCCGGGCCTGCCCGCGATGAGGGCAGCAGGGTCAATACAGGCTCAATGCCGGATCAATTTTTCCTGAATCACCTGCTGATCCCCCTCCAGCAACACCTGCTGCTTACCCGCGACCATCACCGCTGCCGGCAACCCGTCCCGGTACACAACTCGATTGCCACTCACTGCCGGCACCTTGCTGCCTGGCAACAGCGTGCCCACCAGGTTCAATGGGTCCGCGCCACACACCGCAATCAAACTCCCATCATGGGGCCGACGCCGCACTTCACGCAGCAATGGAATCGCCTCCGGCAACGCAAACTGCTCTCCCGCCAAGCCACTCACAAACCGTCCGCCACGAATCTCCCCGCGCGCTTCCAGGCGGTGAAAGGTGCGCAGCAATTCGCGCCAACTCGGCAGCCATTCCGCCTCGCGCTCCAGCAGGCGCCAGAACACCACGCCATAGCGGCGCAGCAGGGTCATCGCCACATGCTCCAGGATTTCGGCCGAGTGCGGGCCGGCGGCAGTCGACGGGCGCCGGACCAGCGCCCAGCGACCCGCATCGTCCATACCGCCCACAAACGCCCCGCGCCCACGCCGGCTGCTGCGCGCCTGGCGTTTACTGGCGGGGGTGGTCAGGGCGCGCAGGCCGGCGAAGCTGTCGGCGTTCACCAACCCGGCGCCTACCAGTTCCTGCAAGGCGGTTTCCAGTTCACTGCGCAGCAAGTGGGCTTCGTGCACCAGTTCATCAAAAAACAGCGCGCCGTGATCGCGCAGTGCCTGGTGCACCTTTTGCGCCTTGGGCGACAGCGTGGTGGCGTCAGTGAGTTCGGTGAGGCCGCTCCACAGCCCCACTTGGCTGCGTGGCAGCAACACTACCGGCGTGCTGCGCAACGCGATGGCGCTGGTCTTGTTGCTCAAGCGCGTCCACACCAGCTTGCCGCTGCGGCACAGCTCGTCAAGCCAGATGGAGGAATAGTCCTTGAGGCGCGCACTGAGCAGGTCGCTGTCCCAGGCGGACGTGGCAGCGGCATAGCCTTCAAACTGCCCGACGATCTGCGGCAACATCGCGCTGCCCTGGCCACGGGTGCTGTCGGACACGTGCTGCCAATCGAATAGAAAACGCATGAAGTCCTGCAACGCCACCGGCTCGATTTCCCGGCGCAGGCGCTTGACCGTGTAGCGATGGATGCGCGCCAGCAGGTGGCGTTCGCACCATTGCTCCTGGGTGGCGCCAGGGCTGAAATGCCCGCGCAGCACGTAGCCTTCCTGCTCCAGGCGGGCGAGCGCCTGGGTCACATCCGCCACCGGCAGGGCCAGGGGCGCGGCGATCTCGATCAGGCTCAGTGGGCCGAACCCACCGAGGCGCGCGCGCAGTACTTCGGTCACGGCCTCCTCAACGGTCCAGGGCTCATCGAAACCGGGCAGCAACGGCACATCGCCGGGGTAGATTGTCTGCACACAACTCAGGCGTTCAACCGCGACCCACAGGCTGGTGTGTAAGTGAGTGTGCAGTTGATAGGCGCGACCACGCTTGGCCAACGCCTGCAGCCACTGCGCCCATTGCGGGGTGACTTCGTTGCTGGCGATGCACGCCAGGCTCATCAGCGCCTCATGCATTTCATCCAGCCCGTTGGGCGCCGGCCATGCTTCTTCGCGCACGCCAGCGATGGCCTCCGCATCCAGGGCGCCGAGGTCGTCGGTGCTCTGCGGGTCGCTCCAGCGCCGGTTGAGCACGGCCTGGGTGCGCCGTTCTTCCAGCGGCGCATCGTCGAGAAAGGTGTAGGGCCGCGCGCTGAGAATTTCTGCAGCCATGGGGGAGGGCGCCGGCAGGTCGCGGCTGATCAGGCGCACGTCGCCGCGCTCCATGCGCCGCAGCAGGGCCAGCCAGGCGTCGCTGTCCATGGCTTCGTGCAGGCAGTCATCGAGGGTTTGCTCCACCAATGGATGCTCGGGCACTTCGCGCTCGCCAGCGAGGTTTTCCAGGCAGGCGATCTGGTCGGGGAACACGCTGGCGATCAGGTCTTCGCTTTTCATGCGCTGGATCTGCGGCGCAACCTTGCGTCCACCGGTGTAGCGCGGCAACGCCAGCGCCACACCGGCATTCCAGCGCCAACGCACGCCGAACAGCGGCGCATCCAGCACAGCCTGGATCAGGAGGTGTTCGGCGCTGTGGCTATTGAGGTAACGCCACACCTCATCCAGCTCGAAACTGTGGCTGGTAGACAGTGACAGCACGATTGCATTCTCGCTGGCGGCCGCCTGCAATTCGAAATTGAACGTACGGCAGAATCGCTTGCGCAGGGCCAGGCCCCAGGCGCGGTTGACGCGACTGCCGAACGGCGTGTGGATGATCAACTGAGTGCCGCCGGACGCGTCGAAAAACCGCTCCATGATCAACGTGTCCTGGGACGGCAACGCACCCAGGGCCAAGCGCGTGCGCGCCAGGTAATCGAGGATCTGCTCGGCGCAGGCGCGGTTCAGGCCGAGGGTGCCGGTGAGCCAGTCCTGTGCGGCGTGCAGCTCGCCGGGCGTAGCGCTGAGCAACGCGTCCAGTTGGCCCTGGAGGCGCGCCACCGCCGCCGACAGTTCGTTGCTGCGCCCCGGCGCTTCACCGAGCCAGAAGGGGATGGTCGGCGGCTGGCCATGGGCGTCCTCGACCCGCACTTTGCCGGCGTCGACCCGCAGAATTCTGTAGGACGTGTTACCGAGCTGGAAGATATCCCCGGCGATGCTTTCCACCGCGAAATCTTCGTTGACGCTGCCGATGTTCAAGCTCTGGGGTTCGAGCAATACGCTGTAGTCAGCGTTGTCAGGGATGGTGCCGCCACTGGTCACGGCGGTCAGCTTGGCGCCCCGCCGGCCGCGCAGGGTGCGCGTCAGCGCGTCGCGGTGCAGGTAGGCGCTGCGGATACCCTGGCGCCCGTTGTAGCCCTCGGCGAGCATCTGCAGCAGCGCCTGGTAGTGGCGTTCATCCAGCGTGGCGTAAGGTGCGGCGCGGTGGATGAGGTCCAGCAACGCCTGCTCGGACCATTCCTGGGCGCTGACCTCAGCGATGATTTGTTGGGCCAGTACATCCAGGGGCGCCACGGGAATGTGCAGCGTGTCGAGTTCGCCCCGGCGCACGCAGTCGAGCAGGGCGGCGCATTCGATCAGGTCGTCGCGGGTGGTGGCGAACAGGCGTCCCTTGGGCGTACCGCCCACCTGGTGCCCGGAGCGGCCGACTCTTTGCAGAAAACCGTTGATGGAGCCGGGCGAGCCAATCTGGCAGACCAGGTCCATATCGCCGATATCAATCCCCAATTCCAGGGACGCGGTGGCGATCAGCACTTGCAGCTCGCCGCCCTTGAGGCGTTGCTCGGCGTCCAGGCGCATTTCCTTGGCCAGGCTGCCGTGGTGGGCGGCCACCGCGGTTTTGCCCAGGCGCTCGCTCAAATGCCGGGCCAGGCGTTCGGCCAGGCGCCGGGTGTTGACGAACACCAGCGTGGTGCGGTGCTCGCGCGCCAGTTCGGCGAGGCGGTCGTAGACCAGCTCCCACACATCGTTGGCCATCACCGCCGAGAGCGGCACGGGGGGCACTTCGATATCCAGATCGCGTGGGCGGGCGTGGCCAATATCCACAATCGCGCATGCCCGGCCACTGCCCACCAGGAATCGCGACACCGCGTCGATGGGCTTTTGCGTGGCCGACAAGCCGATGCGCATCAGCGGCCCGGCACACAGGCCTTGCAGGCGTTCCAGGCTCAAGGCCAGGTGGCTGCCCCGTTTGCCGGCGGCGATGGCGTGGATTTCATCGACGATCACCGTGCGCGTGCTGGCGAGCATCTGGCGACCGGAGTCCGAGCCCAGCAGCACATAGAGCGATTCCGGGGTGGTCACCAGGATATGCGGCGGGCGCTTGCGCATCTGCGCGCGGTCTTTTTGCGGGGTGTCGCCGGTGCGCACGGCGGTGCGGATGACCAGCGGCGGCAGGCCGAGGTTCTGCAGGTGCTCAGTAATCCCCGCGAGGGGGTTTTGCAGGTTGATCTGGATGTCGTTGGACAGCGCCTTGAGCGGCGACACGTAGACCACCAGGGTTTCATCCGGCAACTCACCACCGTGGGCCAGGCCTTGGTGGACCAGGTCATCCAGTACCGCCAGGAACGCCGTGAGGGTCTTGCCGGAGCCAGTGGGCGCGGCGATCAGGGTCGATTGGCGCTGGCGGATCAGCGGCCACGCCTGTTCCTGGGCGCCTGTCACCGAAGGGAACGTGCTGCGGAACCAGGTGCTGACAGCGGGGTGGAAGCCGTCCAGGACCGTGTCCGTGGATTCAGGTAGGTTCATGCCTTACGTTATGCGGCCGGCTACAACAAGTTGCAACCCCGCACTTTATCCGTGACGGTTGCGCTACAAACCCGCAAAATGCAACGATTCTGACAAATACCTAATAACCTTCGTTCCACACAGACCGGGCCTGCTCAATCTATGCGAATGCGCCTTATGTTACTGGGCGGCGGGAATGCCCTCGGGCAGGCGCTGATTCGCCTCGGTGCAGAGGAAGACATCGGTTTCCTCGCCCCCAAACCGCCCAAAGACGGCTGGGATGCCGCGAGCCTTACCCAACTGCTCGACGACACCCGTCCCGATGCGTTGATCAACCTCGCCTACTATTTCGACTGGTTCCAGGCGGAAGTGGTCAGCGAAACCCGCCTGGCCGCCCAGGAGTTTGCCATCGAACGCCTGGCCGAACTGTGCCAGCACCACAACATCACCTTGCTGCAACCGTCCAGCTACCGCGTGTTCGATGGCTCCCGCGCCACCGCCTACAGCGAAAAGGACGAGCCGGTGCCCCTGGGCCTGCGCGGCCAGGCGTTGTGGCGAATCGAACAGAGCGTACGCGCTACCTGCCCGCAACATGTATTGCTGCGGTTCGGCTGGCTGCTGGATGACAGTGTCGACGGCACCCTCGGGCGCTTTTTGGCGCGGGCCGAGAAGCCGGATGAATTGCTGATGGCCGACGACCGTCGCGGCAACCCGACACCGGTGGACGATGCGGCGCGGGTGATCATCTCGGTGCTCAAGCAACTCGATTGCGCCGCTCCGCTGTGGGGCACGTACCACTACGCCGGCCACGAGGCGACCACGCCGTTGGCGCTGGGCCAGGCGATCCTCACCGAAGCGCGCAACTTTCACCCGCTGGCGATCGAATCCCCCACCGCCCAGGCCCACGCGGCAAGGCCGGATGCCAGTGAAGAGCCGCAACACGCGGTGCTCGCCTGCAAGAAAATCCTCCACACTTTCGGCATCAAGCCACGGGCGTGGCGGGCGGGGCTGCCGGCGTTGCTGGATCGGTTCTACCGCCACGGCTGATCGGGTGCACAAAACCAATGTGGGAGCCGGCTTGTGTGGGCGCCGGGCTTGCCCGCGATGCAGTCGCCTCGGTCTACCCATTGCACCGAGGCGTTGCTATCGCAGGCAAGCCAGCTCCCACACTAGCCGGCTCCCACATGTTTGGTTGGCCGCGTTTATTGGCGCCTAGTTAGAACTTGTAGCCAATACCCACCATGTAGACCATCGGGTCCACGTCCACATTGACCTTGGCGCGAGTGCCCGGTGCCACGCCGTTGTTTTCCACGGTGGCCTTGGTGCTGATGTCGATGTAGCGCGCCTGGGCGTTGATCATCCATTTGTCGTTGATCATGTAGTCCGCGCCGATCTGCGCGGCCCAGCCCCAGGAGTTTTCAGCCTTGAAGTTGCTGAAGCCTGCACCTTGGGCACGGCTGCCGACGTGTTCGTCGTAGATCCAGGTGTAGTTGATACCGGCGCCCACGTACGGTTGGAAGGCCGACTTGTTGTCCAGCGGGTAGTACACGACGCTCAGGGTCGGCGGCAGGTGTTTCAACGTGCCGAGCTTGCCGTTGGCCGGGCTCAGTGCAGTGCCCTTGATCTTCACATCATGTTCGAAGGGCGTGGCGGCCAGCAGTTCAATACCGACGTGGTTGGTCAGCATGTAGGCGAAGTTCAAGCCCAGCTGGGTGTCGCTGCTCATGGTCGCCTTGCCGCCCAGGTTGGTGCCGGCCAGTGGGCCCTGGTCAACTTTGACGTGGCCGCTGTCCGCCTTCGGGTTCACGGTGATTGCACCGGCGCGCACCAGAATGTCGCCCGCTTCGTGAGCGTGTGCAACGGGGGCGACGAGGGCGAGCGCGAAGAGGGACGCGCCGAGCAGAGACTTGTTCATGGGAGCTCCAAAGGACGTTTAAAAGTTGTAGGTCCAATGGTAAAGATCGTTCCGCCCGGTCTTTTGACTCAGCTCAATGAAAGGTCGATCAGCGTCATTCCGGCAATTCGTACATGTAAATTTTCTCGGCCTCCATCTGGTAACCGGCGTCGGCCAACTCGCTGGTGGACGGTTTGACCTGCATCGCGCCTTCGATCCAGTACGGCTGGTACAACTCATCGAGCTTCACGCCGATTTCGCTTTTGACATGCACGATCTGGTTCGACGGTGGCGGCGGCACGTGGATGCACGCGCCGAAATACGGCACCAGTAGAAACTCGGTGGTGCGGCCTTCTTCGCTGACTTCCAGCGGCACGATGTACCCCGGCAAACGTATGTGCTGGCCATCGAGGCCCTGCACCACCGGCGCATTGGGCAGGTCCTGCTTGGCCGCGGGCGCCGATTCCAGGGCATCCGCCATGCTGGAGAGATTGTGCAGTGGTTGCATGTTCGGCACTTCTGGCGGGGCATCCGGCGGTATCAGTTCCGACCACGTCAGTTCTTTAGGCTCGGCAGCCCAGGCGGGCAGGGCAAGCAGCAGCAACAGTGCAAACAGGGCGCGACGCATCAAGGCCTTCCTCATAAACGTATGGACAGGCCGTCGGCCAGGGATTGTCGATAGGCGCGCCACGCGGGCACGCTGCCCATCAACAGCGCGGCCGCCAGGATACCGGCGAGCAGCGTCCATTCATATTCGCTCGGCCACGACATCGGCAGGTCCAGGCCGTAGTTGGCCTGCAGGTACCCGCGCGACGCGGCGATGCACACATACAGCAACCCCACGCCGGCGATCACCCCGGACAGCGCCAGGGCGAAGGCTTCAAAGATCAGCAGCGTCGCGATGTGCCACGGCCGTGCGCCCACCGAACGCAGGATCGCCATCTCGCGACGGCGTTCGTTGAGGCTGGTGAGGATCGCCGTGAGCATGCCGATCAAGCCGGTGAGCACCACGAACAGTGAGATCACGAACAGCGCTTTTTCGGCGGTGCCCATCATGCTCCACAGCTCTTGCAGCGCCACGCCGGGCAGGATCGCCAGCATCGGCTCGCCACGGAATTCGTTGATCTCCCGCTGCAGGGCGAAGGTGGAAATCTTGTTGTTCAGGCCGAGCATGAACGCGGTGATCGCCTGCGGGGTGAGGTCCATGTTGCGAGCCTGGTCGGCGCTGATGCGGCCTTTGCCCTGGGCCGGCACGCCGTTGTGCCAGTCGATATGGATCGCTTCCATACCGCCGAGGCTGATGTGCAGCGTGCGGTCCACCGGCGTGCCGGTGCGTTTGAGGATACCGACCACGGTGAAGGGTTTGTCATCGTGTTTCACCAGGCTGACCACTGCCACGCCATGGGCCAGCACCAGTTTGTCGCCGAGTTTGTAATGCAATGCGTCGGCGACTTCTGCACCGAGCACCACTTCGAACGGGTCAGTGGCGAAGGCGCGGCCGCTGGCCAGTTCGAGGTTCTGCTTGCGGCCGTATTGGTAGTGCTCGAAGTAGGATTCGTTGGTGCCCATCACACGGTAGCCGCGATGGGAGTCGCCGAGGGAAATCGGGATCGCCCATTTCACCTGGGGGCTGGCGGCGAAGTGTTCGAAGCTGTCCCAGCGGATGTTGTTGGTGGCGTTGCCGATGCGGAACACCGAGTACAGCAGCAGGTTCACCGAACCCGAGCGGGCGCCGACGATCAGGTCGGTGCCGCTGATGGTGCTGGCGAAACTGTTGCGCGCCTCAACGCGCACGCGCTCCACGGCGAGCAACAAGCAGACTGAAAGCGCGATGGCGAAGGCGGTGAGGATCGCGGTAAAGCGGCGGTTAGCCAGGCTGGCCATGGCTAGACGGAACAGATACATCTCAAACCTCTGCGGGCGTGGCGGCGCGATTGAGTTCGGCCAGCGACAGGTTGCGGTCGAACAGCGAAGCCAGGCTCTGGTCATGGCTGACAAACAGCAGGCTGGCGCCGGCTTCGCGGCATTCGGCGAACAGCAGTTGCAGGAAGGCTTCGCGGGCGTCGTAGTCCAAAGCCGAGGTGGGTTCGTCGGCGATCACCAGCTCCGGTTGGCCGATCAACGCACGGGCAGCAGCCACCCGTTGCTGCTGGCCGATGGACAGCGAGTCGGCGCGGCGTTCCAGCAGGTCTTTGTCCTTCAAGCCCAGGTGCGCCAGTAACGCCGCAGCGGCCTGGTCGACACTGCCGTGGCGCTGCTTTGCGCGTTGCGCACGCAGTGTGGAGAAATGGCAGGGCAATTCGACGTTGTCACGCACCGACAGGAACGGCAGCAGGTTGAACTGCTGGAAGATATAGCCGGTGTGATCGACCCGGAAACGGTCGCGCGCACCGGCCGAGAGGTCGGTCAGCTCCTGGCCGAGCAGGCGGATGCTGCCCCGGCTGGGCTTCTGCACACCGCCGAGCAGGCCCAGCAGCGTAGTTTTGCCACTGCCGCTCGGGCCCTTGAGGAACAGGGTTTCCCCCGCTTCCAGGCGGAACGCGGGGATGTCCAGCAACTGTGGGTGACCGGGCCAGTTGAAGCCCAGGTCAGACAGTTCGATCAACGCTTGAGTCATGAGAAATCAATATCGCCTGCGGCTAGAAAAGGGCACCAATCACTATAGGAGCCGGCTTGCCGGCTCCTACAGGGTCCAATCAGAACTTCAGGGTAGCGGCTTGTGCGGTTGCGTCCACACCTTGCTGGCCGCTCGGGCCGATCAGTTGTACCTGAATTTTCTGGGTGGCGGGGAAGGTCTTGAACACCTGGGTCAGGTCAAGATTGCCCAGGGCCGTCGGTGTGGCGCAGGTGAACTGGTAGTGGGCGTGGATTTCACTGTGGTCGTGATGGTGTTCGTGGGCGCCGTCTTTAGCGTCATCATCATCGTCGTCATGGTCGGCTTCGGGTTTGTCGCCGAACAGCGGACTGTTGAGTTCCTGGCTGCTGACCACACAACCGGCGGCTTTAGGCAGGTTGAACAGGGCGACAGGGTTCTCCAGCTGTTTGCGTGCAGCGGCGACCTTGGCTTTATCCGCCGGGGTGGTTGCCAGGTGTTCAAAGCCCACCAGGTTCATTGCCGGGCTGTCCAGTTCCAGCTCCAGGGCTTGGCCGTCGAGTACGGCGTTAAGGCGGCCGACGCCATGCTCATGGGCACCGAGGCTGCCGTGTTCATGGTCGTGATCGTGATCGTCATGAGCATGGGCAACCGCCAAGGGCAGCAGGGCAAACGGCAAAGCAAGCAACAGACGGCGCATGAGAAAGCTCCAGGACATGAAAGTTTTGTTATGTGATCTTATAACAATATGCCGAGAGTTTGACCGCCCGCTTGGCGTTGCGCAAGCCGCGTGGGAGCATGCCTGTCAGAAAACTGCGGGAGTAGGGACGATGTTGCGAATTCGTGGAACCGTCGGCGACCTGCCGGTGGACTTGACCCTGGAGCTGGACGACGGCGATTGGGCGCGACTGGGTGCACAATTGCAGGCGACGCCGGTCGCCAGTGCGGCTACCGCGCCCGTGGCTCCGGTCAAACACAATGATGACCTGTGGCAAGGCGCGCAGGACCTGTTACGCAAGGCCGGACAACTCAGTGGCCTGGAGCTGCTTGACCAGTTGGAAGGCTTGGCCGGCGACGCCTCGGCGGGCAAGCGCCTGTTGGTGCGCCTGCGCCACAGTGCCCATGTGAAGGTTGCCAGCGGCGGGGATACGCCGCTGTACAGCTGGGTTGGCGATTAGTACAACGCGGCGAACAACTTGCGGCGGTACACGGTCACCAGCGGGTGGTCGTTGCCCAACAGTTCGAACACCTGCAGCAAGGTCTTGTGTGGCAGGCCTTCGCTGTAGCTGCGGTTGCGGATGAACAGCTTGAGCAAGCCTTCCAGCGCCGCGTCGTATTGCTGGCGCGCCAGTTGCTGGATCGCCAGCTGATAGGCCGCTTCGTCGTCCTGCGGGTCTTGCGCCAGGCGGCTTTTCAGGTCGGCGGCGTCCGGCAGGTCGGCAGCCTGGCGCAGGAAGGTGATCTGCGCCTTTGCCCCGGCGAGGGCGGCCTTGTGATCGTCGCTCTTTACGGCGTCCAGCACGGTCTGGGCTTCGCCCAATTCACCGCGCTCGGCCAGGCAGCGGGCGTACAGGATCAACGCGGCGGCGTTGGTGTTGTCTTCGCCCAGCAGTGTTACCAGCACAGCTTCGGCATCGCTGATGCGGCCTTCGGCAAACAGCGCCTGGGCCTGCTCCAACGGATCCGCCGCAGCCGGTGGCGGCATCTGCACATGCGGTTCGAGCATTGCCCGCACCGCCGACTCCGGCTGTGCCCCGGCAAACCCGTCCACTGGCTGGCCATCCTTGAACAACACCACTGTGGGCAGGCTGCGAATGCCAAAACGGGCCACGATATCCTGCTCGGCTTCGCAATCGACCTTGGCCAGCAGCAACTCGCCCTGATAACTCTCGGCAATCTGCGCCAGCAGCGGCATCAACGCCTTGCACGGCGCGCACCACTCGGCCCAGAAATCCACCAGCACGGGTTTTTCGAAGGAGTTCTGGATCACTGCCTGGTCAAAGTTGGCGGTGGTGACATCGAAGATGTACGGCGTGGGCTCACTCATGGGGCGTCTCGAATAAAGCGGGAATGGGGCAACTATAAGGGCTGGCGAGCCTGGCTGAAAGTGCGGTGGATTCGGCACCGCTTTCGCGAGCAAACCCGCTCCCACAGGGGGAATGCGGTCACATGTGGGAGCGGGCTTGCTCGCGAAGGTCTCACGAGCGCCGCGAATGGTACAGACTCACCTTGCGAAACTCCCAAGGCTCCGCCAGATCCGGCAAGGTCAGCGCATCAAGAATCGCCAGCCGCTGGTAATCCGGGTGCTGGAAGTCGCGCACGCGCGAATCCGCCACCAGCGCTTCGCGGCCTCGGGTCAGGAACTGGTCGAGCAGTGGCAGGTTCGCGCGGTCGTAGAGCACGTCGGCGACCAGGATCAGGTCGAAGCGGTCGGCTTCAGCGAAAAAATCGGCGCAGTAGCCCAGCTCCACGTCGTTGAGCGCGGCATTCGCCCGGCAGGCCGCCAAGGCCAGCGGGTCGAGGTCGCAGGCCACTACTTCCAACGCGCCGGCCTTGACCGCCGCAATCCCGGCCACGCCGGAGCCGGCGCCAAAATCCAGCACGCGCTTGCCGGCGACCCACTCGGGGTTCGCCGCCAGGTACCGCGCCAGCGCCAGGCCGCTGGCCCAGCAAAAACTCCAGTAGGGCGGTTCATGCAGGATGCGCCGGGTTTCTTCGGGGCTGAAGGCGCGGTCCATGTTGTCTGCATCCAGCAGCCACAACGACAGCTCGGTGCCCGGCAATGAGCAGGGCACCAGTTGCGCGTCGCCGATCAGTTCGCTCAGGGCCGCTTGCAGGTCCAGCGGTGGCGTCATGGTGCCTTGACGAGTTGCAGGGGGCCGGTGGTCTGGGTGATCGCTTGGGTGATGCGCACGGCGGGCAGGTGCAGGATCAACTGGCCGGACTGGCTCGCGCGCCCGCGCAATTCAACCCGCGCACCGGCCGGGAAGGCCTCTGGGTTAAAGCGCAGGCGGAAAGCCAGGGGCTGGCCGTTGCCGGTCAGCACGCTGCTGGCGAGCAATTGCTGTGGGCGCGAACGATCGTCGATCACCAGCAGGGCCATTTCGACTTCGGCACCGGCCGGAATGTTGGTCAGGCTGCCGCTGATTTCCCGCTGGAAGGCGGGCAGGGGGCCGAGGTCTTCGATGCCGGGGACTTTTTTCTCTTGTGCCGGGGTGGGTTGAGGTGCCGCTGGCTTGGGGGCTTCGCTGCTGCAGGCGACCAGGACACTGAACAGGGTGAGCAAAACAAGTGGTCGTAACTGCATGTACGGCTCCAGAAAGGACAAAATCCGTGGCTTAAAAAATAAGAAACATAATAGTCAGCCTATATACCGTAAAGGCTATGGCTTGTCTTGCCACGGGGATGCGCTACCATGGCCCTCCCTTTATTTGTTGCCTGCCAACCATGCACTGTCCCTTCTGCGGTGCCAACGACACCAAGGTCATTGACTCGCGTCTGGTCGCCGAGGGCGATCAAGTGCGTCGCCGGCGCGAATGCCTAGCCTGCGGTGAACGTTTCACCACCTTCGAAACCGCCGAACTGGTGTTGCCGCGCCTGATCAAATCCGACGGCAGCCGCCAACCCTTCGACGAAGAAAAACTGCGCGCCGGTATGCAGCGCGCCCTGGAAAAACGCCCGGTGAGTGTCGAGCGGCTGGAGGCGGCGCTGGTGCATATCAAGCACAAGCTGCGTGCCACCGGTGAGCGCGAGGTCAAGAGCCTGGTGGTGGGAGAGTTGGTGATGGGCGAGCTGCAAAAGCTCGACGAAGTCGCCTATATCCGTTTCGCTTCGGTGTATCGACGCTTCCAGGACCTCAATGAGTTCCGCGAAGAGATCGACCGCCTGGCCCGTGAGCCTGCCAAAGAATGAACCCGCCTTCTGCCGAACAAGCTGTGCTCGACGCCCATTACATGGCTCGCGCCCTCGAACTGGCGCGCAAGGGCCGGTACACCACTCACCCCAACCCCCGGGTTGGCTGCGTGATCGTGCGTGATGGGCAAATCGTCGGCGAAGGCTGGCACGAGCGCACCGGCGAGCCCCATGCCGAGCCCAATGCCTTGCGCGCCGCCGGTGCCAAGGCCCGTGGCGCCACGGTGTACGTGACCCTCGAACCGTGCAGCCATCACGGGCGTACGCCGCCCTGCGCGGATGCGTTGGTCACGGCGGGAGTCGCCCGCGTCGTGGCCGGCATGCAGGACCCGAACCCCGAAGTGGCCGGGCGTGGCATGCAGCGTTTGGCACAAGCCGGTATCGAAGTGCGCAGCGGCGTGCTGGAAGCCGAAGCCCGCGCGTTGAACCCGGGGTTCCTCAAACGCATGGAGCACGGCTTGCCCTTCGTGCGGGTCAAATTGGCGATGAGCCTGGACGGCCGCACCGCGATGGCCAGCGGCGAAAGCCAATGGATCACCGGCCCCGCCGCCCGCGCCGCCGTGCAGCGCCTGCGCGCCGAGGCCAGCGTGGTGCTGACCGGCGCCGACACGGTGCTGGCCGACGGCGCACGCCTGACCGTGCGCGCCGCCGAACTCGGCCTGGATGAAGCCACCACCGCCCTGGCCATGTCGCGTCCGCCGTTGCGCGTGCTGATCGACGGCCGCCTGCGCGTGCCGCTCAACGCGCCCTTCTTCAAGGCTGGCCCGGCGTTGGTCATTACCTGTGTTACGCCGGAAAACCAATTCCCCCGTGGCCCCGAGTGCCTGGTGGTGCCGGGCGTCGATGGCCAGGTCGACTTGCGTGCTGCCCTGGTGGCGCTGGCCGCCCGTGGCGTCAACGAAGTATTGGTGGAAGCCGGCCCAAGCCTGGCGGGCGCATTTGCCCAGCAAGGCCTGGTGGATGAGTACGTGATATTCATCGCCGGCAAGTTCCTCGGCTCCGCCGCCCGGCCTTTGCTGGATTGGCCGCTTGAGAAACTGGCCGACGCCCCCCAACTCAAGATCACTGAAATGCGCGCTGTGGGCGACGACTGGCGAGTCACTGCCATCCCGCTTCTACCAGCGAGCGTATAATTCTGACCGGGCGCTCAAGTGCCCGTCCCGTTTTTCCAGGAGAAGGCCATGTTCACCGGCATTATCGAATCCATCGGCAGCATCCGCGCCATGACCCCCAAAGGCGGCGACGTGCGCCTGCTGGTTGAAACCGGCAAGCTCGATCTGGGCGACGTCAAGCTGGGCGACAGCATCGCCGTCAGCGGCGTGTGCCTTACCGTCATCGAGTTGCCGGGCAATGGCTTTGCTGCCGATGTCAGCCGGGAAACCCTGGATTGCACCGCGATGAACGACCTCAAGGCCGGCAGCCCGGTGAACCTGGAAAAAGCCCTGACCCCGACCACCCGCCTTGGCGGTCACCTGGTCAGCGGCCATGTCGACGGCGTCGGTGAAGTGGTCGCGCGCAGCGAAAACGCGCGTGCCGTGGAATTTCGCATCCGCGCGCCTAAAGAGCTGGCCAAGTACATCGCCCACAAAGGCTCGATCACCGTCGACGGCACCAGCCTGACCGTGAACGCCGTGAACGGCGCCGAATTTGAACTGACCATCATTCCCCACACCCTCAGCGAAACGATCATGGCCTCGTACCAGCCGGGTCGCCGAGTGAACCTGGAAGTGGACTTGCTTGCCCGTTACCTGGAGCGCCTGTTGCTGGGCGAAAAGGCCGCAGAGCCAGCATCCGGTAACATCACCGAAAGTTTTCTGGCCGCTAACGGCTACCTGAAATCCTGACCAAGGGGGTGCCGCGTGGCGCTCAATAGCATCGAAGAACTGGTTGAAGACATCCGCCAAGGCAAGATGGTCATCCTGATGGATGACGAAGACCGCGAGAACGAAGGCGACATCATCATGGCCGCCGAGGCCTGCCAGGCCGAGCACATCAACTTCATGGCCAAGCACGCCCGCGGGCTGATCTGCATGCCCATGAGCCGTGAGCGCTGCGAATTGCTCAAGCTGCCGTTGATGGCGCCGCGCAATGGCTCGGGTTTTGGCACCAAGTTCACCGTGTCCATCGAAGCCACCACGGGTGTCACCACCGGGATCTCCGCTGCTGACCGCGCGCGCACCGTGCAAGCCGCCGCTGCAAAAGACGCCAAGGCCGAAGACATCGTCAGCCCCGGCCACATCTTCCCGCTGATGGCCCAGCCGGGTGGCACCCTGGCGCGCGCCGGCCACACCGAAGCCGCCTGCGACCTGGCGCGCATGGCCGGGTTCGAGCCAAGCGGCGTGATCTGCGAAGTGATGAACGATGACGGCACCATGGCCCGTCGTGCCGAACTCGAAGCCTTTGCCGCCGAACACAACATCAAGGTGGGCACCATTGCCGACCTGATTCACTACCGCATGATCCACGAACGTACCGTTCAGCGGATTGCCGAGCAGCCACTGGACAGCGAACTGGGCCAATTCAATTTGGTGACCTACCGTGATTCAGTCGAAGGCGATGTGCACATGGCCCTGACCCTGGGCACCATTTGCGCCGAAGAACCGACCCTGGTGCGTGTGCACAACATGGACCCACTGCGTGACCTGCTGCTGGTCAAGCAACCGGGCCGCTGGAGCCTGCGCGCCGCCATGGCTGCGGTCTCCGAGGCCGGCAGCGGTGTGGTGCTGTTGCTCGGTCACCCGTTGGATGGCGACGTATTGCTGGCGCATATCCGCGAAACGGCTGACCACGCGCCGGTGAAAAAACCGACCACCTACAGCATCGTCGGTGCCGGTTCGCAGATCCTGCGTGACCTGGGCGTGCGCAAAATGCGCTTGATGAGTGCGCCGATGAAATTTAATGCGATATCCGGTTTCGACCTGGAAGTAGTAGAATACGTGCCCTCCGAATAAAGGCTGGCGATTTTCGCCCCTTGTTCGCGGTTCAAATATCACTAAGGGACGCGTCATACACGCGTCCCGGCTCTTTAAGAGATTTGTCGAATGACCCTGAAGACCATCGAAGGTACCTTCATCGCCCCCAAAGGCCGCTACGCCCTGGTGGTTGGCCGCTTCAACAGCTTCGTGGTTGAAAGCCTGGTAAGCGGTGCCGTGGACGCCCTGGTTCGCCACGGTGTGAGCGAAAGCGACATCACCATTATCCGTGCCCCTGGCGCCTTCGAAATTCCACTGGTTGCGCAGAAAGTTGCTCAGCAGGGTGAATACGCGGCAATCATCGCCCTGGGCGCGGTCATTCGTGGCGGTACCCCGCACTTCGAATACGTTGCAGGCGAATGCACCAAGGGCCTGGCCCAGGTGTCCATGGAATTCGGCGTGCCCGTCGCTTTCGGCGTGCTGACCGTGGATTCCATCGAGCAAGCCATCGAGCGTTCCGGCACCAAGGCCGGCAACAAAGGTGCTGAAGCTGCCCTGTCCGCCCTGGAAATGGTCAGCCTGCTGTCGCAGTTGGAGGCCAAGTGATTTCCGACGAGAGCGACAACTTCAACCCGCGCGAGCCACGTCCAGCCGATGCTGGCAAGCCTTCCAAGAACGAGAAGCGTCGCGCTGCTCGTCAGTTGGCGACCCAGGCGCTATACCAGCGTCACCTGGCGGGCGCATCGTTGAACGAAATCGAAGCACAGTTTCGCGTCGACAACGATTTCACCTTCGCCGACCTGCCGTACTTCCACGACATCCTGCACGGTGTGCATGCCCACCTGACCGAGATCGATACAGCCCTGGCGCCTTGCCTGGACCTGACCATCGAAGAGCTGGACCCGGTTGAGCTGTGCGTGATGCGCCTGTCGGCCTGGGAGCTGCTGTATCGCGTCGACGTGCCGTACCGCGTGGTGATCAACGAAGGTATCGAACTGGCGAAAGTCTACGGTTCGACCGACGGCCACAAGTTCGTCAACGGCGTGCTCGACAAGCTGGCCCCGCGCCTGCGTGAAGCCGAAGTGAAGGCGTACAAGCGCTGAATCGCGCTTGAAACCTGAATGGGCGAGTTTGAGCTGATCCGCAACTACTTCGCCGCCGCGCCCTGTGCGCAAGGCGGCGAAGGCATTGCCCTGGGGATCGGCGATGACTGCGCCTTGCTGGCGCTCCCTGCCGGGGAGCAGCTGGCGATCTCCACCGACACATTGGTGGCCGGGGTGCATTTTTCCGACCCCTGCGACCCGTTCCTGCTGGGCCAACGTTCTTTGGCTGTGGCCGTCAGCGACCTGGCCGCCATGGGCGCCCACCCCCTCGCGTTTACCCTTGCCTTGACCACACCGACCGTCGATGCCGATTGGTTGCAACGCTATGCCCAAGGGTTGAACCTCATGGCGCAACGCTGCGGCGTGGGCCTGGTGGGTGGCGACACCACCCGTGGGCCCTTGAGCCTGACCCTGACAGTGTTTGGCCGTGTACCGGCAGGGCAAGCCTTGACCCGCAGCGGTGCGCGACCCGGCGACCTGCTGTGCGTTGGCGGTGAACTGGGCAATGCTGCCGGCGCCTTGCCGCTGGTGTTGGGCCTGCGCAGCGCCGACGCGGCGGTTGCCGATCCATTGCTGGCCCATTACTGGTCGCCGCAGCCGCAATTGGCCTTGGGGCTGGCACTGCGCGGCAAGGCGACGTCTGCGATGGATATTTCCGACGGGCTCCTGGCCGATTGTGGGCATATCGCTACGGCGTCCAAGGTCAGCCTGCTGATCGAACGCCAGCGCGTGCCATTGTCCCAGGCGCTGCTGGCGTTTGTCGGCGATGACGAAGCGCGCGTGGCGGCCCTGAGCGGCGGCGACGACTACGTGCTGGCCTTCACCCTGCCACCTGTCGAGTTGGCGCCATTGCTGGCCGACGGCTGGCCGATCCATGTGATCGGCCGGGTCGAGGCGGGGCAGGGCGTGACCCTGCTTGACGCCACTGGGCAGGACATCACGCCGGCCATCCGTGGCTACCAGCATTTTCGCGAGACGCCCTGAATCGGCGAGCTGCGCTACCCTCTATAGCGTTATTACGGATGCAAGGCCCTGTAGGAGGTCGTCACCATGGATGTGCGCCGCTGGCTGCTGATAGTGCTGTGTGCTTTTATGGCGGTGGCCCAGGCGCAGGACGTGCCCGGCAAGATCATGCTGGCCAGTGAGGAATGGAACGACTACACCAACAAAGACGGCACCGGCCTGGCCTGGGACGTGATGCGCCAAGTCTTCGAACCCGCCGGTATCAAGGTGCAGATCCGCTCCGTGCCCTATACCCGCTCGGTTGGCCTGGCCCAGCGCGGCGAGGTGGACGGCTGGGTGGGCTCCTATCGTGATGAAGCCGAGGGTGTGTTGTACCCCCACTGGAACTTCGATTCCGACCATATCTACGCGCTCGGGCTGGCCAGTACGCCGGCGCCGACAGTGGCCACGCTGGGCAATTACCGCCTGGCCTGGGTGCGCGGCTACAAGTACGAGGAGTACTTGCCCAACGTGCACCGCTTCAACCAGATCGAGCGCCGCGACGGCATTCTGCCGATGCTGGAACACGCCCGGGCCGACTTCTACATCGATGCGTTGACCGAGGCCAAGTACGTGCTCAGCCAGGCCGATGAGCCGTCGAAGTTTGCACTCACGCCGATTGCCGAACTGCCGTTGTACATCGGTTTTGCCGATAACGAGCGGGGCCGGGGCTTGATGGCTGTCTTTGACCAGCGCATGGCGGCCCTGGTGAAAAGCGGCGAGTTAAAGCCGATATTCGAGCGCTGGAAACAACCCTATCCGTTCTGACGTGCATAGAACCAGGTCGAAGGCCAATCGAACCTATTGATCTTTATCAGCGATAATTCAGCTTAAGCGTCTGTAGGAACGTGCTGTTACAATGGCCGCCTCTGTAAAAACTGAATTCAGGAGCACACGGTGCCCGTCGTTTTCGTCGCCGCTTCCAAGCTGCCTACCCCTTTTGCCACGTTCACCATGAACGGCTTTCTCGAAGAAGCCACCGGGCGCGAGCACGTTGTGCTCAGCCTCGGTGATATCGCGGACGGCGCGCCGGTGCTTGGCCGTGTGCACTCCGAGTGCCTGACTGGCGATGCGTTGTTCAGCCAGCGCTGCGACTGCGGCTCGCAACTGGAAGCGGCTATGCGGGCCATCGCCCGTGAAGGCCGGGGCGTGCTGCTGTATTTGCGTCAGGAAGGCCGGGGCATTGGCCTGATGAACAAGATCCGCGCCTACGAGCTGCAAGATGGCGGCGCCGATACGGTCGAAGCCAACGAGCGCCTGGGTTTTGCTGCCGACCAGCGTGACTACGCGATCTGCCTGCCGATGCTGGAGCACCTGGGCGTCAAGTCCTTGCGCTTGATGACCAACAACCCGCGCAAGGTTAAAGCCTTGACCGAGATGGGCATCACCGTGGCCGAGCGTGTGCCGCTGCACACCGGGCACAATCCGCACAACAAGCTCTACCTGGCCACCAAGGCCAGCAAGCTCGACCACATGATGGGTAACGAGCACCAGGGCGAGGTCGACCGCGCGTGACCCGAGGCCAGGTGAAACGGCGACTGTCCTTCAATTGGTGGCAGTACCTGGCCCTGGCGTTGCTGCCCCTGTTCGTGATCAACCTGGTGTTCGGCCAAGCCGAATCCCTGCTGCCGGTGCTGGCCATGCCGTTCTTCATTGCCGGCGTGGCCTCGATGTTCCTCAGCCTGCGCTACTTCAACGGCTATAAACACGCGTTGATCGCCACCTCCAAAGCCCTCGATACCCCCGAAGAACCGGCTGCCTGGATCACCCTGGCGGCCCGGCGGCGCACGGCGCTGCTGGTTGCTGCCGTCCCGGCCTGGATCGGTGCGCTGGCGGTGTTCGTCGGCCTGGAGGCGGTGCCGCTGTTCCTGTTGGCGCTGTCGACGCTGGTGCTGTTCTACCTCTACCGCATTCCCCGTCAACTGGGATGAGGTGTCACTGGCTGGCGGTGCTGCTGCTGGCATTGAGCGCCCAGGCGCTGGCTGCCGAGCGTGTCGTGAGCCTGGCGCCTTCCCTGTCTGAAATCGTCGCTGAATTGGGTGCCGCCGACATGTTGGTGGGCGTGCTCGACGGCGGGGACCGCCCGACGGCGCTGGCGCACGTCCCGTCAGTGGGGCATTACGGCCAGTTGGACATGGAGCGCTTGCTCAGCCTCAGGCCCGACCTGATCCTGCTGTGGCCCGGCAGTGTCGGCCCAGCCCAGCGCGAGCAACTGCAGCGCCTGAATATTCCGGTGTACGTCGCCGAACCCCACAGCCTTGAACAGCTCACCACCCAGGTCCAGGCCATTGCCGAGCAATTGGGCCGCGCTGAAGCCGGCCGACAGTTGGCCGCGCACTTGCGCCAACGCCTGGCCGAATTGCGCCAGCGCTACCGGCGTACCGAGCCGTTACGCGTGTTTTATCAAGTGTGGAACCAGCCGCTGTATACCGTGGGCGGTGGGCAGATCATCAGCGATGCGCTGAGCGTGTGCGGCGCGCGCAATGTGTTCGATGACCTCAAGTTGCCCGCGCCGCAGGTGAGTATCGAGTCGGTATTGCAGCGTGATCCCGAGATGATCCTGGTGGGGGATCAAGCCCAGAAGGAGGCCTGGAGGGTTTGGCCGGCGATGGCAGAACGGGTGCGGCTGGTGCCCGACAAAGGCCTGGAACGGCCTAGCGGGCAGATGCTGGAGGCGGTGGGGCGGTTGTGTCAGGTGATTGCGCCGGACCGCTGATACCGCTATCGCTAGCCAGCCAGCTACAGGGGAACGCATTCACCGCCAATTCAGATCTCAGGCGTCCACGTGACCCCAAGCATCCACACCCGACCCTCTTCGCGATAATCCTGATTGTTCAAGAACCCCGGGTCGTTATAGCTGTAACGCGCCCGCGTATAGTTCTTGTCCAGCAGGTTATCGACCTTCAGCGACAACGACACTTCCCGATTCAGCGCCCAACTGCTGCGCAACCCCAGCAACGCATAGCCGCCCAGGCGCTGCGTGTTGTCTTCATCGTCATAGCTGCTGCTGATCGCCTGCCAGCTGGCGCCCAATCCCAGTTTGTCGAATTGCCGGTCCAGGTCCAGGTTTAACGTTCGCCGCGCCCGCCGGGCCAGGGTGTGGCCGCTGTCACGGTCGCGGGGGTCGATGAGTGACAGCCCGAGGTTGCCCTGCCAGCCAAACAGTTCCTGCTTTAGCGCAGCCTCAAAGCCGCTGATGCGCGCCGACGCTACGTTCTGCGGCTTGCCGGAGCGGTCGAGGATGATCGCATCGCTCAAGTCAGTGCGGTACAGCGAGGCTTCCAGGCGGGTGCTATCGCTTAGTTGGCTGCGCCATTGCAGCTCGTAGCTCTTTGAGGTTTCAGGCTGCAGGTTGGGGTTGCTGTACTTCGTATCGGGGTAATACAAGTCATTGAAGGTCGGCGCACGGAAACCTTCGCTGTAGCTGAGCAGCACGTCATTGTCCGGGTTGATCGGCAAGGTGAGGGTGCCGCTCCAGCTGTTCTGCCCGCCGAACTGCTGGTTCTGGTCGCGCCGCAGGCCCAGCTCGGTGGAAAACCACTCGCCATGGAAGCGATGCTGTACAAAGGCCGCGCGGTTCCAGCGGCTATTTTCGGTGAAGGTGGTGGAGCCGTGGAAGCGGTCTTCGTACCAGTCACCGCCGAGGATCAGGCTGTTCTGCTCATTCAGCGTCAGGTCGTTCTGCCAGTTGACCGAATCGCGGTAAGTGTTGAACACGCTGAAATCGTCGCTGAGGGTGTCGCGCTTGGTGTCACGGTTCTCGCTGTGGCCCAGTTCCAGGCGCGATTGCCAGTGCTCATTGAGCGTGGCATCGACATAGCCGCTGGCGCTGCTCACGGTGTAGTCGGTGTAGGGCTTTTGCCCGACGGTTTGCCCGGTGGCGACGTCGTAGCGGCCGAAGCTGTTGTCGTACTCGGATTTGCCGCGGTTATCCAGCAGATTGAAACCCACCTCCAGCGCATCGCTGAAGGCGTGGCTGAGGTTCAGGCTGAGGGACCGGTTGCGGTAGGCATCATGGTCGCCATCGCTGGGGAATGAGGTGTGCGTCGAGTTGATGCCGGCGGTTTCATCCAGGCTCCCACCGAGGTTGAAACGGGTCTGTTCATCGCCACCGGAGAGGCCGAGGCTGCGCTCCCAGGTCTGGTGGCTGCCAAACCCGAGCTTCAGGCGCGGTTGCAGGCCCTGCCCGGCATTGCGCCGGGTAAACACCTGGATCACCCCGCCAATCGCATCGCTGCCGTAGATCACCGAACGTGAGCCGCGCAGCACTTCCACCCGCTCGATCTGGTCGACGTTGAGGTATTGCAGGCCGCTGTCGCCGGAAGTGGTATTGGCAATGCGCTGACCGTCCACCAACACCAGGCTTTGCGCGGATTTGGTGCCACGGATATAGACCCCGGGCAAGCTGCCACGGCCACCGGTGGGCGCGATCTGCACGCCGGGCACGCGGCTGAGCAGGTCGGTAAGGCTGGTGGGTTGCAGGCGGTCGATATCGTCGCGGGTGAACACTGTGTTGGCGGCGCTGCTGTCGTTGCGGGCCTGAACCTGGCGGTTGGCGCTGATGACGACGTTGGGGAGTTTCAGCGCGTCGTCGCGGGTGTCGGCGAGCAGGTCTGGCGAGGTTAGAAGCAGTAAGGGGAGGGCGAGGCGAAGGCGTTTCATGGGCTGTCCATGGCTTTTTTAAAATTCACACAAAACCAATGTGGGAGCGGGCTTGCTCGCGAACGCGGTCGAACAGCCACACATCTAGTGACTGATACACCGCTTTCGCGAGCAAGCCCGCTCCCACATTCTAGTTCCGGTTTCAGCTTGGAGATTGGGTTAGAGGCCCAATAGTGCCATACGCTCGCGCACCGAAGCCTCAATCCCGGCCTCATCCAAGCCGCACTCTGCCAGCATCTGCGCCGGCTTGGCGTGTTCGACGTACACATCCGGCAGGCCCAGGTGCAGCACCGACTTGAGGATATTCTCCCGCGCCAGGAACTCGCTGACGGCCGCACCGGCACCGCCCATGATGGCGTTTTCTTCGACGGTCACCAGCAGTTCATGGCTGCCGGCGATCTCGCGCACCAGGGCTTCATCCAGGGGTTTGACGAAACGCATGTCGACCACGGTGGCGTCGATCTTCTCGGCGACTTTCAGTGCTTCGGCCAATTGCACGCCGAACACCAGGAACGTGGTCTTGCTGCCTTGACGACGCACGATACCCTTACCGATCTCGATAGGCACCAGGTCCTTTTCGATTACCGCATTCGGGCCGTTGCCGCGCGGGTAGCGCACGGCGGCCGGGCCGTTGTACAGGTGGCCGGTGCTGAGCATCTTGCGCAGTTCGTTCTCGTCGCTCGGGGTCATCACCAGCATGCCGGGGATGCAGCGCAAGTACGACAGGTCGAAGCTGCCCGCGTGAGTCGGGCCGTCTTCGCCCACCAGGCCGGCGCGGTCGATGGCGAACAGCACGTCGAGGTTCTGCACCGCCACGTCATGCACCAACTGGTCGTAACCGCGCTGCAGGAAGGTGGAGTAGATCGCCACCACCGGCTTGGCGCCTTCACAGGCCATGCCGGCGGCGAAGGTCACCGCGTGCTGCTCGGCAATCGCCACATCGAAGTAACGCAGCGGGAAACGCTCGCTGAACGCCACCAGGTCGGAGCCTTCCTTCATCGCCGGGGTAATGCCCACCAGGCGCGGGTCAGCGGCGGCCATGTCGCACAGCCATTCGCCGAACACACCGGAGTACTTCGGCCCGCTGGCCTTTTTCGGCGCGGCGGCGGGAGCGTCCAGGGGTTCCAGCTTGGTGATGGCGTGATAGCCAATCGGGTCGACTTCTGCCGGGGCGAAGCCTTTGCCTTTCTTGGTGACGATGTGCAGGAACTGCGGGCCCTTGAGGTCACGCATGTTGCGCAGCGTGGCGATCAGAGTGGGCAAGTCATGGCCGTCGATCGGGCCGATGTAGTTCCAGCCCAGCTCTTCGAACAGGGTGCCAGGCACCAGCATGCCCTTGGCATATTCTTCGGTACGGCGGGCAATTTCCCACGCGCCAGGCAGACGCGAGAGCACCTTCTTGCTGCCTTCGCGCATGCTGGCGTAGGTGCGGCTGGAGAGGATTTTTGCAAGGTAGTTGGACAGGCCACCGACATTGCGCGAGATCGACATGTCGTTGTCGTTGAGGATCACCAGCATGTTGGCGTCCACTTCCGGCGCATGGTTGAGCGCTTCGAAGGCCATGCCGGCGGTCAACGCGCCGTCACCAATCACCGCGATCGCCTTGCGATCACTGCCTTGCAGGCGGGCGGCAATCGCCATCCCCAGCGCTGCACTGATGGAGGTGCTGGAGTGGCCGACGCCAAAGGTGTCGTACTCGCTCTCGGCGCGGCGCGGGAAGGCGGCAATGCCGTCCTTCTGGCGCAGGCTGCCCATGCGCTCACGGCGACCCGTGAGGATCTTGTGCGGATACGCTTGATGGCCCACGTCCCACACCAGCCGGTCGTCCGGGGTGTCGAACACGTAATGCAGGGCGATAGTCAGCTCGATGACGCCCAGGCCGGCACCAAAATGCCCACCGGTCTGGCCGACCGTGTAGAGCAATTCCAGGCGCAACTCATCGGCCAGGGTTTCCAGCTCGGCTTCACCCAGTCGACGCAGGCCGGCCGGCGTGACAGCACGGTCAAGCAGGGGCGTGGACGGGCGCTTGCGGGGAATCTCTTGAAACGTCGTGGGCATCAGGCGAATCGTTATAGGTATAGAAGAGGCGGCAGTTTACCTCAAGCATCGCAAACTGCCCACGCAGAGCACCGAACTTGGCTGATATGCGGCGGCAAAGGACGCGCTTATCAGTGCCGGCGTTCGACGATATACCGCGCCAGGTCACGCAGTGGCTCGGCCGCCGCGTCGAAAGGTCGCAGGGCGTCCAAGGCCTGGTCGCGCAGTTCCAGGGCATAGGCCTTGGCGGCTTCCAGCCCCAACAATGCAGGGTAAGTCGGCTTGTCCCGCGCGATATCGGCGCCTTGGCGCTTGCCCAGGGTCGCGGTGTCACTTTCCACGTCGAGAATGTCGTCCTGCACCTGGAACGCCAGGCCGATGGCCAGCGCATAGGTCTTCAGCGCCGCCAATTGCGCTGCTTCGGCGCGCCCGCTGGCCAGGGCACCCAGGTGCACGGCGGCTTCAATCAAGGCGCCGGTCTTGTGGCGGTGCATGTATTCCAGCGCGTGTTGATCAAGCTTCTGGCCCACCGAACCGAGGTCGATGGCCTGGCCGCCGACCATGCCGGCCGGGCCTGCCGCCACGGCCAGGGCGGTGACCATGCGCAAGCGGATCTCGGCGTTGACGTTGCTCAGCGCCGGGTCCAGCAGTGCGCTGAACGCCAGGCTTTGCAGGCCGTCACCGGCGAGGATCGCACAGGCTTCATCAAAGGCTTTATGGGTGGTTGGCTGGCCGCGACGCAAATCGTCGTCGTCCATCGCCGGCAAATCGTCATGCACCAGGGAATAGGCGTGGATCAACTCCACCGCACAGGCCGCGCCATTGGCCTGCTCGGCGGTGGCGCCCAAGGCTTCACACGCCGCATACGCCAGCAGCGGGCGCACGCGCTTGCCGCCATTCATCACGCTATAGCGCATGGCTTCGTAAAGACGCTTGAGTTCGGGGCTTGGCGCAACAAACAACGGTTCCAACGCCGCATTGACCCGGGCTTGGCTACTGGCCTGATACGCGTCGATCATTCGGGCTGTTCCGCATCGAAAGGCTCTTCGGCCAACTCCCCGTCACGCTCCAGCAGCACCTGCACCTTCTGCTCCGCCTGCGCCAAGGCGCTCTGGCAGTCGCGGGTCAGGCCGATGCCTTGCTCAAACGCCGTCAACGAGTCTTCCAGCGACAACTCGCCGTTCTCCAGCCGCTCGACCAGGGTTTGCAGGTCGGCGAGGGATTGTTCGAAATCGAGTGCAACTTTTTTGCGGGCCATGGCGGCTATTCCGGTAGACGGTAAACCGGCGGGACACTAGCAGACATGGGGATTCTGGGCAAATAAGCGGGGGAGGGTGTTCAGGTGGTGAGCCGAATAAGCGCCCTATTCGGCTCATCAAATGAGCCGACTACCCATTTTATTCGGCTCACCGCCGGTCAGGATCTTTGCGTCATTGACGAGCACTGTTCTTGTGATGTTTTCAACTGTGCTTCAAATGTCTGCAATCCCACGTGCATTTCCTGTAGCGCGGCAATTTTCAGGGCCAGTTCCTGCTTCTTGTCTGCGATTGCCTGGTCCGCCCGCTCCCAAGGCAATGCATCGCCTATGTGGCCTGCAAGAATTTCCTGCAACTCCTTGAGCTTGAACCCCAATTGCTGCGCGCACTTGATAAACATCAACAGCTCAACGTTCTGCGCCGAATAGACCCGGTATTGGCCCTGACGCTGTGCCGCAGGCACCAGCCCAATTGCCTCATAGTGACGAATCGCCTTGATGGTCGTGCCCGACAACTGCGCGGCTTTGCCGATGTACATGAAAACTCCTTTTTTCCGTTAAAGCGCCGGCCTGTTTCAGCCATGTATCCCGCTGCGCCGCAGTGGAGCCCAACACCGGCCCGAACAGCAGCGTCTTTGCAGTCTTGACACCACAAAGCCCCAGCGTGGTCTTGCGCATCTGGTGAATGCCCGGCATGCGATAGAACCAACGGTAATACCATGGCGGCGTGTCCAGGGTCACCAGTAAATGTGCCGTTCGGCCGTGGAGCAGTTTGTCAGGAAAAGCCTTGCCCGCTCGGTATTTAAAGGCAAAACCGGGTAGGAAAATTCGGTCGATAAAGCCCTTCATCAGCGCCGGGATGCCCCCCCCACCAGATCGGGAAAATAAATGTCAGGTGAGTGGCCCAGAGGATGTCGGATTGCGCGCTGAGCAGGTCGGGCTCCAGCGGCTGAATCTGGGTGTAACCGTGATGAAGGACGGGGTCGAAAGCCAGGTCGCCCAAGCGTACGACACGTACTTCATGGCCGGCGTTTTTTGCCGCCTGGATGTAGGTATCAGCCAGGGCGGAACAAAAGCTAGAGGCGGAAGGATGGCCGAGGATCACCAGGGTACGCGGGGTCATGGGGAGGTCCTGAACAGGGCGTTCCAGGGTAAAGGCTGCTGCATAGGGGAGAGTCAAGTCAGTAGTCTGCAATGGCCAGCAGGACGTTTCTGTAGGTATTGAAGGGGCCTTCCTGGAACGATCTTCGCCCCTTGTGACCGTCAATGCGCCTGACTAGCCTGCCTCAAAACTCCAGAGTGACATGGCACGAGCGAACCCTGTATCGGCTTGACCACACCTCCAGCGGGCTATAGTGACTGGCTGACGGACCTGAAAGGCCGTATTCATGCGGCGCAACAACGCTCAACACTGGCAGTGAATCGGGAATTGGTGTTGCTCTATTGGCAGATCGGCCACGACATTTTGACCCGCCAGGCGGAGCAGGGCTGGGGCAGCAAAGTCATAGATCGACTTGCCCAGGATTTGCGTGCGGCCTTTCCCGAATGAAGGGTTTTTCGCCGCGTAATCTCAAGTACATGCGTGCTTTTGCCGAGGCGTGGCCAGATGCTGAATTTGTGCAAGAGGTGCTTGCACAATTGCCCTGGTATCACCATTTGGCATTACTGGACAAACTCCCCGGCCCCGAAACCCGCCGCTGGTACATAGCCCAGGCGATAGAGAACAACTGGTCGCGTAACTCGCTGGTGATGCACATCGAAAACCGCTTGTTGGATCGCAGTGGCAAGGCGGTCAGCAACTTCGAGACCCGCCTGCCCAAACCGCAATCCGACCTGGCGCGTGAGTCGCTGAAAGACCCTTACCGTTTTGACTTCCTCAGCCTGGCCCTGGACGCGCAGGAGCGCGACATAGAAAACGCCTTGATCAAACACGTCACCGACTTTCTATTGGAGCTGGGCGCCGGTTTCGCCTTTGTCGGCCAGCAAGTACTGCTGGATGTCGGAGGAGATGAGTTCTTTGTCGATCTGCTGTTCTATCACGTGAAACTACGCTGCTACGTGGTCATCGAACTGAAAGCCGGCAAGTTCAAACCCGAGCATCTGGGGAAGCTGAGCTTTTATCTGGCTGCCGTCGATGCCCAGCTTAAACATCCACAAGATGGGCCCACCATCGGCCTGCTGTTGTGCAAGAGCAAGAACGAAGTCGTCGCCGAATATGCGTTGCGCGATAACAATCGACCGATTGGTGTAGCGGAATATCAACTGGTTGAGTCGTTGCCCGCAGAGCTGCGAACCAGCCTGCCAAGCATCGAGCAGATCGAGCGGGAGCTGGCGGGTTAAACCGACAGATAGCCTCAAAACCCCGGCGGAATATACCCCGGCACAAATGGCACATTCAGGCACTTGCCATGCAGGATCCGGCCATCCTCAATCCTGAACAGCACGATCTTCTTCGCCTTATCCACCGTGGCTTCCAGCTTGCAATCCGAACTGTGCCCGACTTGCTGGTAATACTCGGTGTACACCATCCCGTTCCCGGTGTGATTCATTGAAGTCCCGGCGGCTTCAGTGGTTGTCCATGAAGAGGATTTGTGCCAGGTCATCACTACCTGCGTGTCGCCATTGGGCGCATTCTGCTTCTTCATCGAGTCGGGCTTGCCGAATAAATCCAGCGCCTCTTGCACGTCACGGCCTTCCCAGCGCGACTGTGCAATCAGGTGACACCCGTTGATAAACAGCACGGCGGGCAACAAAAGCCCAGGCAGCAACAGCCTTTTCCATGTAGGCATCGTGAATCCTTCTTATAGGTGAGTGTTGCTCAGCGCTTGTTGCCCAGCATGTCGTCGAGGTCATCGATCATCTGGCTCTTCTCCTGAGTCGGCCCCAACTGGTCGAACATGGCCTTGGTGGTCTGGATCATCTGCAGGTGGGTCATCTTGCCCATGGCGATGGTGTCCTTGCTCTTGCCCGGTTCGCAGACATACGCGAGCGTGCGGTCGAGCCAGAACTCCTTTGGCGTCTGCCACGTGTTGGAGACTTTCAAGTGCGTAAGGGTGTAGGAAAACGGTGCAACCGACTGGCCATTGAGAAAGCGCACCTTGCGCGTGGAACACTGCACTTCGATGTTGTACACATCGATCATCGGCTTGCCCGGTTCTTCATAAACCACCGTGACGGCCACCAGTTTCGCGCCCTTGTTGTGGTTCGATGGAACCACCGAAGTGCGGTCGGCCACATACATGACATTTTGATGGGCCCGGCCGCTGCCGTAGATGATCGACCAGTCGCCGATCGGTGTTTCTTCATCGGCCACTACCGACGTTGTGCTGATCAGCAAGACGGGCAGCAGTGCCAGGCAGCGCCCGACTGTGGTTAAGGTATTCAATAGCGTCCTTCCTTGAGGCTCGAAATAAGCGAAGGACTTTATTGGTGAGGCGGTGCCGTCACAATTAGGGCGAGTGTGCTAATGGCGCTTTGCTAGTTAACCAAAAAAGCCTGCGTTTTAAGGCAGGCTTAGTGTGTGCAGCAGTTGAGTTAGTCCTTACGCGCCGTCAACGCCGAGTAACCATTCATCAAATTGCGATAGTTAGGAATGCGCTGGGACAACAGATTCCCCAGGCCTTCGATGTCATTGCGCCAGTCGCGATGCAGCTCACAGGCCACCGAGAACCAGTTCATCATCTGCGCCCCGGCTTGCGTCATCCGGCTCCACGCCGCCTGCTGCACCGTGGTGTTGAACGTGCCCGACGCATCGGTGACCACGAACACATCAAACCCTTCCGCCAGCGCCGACAAGGTCGGGAAGGCTACGCAAACGTCCGTGACCACACCGGCAATGATGATCTGCTTACGGCCGGTGGCTTTGATCGCCTTGACGAAGTCTTCGTTGTCCCAGGCATTGATCTGACCAGGGCGAGCGATGTAGGGCGCGTCCGGGAACATCTCCTTCAGCTCTGGCACCAGCGGGCCGTTGGGGCCTTGCTCGAAGCTGGTGGTGAGGATGGTCGGCAGGTTGAAGAACTTGGCCAGGTCGGCGAGGGCCAGGACGTTGTTCTTGAACTCGTTGGGCGAGAAGTCCTGTACCAGGGAGATCAGGCCGGTCTGGTGGTCGACCAGCAGGACTACGGCGTCGTCTTTGTTCAAGCGGTTGTAGGTTGCAGTGCTCATGGTTGGATCCTTTTTTGTTTAGGTTGGTTGGGCGTTGCGTTCAACATGGGCACAGATTAATGGGTGGCCTGCGAGGGATAAATCGGCTGGGATAGGTAATACCGTCAACTCAGACGAGACAATTGTTGCGCGGGCAAGAGGACAACTCTGTTTCGTGACAGGAAAATGTAAGGAAAAAAATCTCACGCGTGAGCTATTGAGTGTGGCGAAAATAGCCTGTAGATTTTCTCACGCGTGAGTTTTTCACAGCGAGGTCAGTACCATGAAAAGCAGCTCTCCATCGAGCCCGCCAGCAGGGCCCGATACCGATTCAGCCAGCCTTCCGGGAGAGCGCTCGAAGCCGTCCGCGAAAAAGCCATCGAGCTTTTACATGAAGCAGATGCGCGCGGGCCTGGCGGCCGCCGGCTATGTGAAACACGAGACTTGGGTGCTTCCCGAAAACCGAAGCCTGCTCAAGCAGATGGAGAAACAGCTTCGCCAGCCGATCCTGGCTGGCTCATTCATGTCGGAGAATTTCATGAGCGCAGGTAACAACTGGAATATCGATCGCCTCTTCACGGCGCTTCAGGCCCTGGACGAGGTGGTCTCCAACGACATTACGCTTTCTCTGGTTCAAGGCTCCGAGTCGAGCATCAAGCTGGAGATGAACGACTTCGGTGGCTTGCCGATTTACATCGCCGTGGTGGGCGAGCAGATCATCGTCGACACCGTGCTGGTCGATGTCGAGTCCATCAACGATGTCGCGAAATTCAATGACGCGGTACTGCGCAGCCGGGAAATGTTCCCGCTGTCTTCCATCGGTATCGAGTCCATGCCTAACGGGCAGGTGGTCTACAACATGTTCGGCGCGTTGAGCTCCGACTCCAGCCTGACCAACATCGTGACCGAGGTAAAAACCCTGGTCGACAACGTGCAACGCGCCAGCGAAGCCTTTGAACGTTTCTTCAATTAAGCATTCGGGAGTATCCAATGACTCAATCCATCTGGAGCAAACTGTTCACCGCGCTGCGCGGCGGTGCCAGCGAAGTCGGCGAATCGATCGTCGACCAACAAGCCCTGCGCATTCTCGATCAGGAAATTCGTGATGCGGACACCGCGCTGGCCAACGCCAAGCGTGAGCTGGTCAGCATCATGGCCAAGCACAAACTGGCCACTGATCGCGTCAGCGAGTACGACGCCAAGATCAAGGACCTGGAGTCCAAGGCAATGGCTGCCCTGCAGGCCAATCGCGAAGACCTGGCCCTGGAAGTGGCCGAAGCCATTTCGACCCTGACCAGCGAGCGGGACGCCGAGCACAAGCAGGCCACCGAGTTCGGCGCCTACGCCGACAGCATGCGCAAGGACATCACCAAGGCCGAAAGCCGGATCAAAAGCCTGCGCCAGCAAGTGGACATGGCCAAGGCGCGCGAAAGCGTACAGAAGGCCCAGGTCAGCGCCTCCATCGCCAGCGGTGGTGCCAACGGCAAGCTGGAAACTGCCGTCGGTACGCTGAATCGCCTGCAGGCCAAGCAGCAGCAACGTGCTGCGGAACTGCAAGCCCAGGATGAACTGGCCGAGGCGTCGACCGGTACCGACCTGGAACGCAAGCTGCGCGAAGCCGGCATCACGCCGAACGAAGGCAGCGCCAATGCGATTCTGGAACGCCTGAAGCAAAAGTCGGCCGAGTAACACTGCACCTGTGGCGAGGGCGCAAGCTGCTCGCCACAGGTTACCGGTCGCCCGGATGGTATTTATTGTGACCTCGAGGTGAGGATGGACGCCCTGAAGGGTTTCAAGACAATCGCAGGCCTGGCGCTGTTCATGGTCGCGCTGCAAGTGCTCAATGTGGCGACCGGTTACAGCCTCTTGGTCTTCGGCCTGGTCCCACGGACGCTGCAGGGGCTGTTCGGCATCCTCGCCTCACCGTTTCTGCACGGCTCTTTTGCACACCTCAGCGCCAACCTGATTGCCTTCTTGATCCTGGGCACCCTGGTGATTGTCGAGGGGCTCAATCGATTCGTGACCGTCAGCGCGATCATCATCCTGCTGGGCGGCTCTTTGGTCTGGCTGTTCGGCTTCGCGGGCGTGCACGTGGGGGCCAGCGGTTGGGTCTTCGGGTTGTGGGCCTACCTGTTATCGCGCGCCTGGTTCCAGCGGAGCTGGAGCAACCTGATAACGGCCGGTGTCGTGGCGGTACTCTATGGCGGATTGGTCCTTGGCTTCCTTCCTCGCCAGGGCATTTCCTTCGAAGGGCATCTGTTTGGTGCATTCACCGGATTTATTGCAGCCAAGGTACTTCTCTCCAAACCACGCAGCAGGTTTAATGCCGGCTGAGCGCACTTGAGCATCCAGATGTCGAGGCGAAGACGTCATCAGGAATCAAGTACCCAGGGAGTCAGGGGCGAAATGTCGATTTTTCTTCTGTTACGCCTCTACGCGTCCTCCCTCTTTCACCGCTTCGGCTGGGCAGGCCTGGTCATTGCCTTGGGTGTACACCTGAGCACGGCTTACCTGGGCCTGGTGCTTCTGGGCGAGCAACACCTCACTGCCGCCGCCACGTTTGTTTACTTCTATCTCACCACCACACTGACCGTCGGCTATGGCGATCTTGCGCCGCAGACCTCGGCAGGCCGGGTGTTCGTGGCGGCCTGGGTCATGCTCGGCGGCATTGCGCTGCTGACCGCCGCCATCGGCAAAACCACCAGCAGTGTCATCGATGCATGGAGAAAAGGCATGAAGGGCAAAGGCGATTTCACCGGCAAGGTCGGTCATACCGTGCTTATTGGCTGGGAAGGCGCGTCCAGTGAGCGGGTCATTGAGTTGTTGCTGCAAGACGAAACCTCGAACGACAACCTGATCGTCATCTGCGACTGCACCCTCGACGAAAACCCGATGCCGGGCAAAGCGGCGTTCATTCGCGGTGACAGCCTGTCCTCCACGGCGTTATTGCTGCGTGCCGGTGTACCCGGCGCCGAGCGTGTGCTGGTGCGCACCCCGTCGGACGACCTGACACTGGCCACCGTGCTGGCAGTGAATCAGTTGAATCCTGTCGGGCATGTGGTCGCGCACTTCAATGAAAGTGAAATTGCCGCACTGGCCAGCTCCTACGCGCCGCGTTTGGAATGCACTTCCAGCATGGCCATCGAAATGCTGGTGCGCGCCTCTCAAGACCCGGGCTCGTCGGTGGTCATTAATGAGCTACTGTGCGTGGGGCAGGGCGCCACCCAATACCTGATGAAATTGCCCGAGGCCTTTGAAGCCACCTTCGGCGACCTGTACACCCGGTTGAAAGAACACCACAACGCCACCCTCATCGGCTATCGCGCCAAAGGCGCCCAGCAACCGTCGATCAACCCGCCCAGCGCCACGCGCGTTGAAGGTGGCGAACTCTTCTACATCGCCTCTACCCGCCTCAAGGAAATCTCCAATGGGATGGTTTAAACAGTTGATGGGGCTTGAGGCCCCGAACGCGAACTCTCAGTCGAACCGGCCCGCCGCTGAAGCCCTGCCGACCACCGGTCCGCTGGGCCTGGCTCCAGGCAAAGGCGTGATGTTCGACACCACCCTGAAGTTGTTGCTCGACGGGCATACCTCGGTGGTGATCCCCGGTTCCCAGGAAATCTGGAGTAACGGCACCGTCGACCTCGGGCAGTCGACCTGGCTGTCGCGCTACTACATGAACGACGAAGATTACTGGTTGCAGGTGCACACCACCGGCGACATCGCCGGGCAGGTCGAGTCCGTCATCCTGTTCAACTACCTCAGTTACGTCACCCTCAGCAGCGAAGCTGAACTGCGCCGGCTGGCGGGGCCTCAGAGCCTGATCGGGTTGCCGACCTACACCCACAATGGCGTCGAATACACGCGCGTATGGGGCAGCGAGGAGGGCCAGACTGAACTGGTGGCAATGAGCGAGCACGTGATAAACCCCGAGGATTCCTACAGCGTCGAGCACCGCTCAATGCTATATGCCCGTGACACAGGCCTGACCGATCGACGGGAGTTCCTGCTGTTTTCCGTCGAAGAAGACGCGGAAGGCACCATCAGCCTGAGCACGTCGCTGGGCATTTCGCTGTACACAACCGACTTGAACGCGCTCTAAAAAAGGACGAAACACATGCTAGAAGCTCTCTCCATCTCCCTGAACAAAGCGGCTGTGTTCGGGTTTGTCATCTACATCCTCGGGGCTGCGGTGTTGTTCGCGGTGTTCCAGTTCATCTACACCCGTATCACCCCGCACAAGGAGTTCGAGCTGATCCGTGCGGGCAACGTCTCTGCGGCGGTCGCCCTGGGCGGTGCTATCGTCGGCTTCGCCATTCCGGCCAGCAACGTGATTGCCTACTCCATCAACCTCCTCGACTTCGTGGTCTGGGCAGTGATCGCCGCCGTCGTCCAACTGTTGGCGTTCCTGCTGACCAGCCTGGTGCTCAAAGGCACGTCCGAGCGCATCAAGAACGGTGAACTCGCGGCCGGCATCTACGTCGCCGCCGTGGCCATCAGCGTTGGCATGTTGAATGCCGCGTGCATGACGCCTACCCAGAACTGATCGCGCCCGGAGCTCCCGATGAAACGAAGCAAGTACGTCCAGCTGTCGCTGGCAGCGTCGGTCGCCATGGCGATATCCGGCTGTGGCCCGACGGAAAAAACCTACGACCTGCAGAAGAAGTACAACTTCCAGTCGGTCCAGCAGTGCGCCGATGAAAAACTTCCGGTAGACGTCTGCTCGGATGCCTACATGACCGCCATGGCCGAGCATCGCCGCATTGCGCCGGTGTACGACAGCCAGGCCGATTGCGATGCCGATTTCGTCGCCGACTGGTGCCAGCAGGACTCCACCGGCAAGTTCATCCCCCGCCTGGGCGGTTTCGAACTGACCGCCGAAGGCCAGGTGACACAGTCCCAGGTCGATGCGGCCAATGCTCAAGCCAACTCCCAAGCGAACAGTGGCGGCTCAGGCTTCTCCACCACCAGCCTGCTGACCGGCCTGCTGATCGGCAACATGCTGAGCAACAATCGCAACAGCTACCGCTCCGAGCCGGTGTATCGCTACCGCGACGATCGCGGCAATTACGGCTCCTCGACGCTCAACCAGCGCGTCTCCAATGGCGCCACCTTTGGCCGCTCGAACCAGGCCCGCTACGGCAGCAGCAACTACACCAACACGCTGCGCACCTCCGCCAAGTCGAGCTCCGTCGCTTCGGCCACCTCCCGTGGCGGCTTCGGCAGCAAGGCCAGCGCACGCAGCGGCTGGGGTGGCGGCGGGTCGAGCAGTTAAGGAAGGCGGGCCATGAAGAAGATCCACTGCGCAGAACGTCATGACTGGAAACAGACCGCCGACAGCCTCGGCTTTCTGTTCCACACCATCGACAACGAACCCTACTGGGACGAAAGCGCGTACTACCAGTTCACGCTCAAGCAAATCGAGCACGACCTCGAAGACCCGACCACCGAGATCCATGACATGTGCATGGACCTCGTCGCGCGCGTGGTCCACAGCGAAGAACTGCTCGACCGCCTGAGCATCCCCGCGTCCTTCTACGACATGATCCGCACCTCATGGCTGGAAGGCCACCCGCACCTGTACGGGCGCATGGACTTCTCCTACAACGGCACCGGCCCCGCCAAGTTGCTCGAACTCAACTACGACACCCCCACCAGCCTCTACGAAGCCGCGGCGTTCCAATGGGGCTGGCTGGAACAATGCATTGAACGCGGCCTGCTACCCAAACACGCCGACCAATTCAACAGCATCGACACCAAACTGCACCAGGCCTTCGCCCAACTGCAGGTCAACCAGCCCTTCTACTTCGCCTCCATGAAAGACTCGGTCGAAGACAAAGGCACCACCGACTACCTGCGGCTTGTCGCAGAAAAAGTCGGCATCGAATCCCGCCATATCGACATCGAAGACATCGGCCTGACCGCCGAAGGCCGCTTCGTCGACCTCGAAGATCGCTGGATCCCCCACCTGTTCAAGCTGCACGCCTGGGAATTCATCTTCCACGAACCCTTCGGCGCTGCGATTGCCCAGTGCGACACACAGTTCTTCGAGCCCGCGTGGAAAGCCATCCTCTCCAACAAAGGCATCCTGCCGCTGCTATGGGAATTCAACAAAGGGCACCCGAATTTGCTTGCGTCGCACCTGGACAATGAACCGGGTAAAGCCGTGCCTAAGGGTTGGGTGCGCAAGCCGTTCTTCTCACGGGAAGGGGCCAACATTGAATTGCAAACCGCTGATGGGCTGATTGTGAAAGAGGACGGGCCGTATACGGATGCGCCGTTTATTCTTCAGGAATTTGCACCGCTGCCACGGTTTGGGGACAGCTATACGTTGATCGGGTCTTGGGTGATTGGGGACCAGGCGGCAGGGATTGGAGTGCGGGAGGACAATAGTTTGATTACCAAGGATTCGAGCCGGTTTTTGCCGCATTTAATATTGGGTTGAGCGTCTTATCGTCATCATCTGGAATAAACAACATGAAGACGAGGGGCTGTAAACCGCCCGCTTTTGGTCACTCAATTGTCCAACAGCTTGTTGGACAATTGACTTTGGGTTTTAACGGGCATTAAAAAGCCGGCTTGTGGCCGGCTTCTCGGGGACTGCTTCAGCTTGTTTTTGACAAACCTCACCAGCCTTCAAATCGCTCAGCCCACGTTGCGTCGGGCTGAATAGTAGGGGCATCCGCGGGAACTCCTCCGCTTCGCCAGGCAAGGTGGATAGCGCGAAGCCACCCCCTGCCAAATGTGGGCGGCATGATACCCATATTCACTTCAAATGCCCACCTCAGGATCTGATTTAGAGCCTTCCCAGCCCAATAAATGCTCATCCAGCGGCACGGGCGGCCTGCGGTTATTCAACGTGGACCACCAGAACACCCAGCCCACGATCTGGAAGTTCTGTTCGAAGCGCTGTTCGTACGTCAGGTACTCGTCGGGATGTTCGCTGGCATTGTGGCTGCGCATGCGCAAACCGCCTCCCGGCCGGTTGTAGAGGTATTTGATGCGCAGCATGCCGTCGTGTTCTACCGCGTAGATTTCGCCGTCGATGATTTGGGTGCGGCCTCGGTCGATGGCGAGGGTGGCGCCTTGTTGGATGATGTCGATCATGCTGTTGTCGACCATGTAGGCGCCCAGGGCGCGGTCGGGTTTTACGTTGAGGGCCTGGAGGGTGTGCAGGGTGATGCGGACGCATTCGGTGGAGGTGAATGAGGGGTGGAGGTCGATCTCCACGTCGATTTTTCCTGGGGGGCAGGCGGGGTCTGCGAGGTATTTACCGCGTCCTTCGCGGGTGGGTGCGGGCAGTCCTTTTCGGGTGTCCGGGCCTTCCAGCAGGAAGTTGGCCGGTGGGTGCTTGGGGCCTTCGCCGGTGCGCAGCCAACGGCTGGAGATGCACAGCAGTTCTGCGATCTCGTTGAGTCGGCCCATGGGTACACCGCGCTTGAACCAGTTGTTCACGTGTTGAGGCGTGACACCACGGTTCTTGGCGAAGTCGGAGGCGGAAAGATGAACTTCCCGTAGTAGCGCTTTTAAACGATCACCTGATGTATTCATAAACGCAGAGTTTACTGGCCGGAATTACAGATCAAATAAACCATGCGTTGAGTTGCGCGTGTAGGCCTTTGCTTAGTTGTAGCCTAATACGTCGTATTAAAGAATCAGTTAAACGTTGTTTATAAAATGTTGAACTTGTCGTTTAATTTTTCCCACAAAAAAGCCCCGAATGATCGGGGCTTTTTCAATTGCCGAAGCAATGAGGAGCGGGTATCAGCCTTTGTAGGCAGCGACCGACTTCAGGATCTCGGCGCGGGCGGCGTCTGCGTTGCCCCAACCGTCGATCTTCACCCATTTGCCTTTTTCGAGGTCTTTGTAGTTCTCGAAGAAGTGCTTGATCTGTTCCAGCAGCAGTGGCGGCAGGTCGGTGTATTCCTTCACGTCCACGTACAGCTGGGACAGCTTGTCGTGTGGAACCGCGATCACTTTGGCGTCGCCGCCGCCGTCGTCGGTCATGTTCAGGATACCGACCGGGCGTGCGCGGATAACCGAGCCTGGGGTAACCGGGTAAGGGGTCACGACCAGCACGTCGAGGGGGTCACCGTCGTCAGCCAGGGTGTTGGGGATAAAACCGTAGTTGGCCGGGTAGAACATCGGGGTGGCCATGAAACGGTCAACGAACAGGCAGTCGCTGTCTTTGTCGATTTCGTATTTGATCGGCGCGTGGTTGGCCGGAATCTCGATGGCGACGTAGATGTCGTTCGGCAGGTCTTTGCCAGCCGGAATCTTGCTGTAGCTCATTGGGCGTTGCCCCCGTTAATTGGCCAAGAAACTTGGCCGGATTGGCCTAAAAGTGGCGGCGATTATAGGCACATTCCGCCGCCGATGCCATGCGCCAGACGTCGTACGGTCATTCGCCTTGCGGTTGATAACGCGGGTCGCTGGCTTGCAGGTGGGTGAGGCGGGCCAGGGGATCCTGGCGATAAAAGCGGCTGAGTTGGGCGTACACCTGGGGATAATGGCTGACCAGTAAATCCGGGGCGCTGAAAAAATATTCGCTGGTGACGGCAAAGAATTCCGCGGGGTTTTCGGCGGCGTAGGGGTCGATCTCGGTGTCGGCGTCCGGGTTGGCATCCAACTGTCGGTTGAGGTCGTCGTAGGCGCTCTGCATCACGCTGGCCCATTCCTGCACGCGCATGTCGTTATGCAGCGGCGGCAGGCCATTGGCGTCGCCGTTGAGCATGTCGAGCTTGTGCGCCAGTTCGTGGATGACCAGGTTGTAGCCTTCCCAATTGCCGCTGGCGAGCACGCCGGGCCAGGCGAGGATGACCGGGCCTTGTTGCCAGGCTTCGCCGCTGTGCTCGCCGTCCCATTCGTGTTCGATGCCGCTGCTGTCGCGATGACGCTGGGGGCTGACGAAGTCGTCGGGGTACAGCACGATTTCGTGGAAACCCTGGTACCAGTCGAGGTCGCCGAGGTTCATCAGCGGCAGTTGCGCCTGGGCGGCGAGCAGCAGGCGTTGTTCCTGGTGCAGTTCGACGCCGGGCAAGGCAGTGAGGTGTTTCTCGGCGAGGAACACCACACAGGCTTCGCGCAGCCACAGGTCCTGCTCGGCGGTGAGGCCGTCGAGGAAGGTCAGGTGATGGCGCACCCGCTGCCAGGTGTCATCGGCAATTGGGTGCTTGGCCAGCAAGCGCTGGCGACGCCAGGCGCTGAGAGACCACATGGGCGCTTACTGCGACTTGGCTTGGGACGACGCGCGACCAAAACGGCTGCGGAACACGCCAATGATCATCGGCACTAGCGACAGCAGGATGATAAACACCACCAGCAGCGACAGGTTTTTCTTGATGAACGGCACGTTGCCGAAGAAATAGCCCAGGGTCACCAGGCCGCCGACCCAGAGGATGGTGCCCAGCACGCTGAAACCGAAGAAGCGCGCGTAAGGCATTTTCGCGATGCCGGCCACGAACGGTGCAAAGGTGCGCAGGATCGGCAGGAAGCGCGCCAGCGTCACGGTTTTGCCGCCGTGCTTGTCGTAGAAGTCGTGGGTTTTTTGCAGGTAGTCGCGACGGAAGATTTTCGAGTTCGGGTTGTTGAACAAGCGTTCGCCCACCGTTCGCCCAATCACATAGTTGGTGCTGTCACCCAGGATGGCCGCCAGCATCAGCAGGCCGCCCAGCAATACCGGGTCCATGCCACCACCTGCCGCCACGGCGCCGGCGATGAACAGCAACGAATCACCTGGCAGGAACGGCATGACCACCAGGCCGGTTTCGCAAAAGATGACCAGAAACAGAATGGCGTAGATCCACGGACCGTAATTGGTTACCAGCAGGTCGAGGTAAACGTCGAGATGCAGGATAAGGTCGAGCGGGTTGAAATCCATGGATGGCACCTGTGTGAATGGCCCGGCTCAGCAGGCCTGTGCGGAAGCTCGGGTTAATAAGGCTACAAGTGTATGCCGCATTTCTTACAACCCTGAAAGGTCCGCATTATACGGATTGGGAGGTGAAAAGCGTGTTGGTTTTGTAGCGGGGGATGTCGTGCAAAGGCATTCGCAGGCTCAACATTATCTGTAGGCGCTGGCTTGCCGGCGATAGCAGGCACCTCGGTGTATCAGCTGAGACCGAGATGATCCTATCGCCGGCAAGCCGGCTCCTACAGAAGCCTGCGTCGACATTAGATGGGGTGTGGGATCAATCTTCGCTGATCGGCAGCGTGTAGTTCTTGAACTCGGTGTCTTCGCGGAACCCGATCGACTCATAGGTCTTCTGCGCCACTTCGTTGTCGCTGCTGGTCGACACGCGCAGCCGTACCGCGTGGGTCTCCTTGGCCATTTTCTTCGCCGTGCGCATCAGGTTGTCCGCCACCAGTTGCCGGCGGGCGTCTTCGGCCACGTAGATGTCATTGAGGATCCACACGCGCTTGAGCGACAGCGACGAAAAGCTCGGGTAGAGCTGGCAAAACCCCAGCAATTTCTTGTCATCGTCATCCGCCAGGGCCAGGTAAATCACCGATTCCTTGCGGCGCAGGCGCTTTTCCAGGAAGGCCCGCGATGAGTCCGGAAAGGGCAGGGCGCCGTAGAACTCACGGTATTTGACGAACAGCGGGGTCAACAGATCCAGGTGTTCCAGGGTCGCTTGAGTAATCCGCATGCCAGGCCTCAACTTCCAAATGGGGGATGACCACACAAGCGGCCGTGACTCGATGCTGCCTAATGGCGCGAAAAAGCGCAATCGTGCAGCGCTCAGTCATCCGGTGAACTGAGCAGGAAATTGCCTTTCATCAGGTCCGGATCATCCGATTCGATGGTCTGAACCTGCGCCTCGTCCTTGAGATTGACCCCCGACAGCTGCCGACGACACGCCTCTCGCATCAAGTAAAGCAGGCGGTGGGCGGCCATGCCGTAGCTCAAGCCTTCCAGGCGCACATTGGAGATGCAGTTGCGGTAGGCGTCGGTGAGACCCACCTTGGGGTTGTAGGTGAAATACAGGCCCAGGCTGTCCGGCGAACTGAGGCCGGGCCGTTCGCCGATCAGAATGACGGTCATCTTGGCCCCCAGTAACTGGCCCACTTCATCCGCCACCGCCACGCGGCCCTGTTCCACCAGGATGACCGGCGACAAGGACCAACCGTCAGCGCTGCTCTGTTCCTCCAGGCGTGTCAGAAACGGCAAGGTGTGTTTATGCACCGCCAGTGCCGACAGGCCATCAGCGACCACGACCGCCAAGTCCACGCCGCCAGGGTTGGCCGATGCATGATCGCGCAGCAACTGGGCCGACTCATCGCTCAACCGCCGCCCCAGGTCGGGGCGTTGCAGGTACATGTGACGGTCGGTGGCAGCACTGTGCAGCAACAGGCTGTCACGCCCACGCTCGGCTAACTGGCTACTGAGGCCTGCATGGTCGAAGGGCAAATGCACCGCGTCCCGCGCCTGGGCGTGGGCGAACTGGAAATCCAGCTGCGCGCTGGTGGGGATGCTGGTGCCAGTGCGGCCCAGGGCAATACGGGCTGGCGTCAGGCGGCGCAGTTCCAGCCAAGGGTTGTCAGGCAGGTCGAGTTGCACAGGCGGCTCCTTCATCCCAATTGCGCCAAGGCTTGGCGAAACGCCGGTGGCAAGCTGTTGCCGAAGCGCACCTTGCCGTCGGCTTGCGTGAAGATGCCCATCTTGGCCAGCCACTGTTCAAACTCCGGCGCCGGCTTTAAACCCAATGTTTGGCGGGCGTACAGGGCGTCGTGGAACGAAGTGGTCTGGTAGTTGAGCATGATGTCGTCGGAGCCGGGGATGCCCATGATGAAATTGATCCCGGCCACGCCCAGCAGGGTCAGCAGGGTGTCCATGTCATCCTGGTCGGCTTCGGCGTGGTTGGTGTAGCAGATGTCGCAGCCCATGGGCACGCCGAGCAGCTTGCCGCAGAAGTGGTCTTCGAGGCCGGCGCGGATGATCTGCTTGCCGTTGTACAGGTACTCGGGGCCGATAAATCCTACGACTGTATTTACCAGGAACGGTTTGAAGTGCCGGGCCACCGCATAAGCGCGGGTTTCGCAGGTTTGCTGGTCGACACCGAAGTGCGCGTTGGCCGACAAGGCGCTGCCCTGGCCGGTTTCGAAGTACATCAGGTTCTGGCCCAGTGTGCCGCGATTGAGGCTCAGCCCCGCTTCGTAACCTTCCTGCAGCACGCTCAGGCTGATGCCGAAACTGGCATTGGCGGCCTCGGTGCCGGCGATCGACTGGAACACCAGGTCCAGCGGCACGCCACGGTTGATGGCCTCGATGGAGGTGGTGACGTGAGTAAGTACGCAGGCCTGGGTCGGGATCTCGTAGCGCTGGATGATCGCGTCGAGCATCTCCAGCATGGCGCAGATCGAGGCGATGCTGTCGGTGGCCGGGTTGATGCCGATCATGGCGTCGCCGTTGCCGTACAACAGGCCATCGAGAATGCTCGCGGCGATGCCCGCCGGTTCGTCCGTGGGGTGGTTGGGCTGCAGCCGTGTGGATAAGCGCCCACGCAGGCCCATGGTGCCGCGAAACTGCGTGACCACTCGGATCTTCTGCGCCACCAGCACTAGGTCCTGCACGCGCATGATCTTGGACACGGCGGCGGCCATCTCCGGTGTCAGCCCAGGCGCCAAGGCGCGTAGGGAATGTTCATCGGCCGCGTCGCTGAGCAGCCAGTCGCGCAAGCCGCCGACGGTCAGGTGGCTGACCGCGCTAAACGCCTGTTTATCGTGGGTGTCGATGATCAGTCGGGTGACTTCATCGCTTTCATAGGGGATCAGCACTTCTTCCAGGAAGTGTTTGAGCGGGATATTTGCCAACGCCATCTGCGCCGCCACGCGTTCACCGTCGTTCTGTGCGGCGACGCCGGCGAGAAAGTCCCCGGAGCGTGCGGGGCTGGCCTTGGCCATCACGTCCTTGAGGCTGTCGAAGCGGTAGGTTTGAGCACCCACCGCGTGGGAAAAACTTGCCATACAGTGTCTCCTTGGCGACGCAGGCACGGGCCTGCGTCGAGGTTTACGGCTATCAGTGCAAGGCGGCCTCTGCGGCCTGGATCGCCGCGAATTCCTCTTCGGGCGTGCCCGCTACCAAGTGATGCCGGCTGTAGAAAGCAAAGTAAGCAATTAATACTCCATAGATGATCGCGGCGCCAATCACCACCCGTGGATCCACCAGAAAGCCCGCCACCACGGCCACGCAGGCCAGTACCAGGGCAATGCCGGAGGTGAAGATGCCGCCCGGCGTGCGGTACGGACGGTCCATTTTGGGGCGACGGATGCGCAGGGTGATGTGCGCGGCCATCATCAGCACGTAGGAAATAGTCGCACCGAACACCGCCACCAGGATCAGCAAGTCACCCTGGCCGGTCAGCGACAGGCCAAAGCCGATGATGCCGGGGATCACCAAGGCCAGCACGGGCGCCTTGCTCTTGTTGGTCTGGGACAGTCTGCGCGGCAGGTAACCGGCGCGGGACAGTGCGAAGATCTGCCGCGAATAAGCGTAGATAATCGAGAAAAAGCTCGCGATCAGCCCGGCCAGGCCAACCAGGTTGACGAAGCCGCCCATCCAGGTCGAGCCGCCATAGGACAAGGCCAGCGCCTCCACCAGCGGGTTGCCGGACTTGATCAGCGCATAAGTGCCGGCGCCGCCCGGTGCGATCACCAGGATCAGCAAGGCAAAACTGGTCAGCACCACAATGGCGCCGATCAGACCGCGCGGCAGGTCGCGCTTGGGGTTCTTGGTTTCTTCGGCGGCCAGGGGCACGCCTTCTACGGCGAGGAAGAACCAGATGGCATAGGGAATCGCCGCCCACACACCCACGTAACCAAACGGCAGGAAGGTGCTGGCGCCCTTGGCTTCGGTCACCGGGATGTCCAGCAGGTTGGCGACATTAAAGTGCGGCACCATCGACACCAGGAACACGCCCAGGGCAATCGCGGCCACGGCAGTAATCACAAACATCAACTTCAAGGCTTCGCCGACGCCGAAGATGTGGATGCCAATAAAGATGATGTAGAACGCCAGGTAGATCATCCAGCCGCCGATGCCGAACAGCGACTCGCAATACGCGCCGATAAACACCGCGATGGCGGCGGGCGCGATGGCGTATTCGATCAGGATCGCGGTGCCGGTGAGGAACCCGCCCCAGGGCCCGAAGGCGCTGCGGGCAAAGCCGTAGCCACCGCCGGCGGTGGGGATCATGGAAGACAGTTCGGCCAGGGAAAAACACATGCACAGGTACATGGTGGCCATCAGTAAAGTGGCGAGGAACATCCCGCCCCAGCCGCCTTGGGCCAGGCCGAAGTTCCAACCGGCGTAGTCGCCGGAGATCACGTAGGCGACGCCAAGGCCGACCAGCAGCACCCAGCCGGCAGCACCTTTTTTCAATTCGCGTTGTTGGAAGTAGTCGGTGCCGACTTTTTCGAAGTCGACGGAGGATCCAGTGGGTTCGCTAGGCATTGGAAAGTACCTTCCATTCTTATTGTTTTTAACTCGGCCTCTGTGTGCCGAATGAGGTAGCAGCTACTTGCGAAGTTCAAATGTGGGAGCTGGCTTGCCTGCGAAAGCGTTTGGTCAGCTAACACCTACTTGGCTGATACACCGCTTTCGCAGGCAAGCCAGCTCCCACACTTGATCTCATTTCAGGTGGAGAGCGGGTCGCCTGCTAGGAGGCTAAGTTAGAAGAAGCCCAGCGGATTAATGTCGTAGCTCACCAGCAAGTTCTTGGTCTGCTGGTAGTGATCCAACATCATCTTGTGCGTTTCACGCCCCACGCCGGACTTCTTGTAACCGCCGAACGCGGCGTGCGCCGGGTACAGGTGGTAGCAGTTGGTCCACACGCGGCCCGCCTTGATCGCCCGGCCCATGCGGTAGGCGCGGTTGATGTCGCGGGTCCACACCCCGGCGCCCAGGCCGAACTCGGTGTCGTTGGCAATGGCCAGGGCTTCGGCTTCGTCCTTGAAGGTGGTGATGCTCACCACCGGGCCGAAGATTTCTTCCTGGAACACGCGCATTTCATTGGTGCCCTTGAGCAGGGTCGGCTGGATGTAATAGCCGCCAGCCATATCACCGGTGAGCTTCTCGACCTTGCCGCCGGTGAGCAGTTGCGCGCCTTCGCCCTTGGCGATTTCCAGGTAGGACAGGATCTTGTCGAACTGCTGCTCGGACGCCTGGGCGCCGACCATGGTGTCGGTGTCGAGCGGGTCGCCACGTTTGATCGACTCGATCTTCTTCATCACGACTTTCATGAAGTCGTCGTAGATCGACTCTTCCACCAGCGCGCGGGAAGGGCAGGTGCACACTTCGCCCTGGTTGAAGAACGCCAGCACCAGGCCTTCGGCTGCCTTTTCGATGAACGAAGGTTCGGCTTTCATGATGTCGGCGAAGAAGATGTTCGGCGATTTGCCGCCCAGTTCCACAGTGGATGGAATGATGTTCTCGGCCGCCGCATGCATGATGTGCGAGCCCACGGGCGTGGAGCCGGTGAAGGCAATCTTGGCAATGCGCTTGCTGGTCGCCAGCGCTTCGCCGGCTTCCTTGCCGAAACCGTGCACCACGTTCAGCACGCCCGGTGGCAGCAGGTCGCCGATCACTTCCAGCAGCACGTTGATGCCCAGCGGGGTTTGCTCGGCAGGCTTGAGCACCACGCAGTTACCGGCGGCCAGGGCCGGGGCGAGTTTCCATGCGGCCATCAGCAGCGGGAAGTTCCACGGGATGATCTGGCCAACCACGCCCAGTGGTTCGTGGAAGTGGTAGGAGGCGGTGTGTTCGTTGATCTCGGCGCTGGTGCCTTCCTGGGCGCGGATGCAGCCGGCGAAGTAGCGGAAGTGGTCGGCTGCCAGCGGGATGTCGGCGTTGAGGGTTTCACGCACGGCCTTGCCGTTGTCCCAGGTTTCGGTGATGGCCAGCAGTTCGAGGTTCTGTTCGATGCGGTCGGCGATCTTCAGCAGGACCAGCGAGCGGTCCTGGGCCGAGGTTTTGCCCCAGGCGTCAGCGGCGGCGTGGGCGGCGTCCAGTGCTTTGTCGATGTCTTTGGCGGTGGAACGCGGGAACTCGGCGATAGGCTTGCCGTTGACCGGAGAGGTGTTGGTGAAATAGTTGCCATCGACCGGCGCAACGAATTCGCCACCGATGTAGTTGCCGTACTTGGCCTTGAACGAAACGATGGCGCCTTCAGTACCGGGGTGTGCGTAACGCATGGTGGGTATCTCCTGGCTCTTATGTTTATTGGGAGTGCAGCGCAACGAGCGCGTTATAAAGCGTAGAGCAAAGGTTGGGCCACTGCTTTGCGGGCCAGGTAAATCAAGGGTTTAGGGTTTGTTGCAAGGCGTTGCTGTACCAAGGGTGGTACAGGCGGTGTGACAGTTTGTGCCACCTTTGATACAGCCGGTGACCGGTGAGTCTGCCCGGGATTGCAATGGCGGGAGGCCTGGGGGATGCTGGGCGTTCTCACGCAGGGAGAATAATAAGAAATGCACAACGATCATTTCAGTCGCCATGCCCAGCAAGTCCTCACCGTGGCCCATGGTCGCGATCCATCCAGCGATCCCTCCATCGCCCGCTCCTGGCTGCGTTGTCTGGAGGACTATCACCTCGACCCTGCGCAAACCATTGCCCCCACCGTGCTGGAACACGGGCGCCTGCTGGAAAGCCGCGAGCGCCTGCAACAGGTGCTGCATATCGCCGGCAGTGAGATGAACAGCCTGCACCAGCAGCTCTCGGGCGCTGGCCATGCGGTGTTGCTGACCGATTCGCGGGGCGTGATCCTCAACTGTGTCACCGCGCCGTCCGAGCGCAAGATCTTCGAACGCGCCGGGCTGTGGCTGGGCGCCGATTGGAGCGAGGCGTGCGAAGGCACCAACGGCATCGGCACCTGCCTGGTGGAGCGCCAGTCCCTGACCATTCACCGTGATGAGCATTTTCGTGGCCGGCACACCGGGCTGACCTGTTCGGCCAGCCCGGTGTTCGACCCCCATGGTGATTTGCTGGCGGTGCTGGATGTGTCATCCGCACGGGAGGCGGTGTCGCGTCAGAGCCAGTTTCACACCATGGCGCTGGTCAATCTGTCGGCGAAGATGATCGAGAGTTGTTACTTCCTGCGGCATTTTGAAAACCACTGGTTGCTGCGTTTTCATTTGCAGGCCGAGTCGGTGGGGTTGTTCAGCGAAGGGCTGTTGGCGTTCGACGGTGAAGGCCGGATCTGCGCGGTCAACCAGAGCGCGATGAACCTGCTGGGGCAACTGCGCGGCGGTTTGCTGGGGCAACCGGTGGAAGCGTTTTTCGATTGCTCCCTGGACCAACTGCTCGGTCGAGCCAGCGCCAATGCCACGGCCAGTTGGCCGCTGCGCACCCGTGATGGACGGCCACTGTTCGCCGCACTGCGCGGTCAGTCTCGCAGCGTGCCTGCCCCCATGGCCAAGCCGGTGCCGCCTCAGTTGTCCGGCATTTGCCTGGGCGATCCGGCGCTGCAAAATGACTTTCGCAAAGCGCTGCGGGTGTTTGAGCGTGATGTGCCACTGCTCATCAATGGCGAAACCGGCTCCGGTAAAGAAGCCTTCGCCAAGGCCGTGCACCGTGCCAGTCAGCGCACCGATAAAGCGTTTGTAGCGCTCAATTGCGCCGCCATTCCGGAAAGCCTGATTGAAAGCGAGTTATTCGGCTATCGTGGCGGCAGTTTCACTGGTGCCCTCAAGGATGGCATGCGCGGTAAGCTCCAACAGGCCGACGGTGGCACTCTCTTCCTTGACGAAATCGGCGATATGCCACTGGCTTTGCAGACCCGTCTATTAAGGGTGCTGGAGGATCGCCTGGTGGTCCCCATCGGGGGCGAGCCTCAAGCCGTGGATGTCCGGGTTATCAGCGCCACGCACCGTAATTTGCATGAGCGCGTGCGGGACGGCAGCTTCCGCGAAGACCTGTATTACCGTCTTAACGGCCTGGAAATCGGCTTGCCGGCGTTACGCGAGCGCAGTGACAAGTCGCAACTGCTGGACTTCCTCCTGGGGGAGGAGGCCGGTGAGCAACCGGTCAGTGTGGAGCCCGCAGCGCGCGAGGCATTGCTGGCCTTCGCCTGGCCGGGCAATGTTCGTCAGTTGCGCACGGTATTGCGCACACTGGTGGCACTCAGCGATGACGGACGGATAGGGTTGTTGGATCTGCCCGCTATGGTGCAATGCCCCCCTGTTCAACACGCCAGCGAGTCACCCCTCGATGATGCCGAACGACAGACGTTGCTGACGGCATTAGAGCAACGGCACTGGCATATGACGTACACGGCGCAAGCGCTGGGTATAAGTCGTAATACGCTTTATAGGAAATTGCGCAAGTATAAAATCAAACGGCCTGTGGCGGTATCCAGTTAATGTAAGTGTGCCCTGAAGTAACGCTGTCTAACTCGGGTAGTGGCGATTTATCTAATAGGCTGTGGCTTGTACAGGCTGCAGGGAACTGTTTTGCTGCCGGTGACCACGTAATGAACAGAAGTCATAAGGCTTCGCTATTGGGTTTAATACCTGTTTATTATGAGGTGACGATATGCCGCTAATCAAACCACCCCCCGCTCACTTGCCCAAACCTCCGCCGGTGCCGCCTAAAGCGATTCCGCATTACGCGCCTCCAGGCAGCTCTTATAATAAGCAAGGGCAACTGGTCAATAAACAAGGTCAGTTACTCAATGACAAAGGGCAGGCGGTTAATAAACAAGGTCATCTGATTAATTCGAATAACCAGCGGATCAATGCACAGGGGCAGCGGGTTAATAACAGTGGTCAGGCGATCGATAATAAGGGCCGTTTGATCAATGAAAAGGGGCATTTGATAAATACCCAAGGCAAGCTTATCAATGAGAAAAATCAACTCGTCGATACCCAAGGCCGCTTGGTCGATCACTCGGGCCGCTTGGTCAATACTGAGGGGCACTTGGTCGATAGGGACGGAAAGCGCGTCAATCGAGAAGGCTTTCTGATTGATAGCACTGGAAGACCGCTCGATAAGAACGGCAAGGTAGCAAGGGATAAGGCCAGTGCCGTCAAGGGCAATAACGAACCTCATGAACATCTGCTTCCGCCCACAATCAGCCAAAAGGTCCTCGATTGGAAGAACAAAGTGCCAGCGCCCGCTGCTACGCCTAAAATGACGATTGCGGAAGCCACGACCCGGATGATGAATGCCGAAAAAATGGTCAAGTCGGGCGTGATTCCATCGTCGCCATCTGCGGCGCGTGTCGCGCGCGATGCAGCGATCAGTGCTGGGATAACAGGGGTGGTGTCTGCGCCAATTAACATTGGGGCATATGCTGGGTCTACGGCCGCTTCCGAACAAATCAAGGCTTCGTATCTGCCTCAACCCATGATTCCGCCGACGCCCAGCGGGAAGTCAGTGGTCGAACGTCCAGAGGCGCCGGCGACCCCTGACCTCGATAAGCTCTATGCGAGAATGAATGAGGCTCAGGTCCTGGCGTTCACGGTGTCCAATCAGTCGATGGCGCTCAAGTTTGGGGATACCGAAACGGGATTCGTGCCGAATCAAAACTGGTCGAAAGATCCGCTTGAGCGTATGACCCAACTTGAGAACCTATTGGACTTCGCTGAACAGCATACGAAGGAAGTTGCCAACCAATATGAAGTTTTCTTCAAACCTCATCTGGCTATTGAACCCGCTGCCCAAGGGCTTGACGGACTGGAAAGTCGTATGGACACACTCGAGGCACGAATAGCCAAGCTGAATAAGGCACAGGCTGATATCTTGCTAAAAATGGACAAGCCTGCCAGTAAAGAGTGAACGGCTTAGTGCAGGATTTCGCTGTTGGCTTTTGCAGTGCATGTTAATTTCTCAGCGTCGATAGGGGAGGTATAGTCGACGGTCATTGGTGATAAGCCTGACGCTGAATGGAGTATCTGTGACAGGCTTTTCTGAAACATTGCCCGGTAACGCGCAATCGCTTTCGGAGGTGTCGCTATGATTTCCAATCATCTGGATTCATCACGTTTTATGTCGCTCTACCCTCAGTCTGAATCGCCGATAGATAATAAGTTTGAGGGTGCAACTCCTCCCGATATATCCAAAACTTCCCCCCCTTCACGCTATCGACGCAGTGCAGCGTCTTCTTCATCTTCACACGTGGCTGATTATGGTGGGCTGCTAACTAAAGACGTCCCTTTGGCGGCTGACGCCCAGGCCAAATTACGCCAGATAGTTGCCACTTGGAAAGCCGCTCAACCGAAAGTAAGCACTGATGACACCAGCGGTGTGCCGAGCCTTATCGAACGCTTGCGGCTTACCCTTCCTGAACCTTTACGGTCTGGTAAGGATGAACCTGAAAAAACCCTTAAAGCCATTCTCGATTCTCCAGAAGGTCTTGCGTTGGCCAGGTTACTCCAGGACAGCATCGACGCAGTACCCACGGCTACCAGTCTGCAGGAAGTACTGCTTAGCGCGCTATTGTTGGATGTGGATTCGGCAGGAGGCCTGGAGCGTAATAATCTGGCTGGGTACTCGTTGCGTCAGCCAGACAACTGGGGTTACAGCGCTGCGCAAATTGTCACGCGTTTTGAAGCGCATCTAGCCACCCGGTTCGGCGAAGCCAATGCCAAAATCATCGCTTTTCAACTGTTGTCGGTGTCCGCCCCCGAGTTTCTGGTAAAGGATCTGCCCTCGGCGCTGGTGTATGGTTCCCACCAATGGGCCACCTTCAGTGCAGCGGTGGCTCGCCAAGAGGCGAGTGACCCGGGATCGACGTCTACGAAAACCTATGCGCAGATCATGAAAGACGATGAGATAGCGCCTGTTTCGGAGCTTGAAAAGCGTCAGCAACAACTCGCTCAGATGACGGCCGTTATCGACTGGGGTATTGCCAACGGCGTCATTGTTGAAAAAAGTGATGATGCGTACACCCCCCAGGAAGTCGAAAGCGCATTGAAGGCCATGCAAGCACAGCATAAGGCTTTGGCTGATTCCATTGATGCGCTGTCCACGCCGATGCCAACCCGACGAGAGTTGGCACTCGTCGAGCTGCGGCGCGTGTATGGCGTCGAAAATGAAGCTTTTTTTGAGCAGAAGCTGCTGGCGAATGTCCCACCGGGGTCGCCTGGCCGAAAAGCCTATTCGCTGCTGGATATTTACATGTCAGGCGACCTGGGTAAGCACTTCTGGATATCCAGCGACCTTGACTTCAATACCGTGAAAGTGAATGTAGGCTTTCCGAAGTTGCCAAACATCAAACAGCAGTTTGATGAAAGCTTCGACAAATACACCCAAGGGCTCAAAGACGGTTTTGCCGCGCAGTTCAAATATCAGCTCTCATTGCTCCCGCTCGATGACCGGCGGCTGATTGAATACGGCAAGGTCACGACATTCACCCTCCAGAAGCCCAATGCCAATCAGGGCCCTGTCAGCGTTGATCATAAAATTCAAGCGTATATACGCAGCGGCGCGGTACTTATCAGGGCTGAACGTGATGGGACGGTTTGTCATTATCTGTATTCACCGGCGATGGGCCGAATCATCAAGGATGCCGACCCTTCCAGGCCTGGCCTGCAGTTTCCAGGCTCTCGTTTGTACTTCTCGATGTCGCTGCCTGATTCGCCGGGCGGTAAAGAACCGTCGGTCACTATCCTGTGGAGCACAGTCGGTAGTACATCGCCGAAAAACGACCCGGTAGACTTTTCCGCCTATCGTATCTACCCCTCCAAATCGTTGGAGGCCGGTATACCCGGAAAGCATCCCGCCCCGCCGGCGACTTTTTTTTCGCCTAAAACCGATGAACTGTCAGCCGCTGTCGGTGCTTATTTCACGCGAGGCTTGGATGAGGCGAAAACAACAGCCAATGGCAGCACAGAGCAAGAGCGGGAAAGCGCGCGTTCAGAGGCCGTCAAGGCGTTCTTTTTAGGATTGATTCCTTTCTACAATGCGGTTGAAAGCTTTGTGAATGGCAGGCCCGCTGAAGGTTTCTTCAATTTAGTGCTGGATTTGTTTGGCTTTTTTATTCCGGGGCTAAAAGGCGGGCTCCAAGGCGTCAAGCACGGTGTTAGAGCCGGATTGGGTACAACGCTGAACTTCATCAAGGGGTTTGGCAAGGCCGGCGTGAAGGCGCTTAACCCTCTAGCAGATATTTATGACGTGGGCCGTGGTGTATTTAAACTGGGTAAGGCAGGCTTTAAAAAGGTCAGCCGTCTTGGCGGGCGCGGCGGCAGTTTTGATCTTCCCCAAATAGGCAACAATCACGGGATTGCCGAAGGCCTCTACAGGCCGTTGGGCGCTAATGGCGATGCGGTTAACGTCATCGCCGTGGAGCGCAACGGAAAATGGTATGCCTTCGACCCTGTGACTCAAACGCCATACGGCGCGCCATTGAAGGGCTTTGCCCGGCACTCTCCTTCCGCTTCTGTCGGTCCGTTCGAGCGCCGGGTAACTGAGGCGGTGACCGATGCTGGCTTAGACGCTGCTATCACTGAGACGCAAATTGCTTTCCAAAAACACTACGAGCGTCCTGCCGCACCTGACGGCGGTGTTAACCCCGGCGACGTAGAAGTAGTGGACCTGGGGCCGATAGTTGCACCCGTTGACCCTGCCCTTCGAGCTCGTCTCGACGCTGCAACGCGGGGCGCCGGTGAGTTGGGTACGTTGTCGTTGCAATTGGCGCCGGGTGTTGTGGTAGACATCCCGAAATGGTCCAGCGAACCGCTGCAGGTCGTCGACCAGTTGGAGGCTTTCCTGGCGTTGCTCGAGGAGCTCACCATTGATCTTGCACAGGCTTATGAGGTTTTTTTCAAACCGTACAAACACGAAGCCTCCGTCAGTCAGGGCAACGGCGGCGTTGCGGATCGACTGAATACAATTGAGAAAAAAATAGCTGCCATACGTGACGCGCTGACGAAGGTGCCAGCACCGCATAAACAAGCCGTCGCATAGCGTGGGCGGCTCACCTAAAGAGTGCGATTTCCCCCGCCCTGCGCTAACCTGCCTCGATGTTTTACGAGGTCGACTATGCACATTCATATTCTCGGTATTTGCGGCACGTTCATGGGCTCGATGGCGGTTCTGGCCAAAGAACTGGGTCATCACGTCACCGGCTCCGATGCCAACGTCTACCCACCCATGAGCACGCAGTTGCAGGCTCAGGGCATTGAGTTGACCCAAGGCTACGACCCGTCGCAGTTCGACCCGGTACCGGACCTGGTGGTGATCGGCAATGCCATGTCGCGGGGCAACCCAGCAGTCGAATATGTGCTCAACAAAGGTTTGCCTTATGTATCTGGCCCGCAGTGGCTGGCCGACCACGTGCTGCAAGGCCGCTGGGTACTTGCTGTCGCCGGCACTCACGGCAAGACCACCACCAGCAGCATGCTGGCCTGGGTGCTTGAGCATGCGGGCATGAGCCCGGGCTTCCTGATTGGCGGCGTGCCGCAGAATTTCTCGGTGTCGGCGCGCTTGGGCGACACACCGTTTTTTGTGATCGAAGCGGATGAATACGACAGCGCCTTCTTCGACAAGCGCTCCAAGTTCGTTCACTACCGCCCGCGTACGGCGATCCTGAACAACCTTGAGTTCGATCACGCCGACATCTTCCCCGACCTGCCTGCCATCGAGCGGCAGTTCCACCACTTGGTGCGCACCATTCCAAGCGAAGGCCTGGTGATCCACCCGACCACCGAGCCTGCCCTGCAGCGTGTGATCGAGATGGGCTGCTGGACCCCGGTGCAAACCACCGGCGCGGGCGGGCAGTGGCAGGTCAAGCTGCTCAGCGAAGACGGTTCCCGTTTTGAAGTGCTGTTCGAAGGCGAGGCCCAAGGCATTGTCGAGTGGGACATGACTGGCCAGCACAACGTCGCCAACGCCTTGGTCACTCTGGCGGCTGCGCGGCATGTGGGCGTGGTGCCGTCCATGGGCATCGCCGCGCTCAGCGCGTTCAAGAGCGTGAAGCGGCGCATGGAAAAAGTCGCCGATGTGAATGGGATTACCATCTACGACGACTTTGCCCACCACCCGACGGCCATTGCCACCACCCTGGATGGCCTGCGCAAGCGGGTTGGCGACGCGCCGATCATTGCGATTGTGGAGCCGCGTTCCAACTCCATGAAACTCGGCGCCCACCGCGACGGCCTGCCGGAAAGCGTCAACGACGCCGACCAGGTGGTCTGGTACGCACCGGCCAACCTTGGCTGGGACCTGCCGGGGATTGCCGCGCTGTGCACGGTGCCGTCCACCGTATGTGACTCCATCGAAGGCATCATCGAACACGTCAAGCAGCAAGCTAAACCGGGCACCCACGTGGTGGTGATGAGCAACGGCGGCTTTGGTGGCCTGCACGGCAAACTGGCCGAGGCGCTGAAATGAGCGGCCCAGAGCGCGTCACGCTGGCCATGACCGGCGCCTCAGGCGCGCCCTATGGTTTGCGCCTGCTCGATTGCCTGGTGCGTGAAGACCGTGAGGTGCACTTCCTGATCTCCAAGGCCGCGCAGTTGGTGATGGCCACCGAGACTGACGTCGCGTTGCCGCCCAAGGTGCAGACAATGCAGGCCTTTCTCACCGAATACACCGGTGCGGCGGCGGGGCAGATCAAGGTCTACGGTAAAGAAGACTGGATGTCGCCGGTGGCGTCCGGCTCAGGCGCGCCGGCGGCGATGGTGGTGGTGCCGTGTTCCACGGGCACCTTGTCGGCGATTGCCACGGGGGCCTGCAACAACTTGATCGAACGCGCGGCGGACGTGACCTTGAAGGAGCGCCGGCAGTTGATCCTAGTGCCACGTGAGGCGCCGTATTCGAGCATTCACCTGGAGCACATGCTCAAGCTGTCGAACATGGGCGTGACGATTTTGCCGGCCTCGCCCGGTTTCTATCACCAGCCACAGACCATCGATGACCTGGTGGACTTTGTGGTGGCGCGCATTCTCAACTTGCTGAACATCCCACAGGACATGCTGCCACGTTGGGGCGAACACCATTTGAGCAGCGATGAATAAGGCGCTGCTGATGGTGTTGGCGTTGCACCTCACGGGCTGCGCCACCGCGCGCACCTTGGACGCAGCTAAACCAAACGCGCCGGTGGTGTATGCCGGCACGCGGTTGGACTTGTATGCCATGAATGGCGGCTGTTGCGCCATGGACAGATTTGGTGCCGAGGCGCCGGCTTATCCGGGTGTGGACCTGCCGGCGAGTGCGTTGCTCGATACCCTGTTGTTACCGCTGTCGGTGTTGACGGTGTTGGGCGTTGGGTTTAACGCCACAGGTGGCCTTTAGAGGTGTAGTGCCTGGGCTGGCCTCATCGCGGGCAAGCCCGGCTCCCACATTGGCACCGTGTGAACCCCATCCAATGTAGAACTCCCACATTGGAACTGTGTGAACCCCATCAAATGTAGAGCTCCCACATTGGAACTGTGTGCACCCCATCAAATGTAGAACCCCCACATTAGAACTGTGTGCACCCCATCCAATGTAGAACTCCCACATTGGAACTGTGTGAATCCCATCCCATGTAGAACTCCCACATTGGAACTGTGTGAACCCCATCCAGTGTAGAACTCCCACATTGGAACTGTGTGAACCCCATCCAATGTAGAACTCCCACATTAGAACTGTGTGAACCCCATCCAATGTAGAACTCCCACATTGGAACTGTGTGAACCCCATCAAATGTAGAGTTTCCACATTGGAACTGTGTGAACCCCATCCAATGTAGAACTCCCACATTGGAACTGTGTGAACCCCATCCAATGTAGAACTCCCACATTAGAACTGTGTGAACCCCATCAAATGTAGAGCTTCCACATTGGAGCTGTATGAGCCCCATCAAATGTAGAGCTTCCACATTGGAACTGTATGAGCCCCATCAAATGTAGAACTCCCACATTGGAACTGTGTGAACCCCATCCAATGTAGACTCCACCATTTGGAACTGTGTGAACCCCATCAAATGTGGGAGCGGGCTTGCCCGCGAATGCGGTGGGTCAGGCAGCTCATGCATCGACTGACACGCCCCCTTCGCGAGCCAGCCCGCGCTCACACTTGGATCTCTGTCAGGTCGTTAAACCGGATTATTTACCGAGCTTACGCAACTCATCCGACTCCACCACCCGCACCCCATCCTGTTCTTCCAGCGCCAGGCGCCACATGGCCCGGGCCAGTTCGCACACTTCGATGCCGTGGTATTTGCCGGGAATCAGTCGCGACAACGGGCCGGCAAGTTGTTCTGCCAGGCGTGGTTCCAAGCGTTCCCCCAACAGCAACGATGGCCGCACGATGGTCAGTTGTGGCCAGTCCTGGGCTTTGAGTGCCTCTTCCATTTCCCCTTTGACGCGGTTGTAGAAGATCGAAGACTTCGGGTCTGCGCCGATCGCGCTGATCACGATTAGGTGCCGCGCGCCCATTTCCCGCGCACGCTTGGCGAACGCCACGACCATGTCCAGGTCGACGGCGCGGAAGGCGGCTTCGGAGCCGGCTTGTTTGATGGTGGTGCCCAGGCAGCAGAAGGCGAGGTCCACCGGGCCGCTCAGTTGCGGCAGGAACACCGCTGGGTCGCCGACCGGGTTTTCCAGGTGGGGGTGTTCGGCCAATGGCCTGCGGCTGGGTGCGAGCACGCGGGTCACGGTGGGTTCGTTGAGCAGGCGATCGAGCAGGTGTTCGCCGGTAAGGCCGGAGGCTCCGGCGAGCAAGATATGCTGAGGCGTCAGGTACATGGTGTTTCCCCCTTGTTACACAGTTCAGCTTAGTTGCCTATGGCTTCCTTGCTATTCATTGAGACGCTTTCGAGCGCCTTTCGTGCCTGCTGTTTGCGTAATAATTGCCAATGGGCGATCACACCCTTGGGGGCCCAGATCTGCGGCTCGGAGGCTTCGAAGTTGTCCGCCTGTTCGCGTTCGGCCACATGCAGTTGCGCCAGCTTGAAGGCTTGCTGCAAGTCGTCGGTCTGGTTGAAGGCTTGGGCGAAGAGGGCGTCGCCGAAGTAGGTGAAGTCGGCCTCCTCGGAACAACCGAAGGACACACGGTCGGCCCGGGAGGCGGTCATGATCAGGGTGCGCTCATCTTTCAAGGCCGGGATGAAACCACCGGAGTAACAGGCGGAAATCACCACGATCTTGTCGCGGTTCTTCAGCGGCGCCAGCACTGCGGCCAGCTCATCGGCGGGCAGGTCAGCCAGCTCCATGCGCGGTTGGTCCAGCACCAATTCGTGTTCGTGGGTGCCGTGGCTGGTCATGTAGATAAACACCAGGTCTTCCGGGCCGGTGCGTTCGGCCAGGGTCAGCACGGCGCGACGCAGGCTTTCGCGGGTGGCCAGGGGGCGGTCGGCGATGTGGTCGCGGTGATTGACCAGGCGAATCTGCCCCCGCGCGCCAAAGCGGGTAGCGAGCATGTTACTGACGTAATCGGCTTCACGCAGGAACACGCTCTGCTTGCCATCGCCGGCCACGGCCAGGGTATACAGCTCGACGGCGGGGGTAGAGGCGGGTACGGCGGCGAGGGCGGTGTCGAGCAGGTGGCCCTGGGCCAGCACGCCGATCTCCAGTGGGTCGGGCAGCAGTTTTCCATCGGCGTCACGCACGCGCAGGCCGTTCACCCAGGTGCCGGCCTGCACGCTGCCGTCGGTAAGCACCAGGGTGCCTTTGCCTTGGTAGCTGTCGCTGTCGAAACCGCCGATATAGAAGCTGCCGTCAGTAAGGTTCAGGCGGCCTTCACCGGTAAAGCGCCAATCGCTGAACTGGCCGACATAGTGGCTGCCGTCGACACCGATCAACTCGCCCTTGCCGCTGAGCGCACCTTCCTTGAACTGGCCGATCCACACGTCGCCATCAGCGTTCTCGTAGCGGCCCTTGCCATTGAGCTGGTTCTGCTTGAACTGGCCGACATAAATATCGCCATCGGCGCTGTTGAAGGTGCCGTTGCCTTCCAGTTGGCCATCGACGAAATGGCCGCTGAACTGGTTGCCGCTGTCGTCGTTGCGCTGGCCTTCGCCATTCGGTTTGCCGTGGGCGAACTGGCCCTGGTACTGGCTGCCGTCCGCCAGCTCCAGGCGACCGAGGCCGGAATACTGGTCGTCCTTGAATTCGCCGCGATAGGTCATCTGGCCCTCTTTGAGGGTACCTTCGCCGTTGCGTCGACCGTTCTTGAAACCGCCCACATAGTGGCTGCCTGCGGTGGTCAGGCTGCCCTGGCCATCGAACAGGCCCTGCTGGAACTGGCCTTTATAGACTTCGCCATTGCTGCCATGCCACTCGCCCTGGCCGTGCCACTGGCCTTTGTCGAACTGGCCGGCGTACCAACTGCCGTTGGGGTAGTCCACGCGGCCCTGGCCTTGCAGCAAGCCATCGACCACATCGCCCCGGTAACGGCCGCCGTCGGGCAGGCGCGCATCGGGCGGCAACAGCGATTCGCCGTCTCCGCAAGCGGTGAGCAACAGGGCAAGGGCGAGGGGAGCGAGTGGGCGCATAGCGGGATCCGGATAATTGAGCGCCGAGTATGCCGCAGCTGCGAGTTTCATACATGAATTTGTGGTGTGCGGGCTTGCCCCGCGTTGGGTGGCGTAGCCGCCCCAAATACAGGCAACTCGTTCCTTCAGGAAGCATCAGGTTGCAGGTTCTGGAGCTGCTTCGCAGCCCAGCGCGGGGCCAGGCCGCTCACCACAAGTGAGGTTTTGTGCCACCGGCCTTACACGAAGTAGAGTGACAACGACTCCGCAATGTAGGCCGGTTTTTCCTGCCCTTCGATTTCCAGGGTGGCAGTGGCCTTGAGCAGCCATTGGCCGGGCTTTTTCTCGGTGACGTCATTGAGGGTCACGTTCAGGCGCACCTTGGAGTTGACCTTCACCGGCTGGATGAAGCGCACGCTGTCCAGGCCATAGTTGACGGCCATCTTCAGGCCTTCGGGCACGATCAGCAGGTCTTCCATCAGCTTGGGCATCAGCGACAGCGACAGGAAACCGTGGGCGATGGTGCTGCCAAACGGGGTTTGTGCGGCCTTGACCGGGTCGACGTGGATGAACTGATGATCGCCAGTGGCTTCGGCGAACAGGTTGATACGCGCCTGGTCGATGGTGAGCCATTCGGAACGTCCCAGTTCCTTGCCGACATAATCTTTGAGCTGCGCTACGGGTACATAGGGCATTGCGTCTCTCCTTGGTTCATCGGTGCTGTTTTTATGGGTTACAGAGAACCAATGTAGATCATCATGGCCAATCAGCCCGGTCAACCCACCATGCTTTTGGCGAATGCCGGTGCATAGGGCTGGCGTGCTTATAATGCGGGCGAGTCCTGAGGGGGGAAGAACGGATGCTGTTACGTGGCCTGACCTGGCTGGTGCTGTTTCAACTGATCGGCACCGCGATCAACCATTTGCTGTTGCCGGTGCTGCCGGGGCCGATCATCGGGCTGCTGCTGATGCTCGGCTTTCTGGTGTGGCGAGGCGAAGTTGGCGAGCCGCTGAGCCTGGCGGCCAGCAGCTTGTTGCGTTACTTGCCGTTGCTGCTGGTGCCGCCCGCGGTGGGGGTGATGGTGTATGCCAAGGACATCGCTGCTGACTTCTGGGCCATTGTCGGCGCGCTGGTGCTGTCGCTGGTGATTGCCATGGGCTTTGTCGGCGTGCTGATGCAGCAGATGGTCAAGCGCAAGGAGAAGGACCAATGACCTTCGACTGGCACGGCGCGTGGACGGCGGTGATTCACCATCCCTTGTTTGGCATCGGTATCACCCTTGGTGCGTACCAGTTGGTGCTGGCTGGCTTCGAGAAAACCCGCTGGATCTTCCTGCAACCGGTGCTGGTCTCGATGTTGCTGGTGATCGGTGTGCTGATCAGCTGTGGCCTGAGCTACGCCGAGTACCGCAAGAGCACCGAGATCATGGGCATCCTGCTCGGCCCGGCGACGGTGGCGCTGGCGGTGCCGCTTTACCTGAACCTGCGGCGCATTCGCCAATTGTTCTGGCCGATTTTTACTACGCTGGTGATAGGCGGGGTGTTGGCCACCGGCCTGTGTGTGCTGCTGGGCTGGTGGTTCGGCGCCGAACACATGATGCTGATGACCATGGCGCCCAAGTCGGTGACTTCGCCGATCGCCATGCTGGTGGCCGAGCAGATCGGTGGCGTGGCCGCGCTGGCGGCGGTGTTTGTGCTGATCACCGGCGTGATCGGTGCGATGATCGGCCCGGCGTACCTGTCACGCCTGGGCGTGCACAGCCCCGAGGCGCGCGGCATGGCGCTGGGCATGACCGCCCACGCCGTCGGCACGTCGGTGGCGCTGCAGGAAAGCGAAGAGTGCGGCGCCTTTGCAGCGCTGGCCATGAGTCTGATGGGTGTGGCCACGGCAGTGTTCCTGCCGCTAGCCGTGTCCGTGATCGTTTAAACCGGGTTTAAGGAAACCTTTATGAGTCTGGCGCTGTTCCCGCTCAATACCGTGCTGTTCCCTGGTTGCACCCTCGACCTGCAGATATTCGAGGCGCGCTACCTGGATATGATCAGTCGCTGCATGAAAAAGGGCGAAGGCTTTGGCGTGGTGTGCATCCTCGACGGCAAGGAAGTGGGCATGGCCCCGGACGGCTACGCGCTGATCGGCTGTGAAGCGCTGATTCGCGACTTCAAGCAGCAGGACAACGGCCTGCTGGGCATTCGTGTCGAAGGCGGTCGTAGGTTCCGGGTACGGGACGCCGGCGTGCAGAAGGACCAATTGCTGGTGGCCGACGTGCAGTGGCTCGAAGAACTGCCGGACCAGCCGCTGGAGGAAGAGGACGCCGATTTGCTGGCGCTGCTGCAGGCATTGGCCGAGCACCCGATGGTGGCTTCGCTGGACATGGACGCCCACGCCGAGGGGCAGCAAGCCTTGGGCAATCAGTTGGCGTATCTGCTGCCTTTCACTGAGACCGACAAGATCGACCTGCTGCAACTCGACGACCCGCAGCAGCGGTTGGATGCGATCCAGATGTTGCTCGACGAGTTGCAGGGCGAACTGTTCACCTAATAGGCGTAGCGCAGCAGAGCATGGGGGGTACCGGTCAACGCGATGAAGCTCAGCACCGCGACCAATGCCGGCAGCAACAGCCACCAGGTCTTTTGCGACATCGCCGGCAGCGGGCTTCGGTATTGGCTGATGCCCAGGCTGAACGCGCACACCGTCATTGCCAACAGCGTGCCGGCGAGGATGTCCGTGGGCCAGTGGGCGCCGAGGTAGACCCGCGACAGCGCAATGAAGGCTGCCGGGATGCAGCCCAGCAGCATCCACGTCAGGCGCAGCCGGATCGGTTGCCCGCGACCGGCCAGGATCGCCAGCGCCAGGAAAAACGCGAACGCGCCGGACGCGTGGCCGCTGGGCATGCTGAAGCTGGTCAGCGGGTCGGTGAGGATTTCCGGGCGGCCACGGGCGAAGAACAGCTTGGTCCCGGTGTTGATTACCGCCGCACCGGCGAGGGTCACGCCAACAAAAATCGCATGACGCCATTGCCGCGCCAGTAGCAGCAGGCCGGTAAAGATAGCGCTGGCTACGAACATCTTCTTGAACTCGCCCAACTGGGTGATGCGCACCATCACTTCGTCCAGCCAGGGGCTGCGGTGTTCCTGCACCAGGGCGCTCAGGCCCTGATCGAAGTCATTAAGGTGGGGGTAGCCGATAAACAGGGCGATCAATACCGTCAGGCTGGCGCAGCCGATCCACAAGGTGGCGCGACGATGGCCGCGCAGGCTGCTGTTCAGGCTTAGGCCCACCACCACCGCGATACAGGCCGCCACAACACCGGCCTCAGGCCAGAAACCCTCGGGCAGCGGCAGGCGGAAGGCCGCGCCGGTCGCCCAGCCCGGCAATAGGTAGGCCACCGACCAGCCGGCCGCGGCAACGATGCTCACCGCCGCGAAGCGCGGGAAGGGCATGTCGCACATCCCGGCCACCATCGGCAGCATGGGCCGCAGCGGGCCGATGAAACGCCCCACCAGCAGGCTGGCGATGCCGTATTTGTGGAAGTAGGTTTCGGCGCTGTTCATCCATTCGGGGTGGTGGCGCAAGCCAGGTAAACGCCGGATATTCTGGTGGAAATGTCGTCCCAGGTAGTAGGAAACCCCGTCACCCAAGAGCCCGCCCAGGAAGCCCAGCAGCAGGGTTTCGCTCAGGGACAGCGCGCCGCTGCCGGCGAGTGCGGCAATGGCAAACAACAATACCGTGCCCGGCACGATCAGCCCGGCGATGGCCAGGCATTCCACGCAGGCGACGATAAACACCGCGACCGCCAGCCATTCGGGATTCAGGGTCAACCAGCCGGTAATGCTATCGAGCCATTGGCCCATACAATCCACTCCATCCAAGTTCGTACACCGTGTAGGCGCCCGGTTTGCCGGCGATGGCCCCCATGGGACCGCCTTCACCGTCAAGCCGGGCGCTTACAGGTCGTGTTATCAAATCAAAAAATAGTCGCGGCCTTCGACCTGGCCCCGGCGCAGCGGGTTCCGCGTGCAATAAGGCGCATAGCCAGCATCGACGAAGCGGTACATCAGGTGCTCATCGCGCCCGCTGGGGATGCCCAGGCGGGTGGTCTGGATGATCTGGCTCGGTGCCTGGCCCACGTCTTCAACGTAGAGCAATTCCTGATCGAAGCGCTTGGCGTCCCACATCGGCACCTTCAGACCCAAGGCCTTGCACAGCAGGGTCTGGCCGGCGCACAGCTTTTGCGAGGCGCGCGGGCTGCCGTCGGCATTCGGGTTGTTCAGCAGCATCTGCGCCAGGCTGGTCGGGCCGGATAATTCATCGACCCATGGATAGGCCGATTTGATCAACACGGCATTGCCTGGCCCATGGGCGCTGAAGTTAAGGGAGTCGCCGCCACGGGCGTAGTACATGTAGATATGGCCACCATCCAGAAACAAAGCCTTACGCTTTTCTGTGTAGCCCAATGACGCGTGACTGCCTTTTTCGGCCACGTAATACGCTTCGGTTTCAATAATTCGCGCCGAAAGCCAGATTTCTCCCACGCGATGGCGTATGACTTTTCCGAGCAAATCGCGCGCGAGCGTTTGTGCGTCACGGTCGAAGAAGCTGTCGGGCAGGGCGCTGGCGGGGAGTTGCGGCGATGAACTGGGCATGGCGGTCAGGGTAAATACGGCTAAATGTGACGGAATCATAACAACTCCCACCTTAATTACCGCTGAACCCCAGGTTTTTACAGTTCATTTCGACCATCCGCCCCTCACCGCTGTCAGTCGGGCGGCGTCACAGCTATAATCTGCCGCTTTCCTCCCTGCCAAGACTCCCTGACCATGACTGAGTCCGTTCTTGACTACATGACCCGCCTGGGTCGCGCTGCCCGTCAGGCCTCGCGGTTGATCGCCCGTGCGAGCACCGCGCAGAAGAACCGTGCCCTGCTGGCTGCCGCCGACGCTCTGGATGCTTCGCGCTCCGAGCTCACCGCCGCCAACGAACTGGACCTGGCCAACGGCCGCGCCAATGGCCTGGAGCCGGCCCTGCTGGACCGCCTGGCGCTGACCCCGGCACGTATCGACGACATGATCGAAGGCCTGCGTCAGGTGGCCAAGCTGCCTGACCCCATCGGTGAAATCCGTGATATGCGCTACCTGCCGTCCGGCATCCAGGTCGGCAAGATGCGCGTGCCCCTGGGCGTGATCGGCATCATTTACGAGTCGCGTCCAAACGTGACCATCGACGCCGCGAGCCTGTGCCTCAAGTCTGGCAATGCCACCATCCTGCGCGGCGGTTCCGAGGCGATCAATTCCAACCGCGCCATTGCGGCCTGCATCCAGCAGGGCCTGGCCGTGGCCGAATTGCCTGCCGAAGTGGTGCAAGTGGTGGAAACCACCGACCGCGCCGCCGTGGGCGCGCTGATCACTATGCCGGAATTCGTCGACGTGATCGTGCCGCGCGGTGGCAAGAGCCTGATCGAACGCGTCAGCCGCGATGCCAAGGTGCCGGTCATCAAGCACCTGGACGGCGTGTGCCACGTGTTTATCGACGTCGCCGCCGACATCGACAAGGCGATCCGCATCGCCGACAACGCCAAGACCCACCGCTACGCCCCGTGCAACACCATGGAAACCCTGCTGGTGCACGTCGGCATTGCCGATCGCGTGCTGCCGCCGCTGGCTGCCATCTACCGCGACAAGGGCGTCGAGCTGCGCGGTTGCGGGCGTACCCGTGCGCTGCTGGGCGCGGACGTGATCGAGGCGACCGAGCTGGACTGGTATACCGAATACACCGCGCCGATCCTGTCGATCAAGATTGTCGACGACCTCGACGAAGCCATCGAACACATCAACACCTACGGCTCCAAGCACACTGACGCTATCGTTTCCGAGCATTTCAGCGATGCGCGACGCTTCCTCAACGAAGTGGATTCCGCCTCGGTGATGATCAACGCTTCGACACGCTTTGCCGACGGCTTCGAATACGGCCTGGGGGCGGAGATCGGTATTTCCACCGACAAGCTCCACGCCCGTGGCCCGGTTGGCCTGGAAGGCCTGACCAGCGAGAAGTACGTGGTGTTCGGCGACGGTCATGTGCGCACTTGATGGGTAAACGCATCGGGCTGCTCGGCGGTACTTTCGACCCCGTGCACATCGGCCATTTGCGCAGTGCCCTGGAAGTCGCGGATGCCCTCGCGCTCGATGAGTTGCGCATGATGCCCAACGCACGGCCGCCCCATCGCGATACGCCGCAGGTGTCACCGCAGCAGCGCCTGGAAATGGTGCGCCTGGCGGTGGACGGCATAGCGCCGCTGGTGGTGGACGACCGCGAGCTCAAGCGCGATAAACCGTCCTACACTGTTGACACCCTGGAACTGATGCGCGCCGAGTTGGCCGCGGATGACCAGTTGTTTCTGCTTTTGGGCTGGGACGCATTTTGCGGCCTGCCCTCTTGGCACCGCTGGGAGGAACTCCTCCAGCATTGCCACATCCTGGTTTTGCAACGCCCGGATGCCGACAGCGAACCGCCGGATGCCTTGCGCAACCTGCTGGCCGCGCGGTCGGTAAGTGACCCCTTGGCCCTGACCGGGCCGAACGGGAATATTGCATTCGTCTGGCAGACCCCGCTTGCGGTGTCCGCCACCCAGATCCGTCAACTGCTGGCCAGCGGGAAGTCGGTACGTTTCCTGGTGCCTGACGCGGTCCTGGCCTACATCGATGCGCACGGGCTTTACCGTGCGTCGAACTGAAAAGGCGTGCTTGAACCTACGCACAGTCGTAGAACGAGCGCCCGAACATACGAGCAAAACGAGTTTTATATGACGAACAAAGACGTAAGCAAAGTTAAGCGCAAAGGCACGTTCAAAAGCGCCCCGCTGCCAGTAGAAGCCCACACCGGCCCTGAGCTGGCTGGCGAAGAGCTGGTAAAAGTTGCCGTGGCGGCCCTGGAAGACGTCAAGGCCCAGGACATCCAGGTGCTGGACGTGCGCGACAAGCAGAGCATCACCGACTACATGATCATCGCCACCGGTACCTCGAACCGTCAGATCGGCGCGATGCTGGACAAGGTCCGCGAAGCCGTCAAAGCCCAGGGCGTGAAGCCGCTGGGTGAAGAAGGCAAGGGCGACAGCGACTGGGTGCTGCTGGACATGGACGACGTGATCGTTCACATGATGACCTCCAACGCCCGTCAGTTCTACGACCTGGAGCGTCTGTGGAAAGGCGCCGAGCAGAGCCGTGCCGCCGATGGCAAGCACCACAGCCCGGAAGTGGGCCATGCGCACTTCGACAAGCTGAACAAAGACCAGGAATAAGGAACGGCTGTGCGCCTGCGTCTGATTGCTGTCGGTTCACGCATGCCCAAGTGGGTGGAAGAAGGCTGGCACGAGTATGCCAAGCGTCTGCCCGCTGAGCTGTCGCTGGAACTGGTAGAGATACCGCTCAATACCCGGGGCAAGAATGCCGATGTGGCGCGCTTTATCCGTCAGGAAGGCGAAGCCATGTTGGCCAAGGTCGGCCCCAACGAGCGCATCGTCACCCTTGAAGTGCACGGCAAACCCTGGAGCACCGAGCAGCTGGCGGTGGAACTGGATCGCTGGCGCCTGGACTCGCGTACGGTCAACTTCATGGTTGGCGGCCCCGAAGGGCTGGCACCGGAAGTCTGCGCGCGGGCGGACCAGCGTTGGTCGCTGTCGGCGCTGACGCTGCCGCACCCGCTGGTAAGGATCCTGATCGGTGAACAGCTGTATCGCGCCTGGACAGTTCTGTCCGGGCACCCTTATCACAAATAATCTGCGCCCCTCCCGATGACCCAACCGATCCGCATCAAGGACCACGAGAAAGACGCACGTCTTGTACGCGCGCGCGTGGTGTTTGGCGCGATCATGGTGGTGGCGTTGTTGGGCGTGCTGATTGCCCGCCTGTATTTCCTGCAGGTGATCCAGTACGACTATCACTCCACGCTGTCGGAAAACAACCGGGTGCATGTGCAGCCGATCCCTCCGACCCGTGGGCTGATTTTCGACCGTAATGGCGTGGTGGTTGCGGATAACCGGCCCAGCTTCAGCCTGAGCATGACCCGCGAGCGTTCCGGCGACTGGCAGCAGATCCTCGATGTGATCGTCGAGGTGCTGCAGCTGACGCCGGAAGACCGGGTGATCTTCGAGAAGCGCATGAAGCAGGGGCGCCGGCCTTTCGAGCCGGTGCCGATCCTGTTCGAGCTGACCGAAGAGCAGATCGCGCGGATCGCGGTGAACCAGTTCCGTTTGCCGGGTGTGGAGGTGGTGGCGCAGTTGGTGCGGCATTACCCGCAAGGGCCGCACTTTGCCCACTCAGTCGGCTACATGGGGCGGATCAACGAGAAAGAGCTGAAAACCCTCGATCCGGTCAATTACAGCGGCACCCACCATATCGGCAAGACCGGCATCGAGCGCTTCTACGAGCCCGAGCTGCACGGCCAGGTGGGCTACGAAGAAGTCGAGACCAACGCCCGAGGCCGCGTGCTGCGGGTGCTCAAACGCACCGACCCGGTGCCGGGCAAGGACATCGTACTGAGCCTGGACATCAAGCTGCAGGAAGCGGCGGAAATGGCCCTGGGCGGTCGTCGCGGCGCGGTGGTGGCGCTGGACCCGAAGACGGGCGAAGTGCTGGCGATGGTCAGCCAGCCAAGCTTCGACCCCAACCTGTTCGTGACCGGCATCAGCTTCAAGGCCTACGCCGAGTTGCGCGATTCCATCGACCGGCCGCTGTTCAACCGCGTACTGCGCGGCCTGTATCCACCGGGGTCAACGATCAAGCCGGCGGTGGCGATTGCGGGGTTGGACGCGGGTGTGGTGACGGCCTCCAGTCGAGTCTATGACCCCGGCTACTACATGCTGCCCAACTACGATCACAAATACCGTAACTGGAACCGCACCGGTGACGGCTATGTCGACTTGGACACCGCGATCATGCGCTCCAACGACACCTATTTTTACGACCTGGCGCACAAGCTGGGTATCGATCGTTTGTCCGCCTACATGGGCAAGTTCGGCCTCGGCCAGAAGGTCTCCCTGGACATGTTCGAAGAATCCCCCGGCCTGATGCCGTCGCGGGAATGGAAGCGTGCGACCCGCCGCCAGGCGTGGTTCCCGGGCGAAACCCTGATTCTGGGTATTGGCCAGGGCTATATGCAGGCCACGCCGCTGCAACTGGCCCAGGCGACCGCACTGGTGGCCAACAAAGGCATCTGGAACCGTCCGCACCTGGCCAAGACCATCGAGGGCGAGAAGCCTTTGGACGAAAACCCGATCCCGGACATCGTGCTGCGCGACCCGTCCGACTGGACCAAGGTCAACCATGGCATGCAGCAAGTGATGCACGGCGCCCGTGGTACTGCGCGCAAGGCCGCGATTGGCGCCCAATACCGCATCGCCGGCAAGAGCGGTACCGCCCAGGTCGTGGCGATCAAGCAGGGCGAGAAATACGACCGCACCAAGGTCCAGGAGCGCCACCGTGACCACGCCTTGTTTGTCGGCTTTGCCCCGGCGGACGACCCGAAAATCGTGGTGGCGGTGATGGTCGAGAACGGCGAGTCCGGCTCCGGCGTCGCGGCGCCCGTGGTGCGCCAAGTGATGGACGCCTGGCTGTTGGCCGACGACGGCAGGCTCAAGCCCGAATATGGCGGCCCCCCTTCAAGCACCGAGGTTACGGCCCGTGAAGAGTAATTTTGACCGCATCCTCTCCAGTGAGGATGTGATGCGTCGCCGTGCGACGTTGCTGCAGCGCATGCACATTGATGGCCCATTGCTGATCCTGCTGCTGACCCTGGCGGCCGGCAGCCTGTTCGTGCTGTATTCGGCCAGCGGCAAGAACTGGGACTTGCTGATCAAGCAGGCTTCGTCGTTCGGCCTTGGGTTGTTGTCGATGGTGGTGATCGCCCAGCTTGAGCCGCGCTTCATGGCGCGCTGGGTGCCGCTCGGTTACGTGGCCGGCGTGTTACTGCTGGTGGTGGTGGACGTTATGGGCCACAACGCCATGGGCGCGACCCGCTGGATTAACATTCCGGGGGTGATTCGCTTCCAGCCGTCGGAATTCATGAAGATTCTGATGCCGGCGACCATCGCCTGGTACCTGTCCAAGCGCACCTTGCCGCCGCAGCTCAAGCACGTAGGGATCAGCCTGATCCTGATTGGCGTGCCGTTTATCCTGATCGTGCGCCAGCCCGACCTCGGCACCTCGCTGCTGATCCTGGCGGGCGGTGCATTCGTGCTGTTCATGGGCGGTCTGCGCTGGCGCTGGATCCTCAGCGTGCTGGCCGCCGCCGTGCCCGTGGCCGTGGCCATGTGGTTCTTCTTTATGCACGACTACCAGAAGCAGCGGATCCTGACCTTCCTCGATCCCGAAAGCGACCCGCTGGGCACCGGCTGGAACATCATCCAATCAAAGGCCGCCATCGGCTCCGGTGGCGTATTTGGTAAGGGTTGGTTACTGGGCACCCAGTCGCACTTGGACTTTTTGCCCGAGAGCCACACCGACTTCATTATTGCGGTAATGGGCGAAGAGTTCGGCCTGGTGGGCATTTGCGCGCTGTTGCTGATCTATTTACTGTTGATCGGTCGCGGCCTGGTGATCACCGCACAGGCGCAGACGCTGTTCGGCAAATTGCTGGCTGGCGCCCTGACCATGACTTTTTTTGTTTACGTTTTCGTCAACATCGGTATGGTCAGTGGCCTGTTGCCGGTCGTTGGGGTGCCGTTGCCGTTCATTAGCTACGGCGGAACTTCGCTGGTGACATTGCTGTCAGCGTTTGGGGTTTTGATGTCGATTCATACGCATCGCAAATGGATCGCACAGGTTTGAATAAGGTGAAGATGTCAATGCAAGTAATGCGCGGCTGGGCGACTCGGCACGCGTCCTGGATGGGCCTGATTGGGCTGCTGGGCGCAACGCAAGAGGCGCAGGCCGGTGACTACGATGGTTCACCCCAGGTCGCCGAGTTTGTCGGTGAAATGACCCGCGACTATGGTTTCGCCGGTGAACAGCTGATGGGCGTGTTCCGCGAAGCCCAGAAGAAGCAGGCGATCCTAGACGCCATCTCACGCCCAGCCGAACGCGTGAAACAGTGGAAGGAATACCGCCCGATGTTCCTCACCGACGCCCGCGTGGCACGAGGTGTGGACTTCTGGCGCCAACACGAGGCGGTACTGGCCCGCGCCGAGCAGGAATACGGCGTGCCGGCCCAGGTGATTGTCTCGATCATTGGCATTGAAACCTTTTACGGGCGCAATACGGGCAGTTACCGGGTGATCGACGCCTTGTCGACCCTGGGCTTCGATTACCCGCCGCGCGCTGACTTCTTTCGCAAGGAGCTGCGCGAGTTCCTGCTGCTGGCCCGTGAAGAACAGGTCGACCCGCTGACCCTCAAGGGTTCCTACGCCGGTGCGATGGGCTTGCCGCAGTTCATGCCAAGCAGCTTTCGCGCCTATGCGGTGGATTTTGACGGCGACGGGCATATCAATATCTGGAGCAACCCTGACGACGCGATCGGCAGTGTAGCCAGCTACTTCAAGCGTCATGGCTGGGTCGCCGGCGAGCCGGTGGTGATCCGCGCCGATGTCGCCGGGGACCGCGCCGACGAAGGCCTGACCCAGGGCATCGAGCCGGCCAAGACGGTCGGGGAGTTGCGGGCGCTGGGCTGGTCGAGTCAGAATGCGCTGCCGGATGATATGCCGGTCACGGCATTCCGCCTCGAAGGCGAAAACGGCCCGGAATACTGGATGGGCCTGAAGAATTTCTACGCAATCACGCGTTATAACCGCAGTGTGATGTACGCCATGGCCGTGCATCAGCTGTCAGACATGCTGGTCCAAGCACGGGGCAACAAGTAATGCGGGCATCGCCGTTCAATCAACCGCTCAAGCTGGTGGCGTTCGCCGCGTTGTCCCTGCTGGTCGTCAGTTGTTCCACCAGCCGTGGTCCGGTGCAGAAGTCGGGGGGCACGGCCGTCCGTTCCCAGCCGGGCCTGGACATCAACCGCGCGCACAAAGACGGCGCGCCGTGGTGGGATGTCGACGTGTCGAAGATCCCGGATGCCACGCCAACCCTGCACACCGGCGCCTACAAGGCCAACCCGTACACCGTGCTGGGCAAGACCTATTTCCCGCTGCAGGAATCCAAGACCTACGTGCAATCGGGCACAGCGTCCTGGTACGGCACCAAGTTCCATGGCCAGAACACCGCCAACGGCGAAGTGTATGACCTGTACGGCATGAGCGCGGCGCACAAGACGTTGCCGCTGCCCAGCTACGTACGGGTGACCAACCTGGATAACAACCGCACGGTCATCCTGCGGGTCAACGACCGTGGGCCGTTCTATTCGGACCGCATCATCGACTTGTCCTACGCCGCCGCGAAGAAACTCGGTTACGCCGAAACCGGCACCGCGCGGGTCAAGGTCGAAGGCATCGACCCGGCGCAGTATTGGGCCCAGCGTGGCAAGCCGGCGCCGTTGATGCTCAATGAGCCGCAGACTCCGCAACCGCAAATCACCGCGTCGGCCGGCAAGGTCGAGCAGTGGACACCGCCGCCACAGCAGCACGCCCCGGACACCGTGGCCGTGCCGCAAGCCGCCCAGGGCGCTTCGCTGGCAGGCGGACAATATTTGCAGGTGGGCGCTTTCGCCAACCCGGATGCGGCAGAACTGTTAAGGTCCAAGCTGAGCAGCATGGTCAACGCGCCGGTATTTATCAGCTCCATCGTGCGTAACCAGCAGACGTTGCACCGTGTACGCATGGGCCCGATCGGCTCGCCGAGCGAGGTCGCGCAGGTGCAGAACAGCGTGCGCCTGGCCAACCTGGGGCAGCCCAGCGTGGTCACAGCAGAATAAGTAAGCATTGATGGTTCAAGCTCGTGCGCGGGCTCGGACCCTGGTTGTTGGCTCGTTGAACAATAAAAACCCAGGGGCAAGGGGTGAGCGGGCAACCGAACACGTGACAGTCTGGAAGCGGGCTGTCTGAATAAGTTTTGCCCGCGAGGGCAAGTTTCCATAAGCAATTTCGAGAGACGGATGAACATCACCACCTTAGCCAAACGCACGTGCCTGCTTATCTCGCTGATCATCACCCCGGCCGCCTGGGCGGTTGAAATGGTGCCGGCTTCACCGCAACTGGCCGCCAAGTCCTGGGTCCTCATGGATGCCGCCAGTGGCAACGTGCTGGTCGAGAGCAACGGTGACCAGCGCCTGCCGCCTGCCAGCCTGACCAAGCTGATGACCGCCTACATCGCGACCCTGGAAATCCGTCGCGGCCAGATCGGCGAGAACGACCCGGTTACTGTCAGCGAAAACGCCTGGCGCACCGGCGGTTCGCGGATGTTCATCAAGGTCGGCTCGCAAGTCACCGTGAGCGACCTGCTGCACGGCATCATCATCCAGTCCGGTAACGACGCCAGCGTCGCCCTGGCCGAGCACATCGCCGGCAGCGAAGACGCATTCGCCGACATGATGAACAAAACCGTGGCCGACCTGGGCATGACCAACAGCCACTTCATGAACCCGACCGGTCTGCCGAACCCAGAGCACTACTCGTCGGCTCACGACATGGCGATCCTGGCGCGCGCAATCATCCGTGTCGACCCGGTGCACTACGCGATCTACTCCCAGAAGGAGTTCTTCTGGAACAACATCAAGCAGCCTAACCGCAACCTGTTGCTGTGGCGCGACAAGACCGTCGATGGCCTGAAAACCGGCCACACCGACGAAGCCGGCTACTGCATGGTGTCGTCCGCCGTACGTGATGGCCAACGCCTGATCGCGGTGGTCTTCGGCACCAACAGCGAGCAGGCCCGTGCGGCCGAGACGCAAAAACTGCTGACCTACGGTTTCCGTTTCTTCGAAACCCAGACCTTCTATCAGAAGGGTACTGAACTGGCGACCGCGCCCGTGTGGAAAGGCGCTACCTCCCAAGTCAAAGCCGGCCTGGCTGAAGACCTGACCCTGACCATGCCTAAAGGCCAGCTGAAAAAGCTCGCCGCCAGCATGACCATGAACCCGCAATTGGTTGCCCCAATCGCCAAGGGTGACGTGATCGGCAAGGTCGAAGTGAAGTTGGACGACAAAGTGGTTCACAGTGCCGACCTGATCGCGCTGGACGCCGTCGACGAAGGTGGTATCTTCCGCCGCGTCTGGGATAGCATCCGTCTATTCTTCTACAGCTTGTTCAACTGATTGTGTGCACCTGCAAAGCCCCGTGTTGATCCGACACGGGGCTTTGCCCGTCGCCACGGCTTACGCTTACGAGGCCGTTACGCCATGACCGATAAAGAAGTAAACGCGCCAAAGATCGAATTCCCAGTGGTGGACTACCCCATCAAGGTGATCAGCGATACCGGTGTCGGCCGTAAAGACCTGATTCTCGAGATCGTGCGTAAACACGCGACGATCAACGATCAGCGCGTGGATGAGCGATCCAGCTCTACCGGCAAATACACGACGATCCAGTTGCACATTGTTGCGACTGATCAAGACCAGCTCTACAACATCAACAGCGAACTGCGGGCCACTGGCTTCGTGCACATGGTGCTGTGATGTCTCACGTCCTGGGCTTTCGCGAGCTCGGCCGGATGGACTACGAGCCCGTCTGGCACGCCATGCAGCGCTTCACCAATGAGCGCGGCACGTCGGCCCCCGATGAGATCTGGCTGGTGGAACATCCGCCCGTCTTCACCCAGGGGCAGGCCGGCAAGGCCGAGCATCTGTTGCTGCCGGGGGATATTCCGGTGGTGCAGGTCGACCGTGGGGGGCAAGTGACTTACCATGGGCCGGGTCAACTGGTGGCTTATCTGCTGCTGGACGTGCGCAAGCTTGGGTTTGGCGTACGTGACCTGGTCAGCCGTATGGAGGCTTGCCTGATCGAGCTGTTGGCCAGTTACGGCGTGAGCGCCGCGGCCAAGCCCGATGCACCCGGTGTGTACGTGGACGGCGCGAAAATCGCCTCACTGGGGTTGCGCATTCGCCACGGGTGTTCCTTTCATGGCCTGGCCCTGAATGTGGACATGGACCTGGCACCGTTCCGGCGCATCAACCCGTGTGGCTATGCCGGGTTGGCGATGACGCAACTGAGCGACCACGCCACACCGATTAAATTTGCCGAGGTAAGTGCCCGGCTGCGTGCGCAGCTCGTCAAACACCTCGACTATGCTGAGCAGACGACCCTTACGGGCGGAATCGACTGATTATGACTACTGATGCAGTGCAAACCATGATCCCGACGCTGGACGTTACCGAGCGTCCGGCCCCGGCCCCGCGTGCCAAGGTGGAAGCCGGCGTCAAGCTGCGCGGCGCCGAGAAGGTTGCACGCATCCCGGTGAAGATCATTCCGACCACCGAACTGCCGAAGAAACCTGACTGGATCCGCGTGCGCATCCCGGTTTCGCCGGAAGTCGACCGTATCAAGGCCTTGCTGCGCAAACACAAGCTGCACAGCGTGTGCGAAGAAGCGTCCTGCCCGAACCTGGGCGAGTGCTTCTCCGGCGGTACCGCCACCTTCATGATCATGGGTGACATCTGCACCCGTCGTTGCCCGTTCTGCGACGTCGGCCACGGCCGTCCGAAGCCATTGGACGTCAACGAGCCGGAAAGCCTGGCCATCGCCATCGCCGACCTGAAACTCAAGTACGTGGTGATTACCTCGGTTGACCGTGACGACCTGCGTGACGGCGGTGCCCAGCACTTTGCCGACTGTATCCGCGAAATCCGCAAGCTGTCGCCGAACGTGATGCTCGAAACCCTGGTGCCGGACTACCGTGGCCGCATGGACGTGGCGCTGGAAATCACCGCCGCCGAGCCGCCGGATGTGTTCAACCACAACCTGGAAACCGTGCCGCGCCTGTACAAGGCCGCGCGTCCGGGTTCGGACTACCAGTGGTCGCTGACCCTGCTGCAGAAATTCAAGCAGATGATGCCGCACATTCCGACCAAGTCCGGCTTGATGCTGGGCCTGGGCGAGACCGATGAAGAAGTGATCGAAGTCATGAAGCGCATGCGCGAACACGACATCGACATGCTGACCCTGGGACAGTACCTGCAACCGTCCCGCAGCCACTTGCCAGTGCAGCGTTTCGTGCACCCGGATACTTTCGCCTGGTTCGCCGAAGAAGGCTACAAGATGGGCTTCAAGAACGTGGCCTCGGGCCCGTTGGTGCGCTCCTCGTACCATGCGGACGAGCAGGCCAAGCTGGTCAAGGCTAGCCTGGTTTCGTAATACAGATTCGGGCAACACCGCTGATCCAATGTGGGAGTGGGCTTGTGTGGGAGCCGGGCTTGCCCGCGATGCAGACGCCTCGGTACAACAGATGCACCGAGGTGATGCCATCGCAGGCAAGCCAGCTCTCACACAAGCCCGCTCCCACATTTGGTTCTGCGTTGGGTAAGGAGAATTGTGGATGACTGTCGCCGTACCTGCCTTGCGACCCGAAGGCACCATCGCCCTGATCGCCCCCGCCGGCCCCGCCACCCTGGACGTCGAAAAAGCCGGCCAATGGATGCGCGCCCGCGGCTACGACCTGCGAATCTTCCCCGGTGTCTATGAGCGCGACGGCTACCTCGCCGGTAGCGATAAAACCCGCCTCGCCGACCTTCACAAAGCCTTTGCAGACCCTGAAATCGATGCGATCTTCTGCTTGCGCGGCGGGTACGGCACGCCACGCTTGCTCGACAGCCTGGACTTCGACCTGCTGCGGGCCAACCCCAAACCCTTCGTGGGTTACAGCGACATCACCGCGCTGCACTTGGCAATCAGCCGCTACGCCGGTTTTGTGACCTTTCACGGCCCGATGCTGAATGCCGACCTGCTCGGCGGCAAGCAACAACCCACCGAGTCCTCCCTGTTCAGCCTGCTGCGCGGCCAACTGGGCGCCGGCAGCGAGTTGGTTCACCCGGTGGCCTACCCGTTGACCACCATCGAGCCTGGCATCGCCTGCGGGCGCTTGCTGGGCGGCAACTTGTCGATGATCGCCGCAGTGATGGGCACGCCTTACGAAATCGACGCCGACGGCATCATTCTGCTTATCGAGGATGTCAACGAGCCGATCTATCGCATCGACCGCCTGCTCACGCACCTGCGTCTGGCGGGCAAGCTGGCGCAGGTTGCCGGCGTGCTGGTGGGGGATGTGGCGGGCGTGGATAACGTGGCGTTGGAGCGGCTGTTGAAGCAGACCTTTGCGCCGCTGGGCGTTCCGGTATTGGCCGGCTGGCGCAGTGGGCATTGTGATCCGAACCTGACCTTGCCGATGGGCGCGTTGGTGAGGCTGGATGCGGGGGAGCAGCGGGTGGTGTTGGAGCAGGATGTAGTGCTTAAGCCTTGAGTTTGAGGTTGCCTGTCAGGCCGTCTTCGCAGGCAAGCCAGCTCCCACACTTGGAACGTATTCCCCTGTGGGAGCTGGCTTGCCTGCGATAACGGTAGTTGCCGTGCGACGGTTTACCGGTTCTGCAGCGATTCCAGCAGTTTCACCGTCGGATACCCATCCGCCGGCCAGCCCAGCGCCTGCTGCGCCGCACGAATCGCCTTGCGCGTGTTGGCGCCGATAATCCCGTCCGGGTTGCCCGCGTCATAGCCGTTGGCACTCAGGGCCGTCTGCAGGTCGATGCGCTGCGAGCGGCTCAGCGGCAGCTCATCTTTTGGCCAATCGCCACGAATCACACCACCGCCACCGAAGCGTTCCGACAACAGGCCTACCGCCAGTGCATAGGACGACGAGTTGTTGTACTTGAGGATCGCGCGGAAGTTATCCAGCACCAGGAACGCCGGGCCACGATAACCCGCCGGCAGCAGCAGGGCGGCGGACAGTTGGTCGACGTTGGGCGGCATGCTTGCGCCCGGTGGCAGTTGGATGCCCAGTTTCAGCCATTCAGCGACCGTCTTGCGGATACCTCCGTCGGCCAGGGCGTAATCGAAGTTCGCCGGCAGTTGTTTCACCTCAAAGCCCCACGGCTGGCCTTTCTGCCAGCCGGAGCTTTGCAGATAGTGTGCGGTGGAGGCGAGGGCATCGGACGGGCTGTTCCAGATATCGCGGCGACCGTCGCCGTCGAAGTCCACGGCGTGGGTGTTGTAGGTGGTCGGGATAAATTGGGTCTGGCCCATGGCGCCGGCCCAGGAGCCTTTCATCTGGTCGGCCTGGATATCGCCGTGCTGGATGATCTGCAGCGCCGCCAGCAACTGCGCCTGCGCGAACGCCGGGCGACGGCCTTCGTAGGCCAGGGTCGCCAAGGAGCGGATCACCGAGTTGTTGCCCTGGAATTGGCCGAAGTTGCTTTCCATGCCCCATACCGATACCAGCGCCTGGCGGTCGACGCCATAACGTTGTTCGATGCTTTGCAGGATATCGGCGTACTTGACCAGCAATGCCTGGCCGTTACGCACGCGCACGGGCGAGAGGGCGCCATCGAGGTATTCCCAAACCGGCCGGGAAAACTCCGGCTGGCTGCGGTCGGCGCGGATCACCGCCATATCGGGGGTGACGTCGGCGAAGGCGGTGTCGAACACGGCGGGGGTGATACCGGCCTGCAGGGCCTGCACACGAAAGGCTGCCTGCCATTCGGCGAAGGTCTGGGTCGGTTGGATATCAAGATTATCCACAGCCAGCGGGGCCACGACAGCGGGCGCTACCACTGGTGCGGTCTGGAGCTTGGGCAGCGGTTGAGCGTCGGCGGCGGTGGGTTTCTCCGCGCAGGCGACAAGCAGAATGAGGCTGGAGGCAGCGATCAATTGGCGAAGGTGCCAGCGACGGGAAAGACTAGAGGGCATGCACAGGTCCAGGGATTACAAATCAGGTGCAGACCTTATCATGCCAGAGGGGCGCTTGCCTTCAGGCAGCCAGAAAGTAAGAAGCCTCCCAGCTATTAGACTGGAAGGGTTCGCGGCGGTAGCTGCCTTTGCCCTTGCCGGCGCGTTCCTGACGGCTGCGGAACAGTGGCTGGGCGATGATGGATTTGGCCTTGTTGGGGCCATGCTTGGATGGCTTTTTGCTCATGATCGGTACTCTCGACAGGTGGGATAAAGCGGTGCGAATCATCTGCCGAAGTTGGGCTGCTGTAAAGCCCTGCGATATGTAGGCGTTTTCGCAACCTGAAGTGGGCACGGTTAATGTGGGAGCTGGCTTGCCTGCGAAATCAGTATGTCAGTGCCGGACATGCAAGCTGACCCACCGCTATCGCAGGCAAGCCAGCTCCCACAGGGAAATGTAGTGCCTGGACGGGGTTATTCGGCGGGGAGGGTCAGGCGCTGTCCAGCCATCAACAGCGACAAACGGCTCAGGCTCATCCACGGCGATCCCGCCGCCTGGCCCTTGATCTGCGCATCAATGCGCTGAGCCTCCAGCAAAAGCTGCGCCCAGCGTTGCGCTGAGTGCCGTTGCAACGCTTTGCTCATCAGCGGTTTGCGTTTGTCCCAGACCGGTGGCCTGGCTTGGCTGAAGGCTTTGTCCAGCGGCGTGCCCTGGCTGTATTGCAGGGCAATATTGGCCAGCACTCGCAGTTCGCGAGCCAGGGCCCACAGAATCACCGGTGGCTCCACGCCTTCGCCGCGCAGGCCTTCCAGCATGCGCAGCGCGTGGGCGGGTTCGCCATTGAGGATCGCGTCCACCAGCCCGAATACATCAAAGCGTGCGCTATCCGCCACAGCGCCCTGGACGGTCTCGACGGTTATCTGCCCGTCTTCGGCCATCAGCTTGAGCTTTTCGATCTCCTGGGCGGCGGCCAGCAAGTTGCCTTCGACCCGAGCCGCGATCAGCTCCACTGCATCCTGGGTCGCCGACAGCCCGGATTGGGACAGGCGTTGGCGAATCCATTGCGGCAGCTGGCTGCTGTCCACCGGCCAGATCTGGATGAACTGGGTCTGCGCCCCTTCCACCAAGGCCTTGCCCCATTTGGTTTTCTGCGCGCTGCCGTCGAGCTTGGGCAGGCTGATCAACAGCACCGTGTCCTCGGCCGGTCGCGAGCAGTACTCCATCAGGGCGGCGGCGCCTTTGTCGCCAGGCTTGCCCGACGGCAGGCGCAGTTCCAGCAGGCGTTTTTCGGCGAACAGCGACATGCTTGCGCCGGCTTGCAGCAACGTGCCCCAATCGAAACTGGCGTCGGCGCTGAAGACCTGGCGTTCGTCGAAACCTTGCTGGCGTGCAGCGGTGCGAATGGCGTCGGCGGCTTCCTGGCACAGCAGCGGGTCATCACCGCTGACAATGTAGACAGGCGCAAGGCCACCTTGCAGGTGTTTGGCGAGTTGAGCGGGGGCGAGTTTCATAGGCAGGGTAAACGGGGCGCTTGGGGCGCCCCGTTTGGCTTACTCGACAGGGACTTCAACAGGCGACTGTTTCGGCGTGTTGTCTTCGTACTCTTTGGCAGCTTTCAGCGCGTCGGCATCAGCCTTGGCCTTGTCGTCAGCGCGTTGCTGCAAGGTCTCAAGTTGTTCCGGCGTGATCATCGACAGGCGCAGAACCATGCGCTGCACCAGCTCGCGACGCATTTCCTTGCGCACCTGGATGATTTCGGAATCCGAACCCACCAGGTTGTTGCCGTCGTGGCCGACGATTTTCTGGATCTGGACGTCGTCACTCATCAATGGCAGGTGGTCGCGGCCCTGGACTTCAAAGCTGAGCACGGTGCTCAGTTCGATGTCGGATGCACGGCCAGCACTGGCGTAGCTCAGGTTGCGCTGGGTTTGCGTTTCATTGGCCAGGAACAGCTTGTAGGTCGCGCCGGTGTAGACGTGAACGCCGTTGTTTTCCAGGACCTGACGCAGCTGGGTCACTGTCTCGCTGTAGGCGTCACGGGCACTGACGTCCAGTTCCTTGATCGCCAGTTCGTTGGTGCCGGTACCGCGCAGATGGAAGCCGCAAGCGCTCAGCAGCACGGCAAGGCCCATAACCAGCAAATTGCGTTTGATCATTTTGTTGCTCCCCTTGAAACCATGTGGGCCTTATCGAGGCCCTGAAGGCTTTGTTCGGCGCAGGGCTCAAGCCCTGCGCCCGATCCGATTAGCTAGCGACGATATTGACCAGTTTGCCAGGCACCACGATCACTTTGCGGATCGTCAGGCCTTCGGTAAAGCGCAGCACGTTCTCGTTGACGCGGGCAGCCGCCTCGACGTCTTCGCGGCTGGCGGTGGCCGGCATGTCGATCTGGCCACGCAGTTTACCGTTGACCTGGATCACCAGTTGCAGCGTGTCCTGTACCAGGGCGCTGTCATCCTGTACCGGCCAGCGCGCATCGATGACGGCGTCGCTGTGGCCCAGGCGGTTCCACAGGTCGTGGCTGATGTGCGGCGTGATCGGGGCCAGCAGCAGGGTGACCGTTTCCAGGCCTTCCTGTACCAGCGCACGGTCCTGCTCAGTGACCTGTGGCGCTTTTTCCAGCACGTTCATCAGCGTCATCACCTGGGCGATGGCGGTGTTGAATTTGTGGTTCTGGCCCACGTCCTGGCTGGCTTGCTTAATGGCCAGGTGGGTACTGCGGCGAATGAGCTTCTGCTCGTCGCTCAAGGCTGCCACGTCCAGTTTGCCCGGCAGGCCCTGGCTGATGTGGGCGTGCGCCAGGCGCCAGACGCGCTTGAGGAAACGGTGCGAGCCTTCAACGCCGGAGTCGGACCATTCGGCGCTCATGTCAGGCGGCGAGGCGAACATCATGAACAGGCGGCAGGTGTCGGCGCCGAACTGATCGATCATCGACTGCGGGTCAACGCCGTTGTTCTTCGACTTGGCCATCTTCTCGGTGCCGCCGATTTCCACCGGCAGGCCGTCGGCGATCAGCTTGGCGCTGATGACCTTGGCTTTGCTGTCGCGCTCAAGCTCGACGTCCGCCGGGTTGAACCAGGTGTAGGCGCCATTGGCTTCACGGCGATAGTAAGTCTCGGCGACCACCATGCCCTGGGTCAGCAGGTTCTTGAACGGCTCATCGGAGCTCACCAGGCCTTCGTCACGCATCAGCTTGTGGAAGAAGCGCGCGTACAACAGGTGAAGGATGGCGTGTTCGATACCGCCGATGTACTGGTCCACCGGCAGCCAGTGGTCAGCCGCGGATTTTTCTACCAGGCCGCCCTCATAGTGCGGCGAGGCATAGCGGGCGTAGTACCACGAGGACTCGACGAAGGTGTCCATGGTGTCGGTTTCACGCTTGGCAGGCTGGCCGCATTTCGGGCAGTTGCACTCGTAGAACTCGGGCATGCGCGCCAATGGCGAACCGGCGCCGTCCGGCACCACGTCTTCCGGCAGGACGACTGGCAGTTGGTCTTCCGGTACTGGCACGTCGCCACAGCTTTCGCAGTGGATGATCGGGATCGGGCAGCCCCAGTAGCGCTGGCGGCTGATACCCCAGTCGCGCAGGCGGAACTGGGTGCGCGAGGCACCGAGGTTTTTCTTGATCAAGGCGACTTCGATGGCGTCGAAGGCGCCTTGGAAGTCCAGGCCATCAAACTCGCCGGAATTGATCAGCTCACCGTGCTCGCCGTAGGCGTCTTGCCACGGGGCCGGGTTGGTGTCGCCCGAACTGGTACGCACCACGGATTTGATCGGCAGGCTGTACTTGGTGGCGAATTCGAAATCGCGCTCGTCGTGAGCCGGCACAGCCATGACGGCGCCATCGCCGTAGTGCATCAACACGTAGTTGGCGACCCATACCGGCAGCTTTTCACCGGTGAGCGGGTGCTCGACGAACAGGCCGGTCGGCAGGCCTTTTTTCTCCTGGGTGGCGACGTCGGCCTCGGCCACGCTGCCGCCTTTGCATTCGGCGATGAAAGCCTGCAGCTCAGGGTTGTTCTGTGCAGCCTGGGTGGCCAGCGGGTGTTCGGCGGCCACAGCGACGTAGGTCGCGCCCATCAGGGTATCTGGGCGGGTGGTGAAGACTTTGAGTGCGCCCGCTTCGCCGATCGAGTCAACGTTGTACGGGAACTGCACTTCCATGCCCTTGGACTTGCCGATCCAGTTGCGCTGCATGGTCTTGACCTGTTCAGGCCAGCCCGGCAGGTCGTCGAGGCTCGACAAGAGCTCATCCGCGTAGGCGGTGATCTTGAAGTAATACATCGGGATTTCGCGCTTTTCGATCAGCGCGCCGGAACGCCAGCCGCGACCGTCGATCACTTGTTCGTTGGCCAGTACGGTCTGGTCGATCGGGTCCCAGTTCACGGTGCCGCTTTTCTTGTAGATCACACCTTTTTCGAACAGGCGCGTGAACAGCCATTGTTCCCAGCGGTAGTAGTCCGGCTTGCAGGTGGTCACTTCGCGGGACCAGTCCACCGCCAGGCCCAGGCTGCGCAGCTGGCTCTTCATGTAGGCGATGTTTTCGTAGGTCCACTTGGCGGGGGCCACGTTGTTTTTCATCGCGGCGTTTTCCGCCGGCATGCCGAAGGCGTCCCAACCCATGGGTTGCAGGACGTTCTTGCCTTGCATGCGCTGGTAACGGGAAATCACGTCGCCGATGGTGTAGTTACGCACGTGCCCCATGTGTAGCTTGCCGCTGGGGTAAGGGAACATCGATAGGCAGTAGTAAGTCTCCTTGCCTGGCTGTTCACTGACTTCAAAGGACTTTTGCTCGTCCCAGAAGGTTTGGGCGGCATTTTCTATTTCACGGGGCTGATATTGTTCGTGCATGGCTACTTTTGAACTGAATAGGGGTGGCCTAATCCTCTTCGGTGCAACATTCAGGTTGATCGACACCAAAAAGCGGCGCGTCCGTGCCCAAACCCTGCGGGAAGTGGAGTTACAGGAAGCGCCGTAGCATACATGACCCCACTCTATCGAGGGAAACCCTGATTGCGCCGGCAGGGCCGTCTGTCGCGGCGCCAGGCAGGTGCAGCCATGGGGGCTACGCTGTTTATTGGGGAGTGAGTCATATCTTCAATGAGGTGAGGGGATGGTTGAATCGCAGCGAATCGTAACGAAACCGGATATCTACGAAGGACTGATCGACCGATTGGGTCGTGCATTGGATGCAGCGAGGACAGCGGGCCGATTGCGTGATGAACGGCCTGTTGAGTTGGAACTGCGTGGGCTTAGCCGCGCGGAGCTGGAACTGATCAACGCTTATCTGGAACGCAATGGGCGCAGTGCGCCTCCCTGGGTGGCAACCCCGCCAGTCAAGGAGCCTACGCATTCAGCCAAGGTGGTGTGGCTCAAGGACTTGTCGGCCGGTCGTGGCCCGGAAAAGCTCCGGTCCGCCCGCTACAAGTAATTCACTCCCCCCTGAACTGCATCATCGCTCTATGTCACTGCAAGACAGGTCACCGTAAAGATTGTCGCTAAACCCCGTTACACCTTAGGCTTCGGGCATCTATGGAGATGCCCGATGCCTATTCGTTACTTCATCAAACAGCTGCTCCTGCCGCCCGGCATTCTCTTGCTGCTGCTGGCCCTTGCCTGGTGGTTTCGTCGCAGCCGCCCGCGCTTGGCCGCGTGCTGCTTTGCCCTGGGCCTGGGCGGCATGTGGCTGATCAGCCTGCCGGTGATGGTGGAGTGGGGGGCTCGTGCCCTGGAAACCGAGCCGCCGCTGGCCCGCGAGGACTGGAGCACCCTGGCCCAGCGTGCCGATGCCATCGTGGTGTTGGGTTCGGGGCGTGAGCGCGGTGACCCGGCGTGGGGCACCGACCAACCCACCGGTACCGGCCTGGAGCGCCAGCGTTACGCCGCACGACTGGCCAAGGCCTCCGGGCTGCCGGTGCTGACCACTGGCGGCCTGCATTACGGCACGCCGCCCAGCGAGGCCGAGTTGATGGCCGTGTCGATGCAGGATGACTTCGGCGTGGCGGTGCGCTGGAAAGAAGAACGCAGCCGTACCACTTGGGAAAATGCTCAGATGAGCGCCGAGATTCTGCTGCCGGAGGGGATCAAGCGCGTGGTGGTGGTGACCCAGGCCTGGCACATGCCGCGTTCGGTGTGGAGCTTCGAGAAGGCCGGCTTTACCGTGGTGCCGGCGCCCGTGGGGTTTCTGGGGGTGGACAACGCCAGGCCGCTGGGCGGGTGGATGCCGGAGTTTGTAGCGGTGTGGCGCAGCGGGCAGTTGATCAATGAAGCGGCGGGGCAGATAGGTTACCGATGGTTCTACCGATAACACTGCACATGCAAATGTGGGAGCTGGCTTGCCTGCGATGGCAGACTGCCGGCCGGCCCATTTGCTGGCTGACCCACCGCTATCGCAGGCCAGCCAGCTCCCACATTGTCATGTGCCTGTCGGTCAAACGGTCTTGGACATCCGGCCCGCCAGCAGCGCCCAGCCAAACAGCCCCAGGCACACAATGATCAACGGCCACGAACGCCAGTGCAGGTACGGCGTAAGGTTGTGCATCGGCACCACTTCCCCGTAAAGGATGCCGCGCTCGAATTGCGGGATCTGCGCGGTGATCTGCCCAAACGGGTTGATCAGGCCGGTCACGCCATTGTTGGTGGCGCGGATCATCCAGCGGCCGGCTTCCAGCGCACGCATCTGCGCCATTTGCAGGTGCTGCAGCGGGCCGATGGAGCGGCCGAACCAGGTGTCGTTGCTGATGGTCAGCAACAGATCGCTCTGGGCTGACAGGCCGGCAGCGAATTCCGGGTACACCACTTCGTAGCAAATGAACGGCGCAATCTGATAGCCCTTGGCCTGCAGCATCGCCTGGTCGGACGGGCCGCGCGCGAAGTCCGACATCGGCAGGTCGAAGAAAGCGATCAAGCCGCGCAGCATGTCCTGCAGCGGCACGTATTCGCCGAACGGCACCAGTTTCTGCTTGAGGTAGGTGCCGTCGCCTTCGCCGACCACGGTGATGCCGTTGAAGTAGCGCTTCTGGTGATGCACTTCCTGGCGGATCGGCACGCCGGTGATCAGCGCGGTGTGCCGGTCGGCGGCGAATTTGCCCATCATGCCCAAGTAGCCCTCGACAGACTCCTTGAGCACCGGCACTGCTGTTTCTGGCCACACCAATAGGTCGACGGGCTTGGAGCTGAAGCTCATATCGCGGTACAGCGCGAGCTGTGCATTGAGCTGCTCCGGGTCCCATTTCATGCTTTGTTCGACATTGCCCTGGATGGCCGCTACGGTCAGTGGCGCACCCGAAGGCGCCGTCCAGGCGTGGTGCTTGAGCGCCAGGCCGATGGCCCAGGGCGCAACCAGCAACACCAGGCCCGCACCGATAAATGCGTTGCGCTTGCCAGCCAGCAGGCGCGGCAGGTTGCACAGCAAGGCTGCCGTGAGTGCCAAGGCAAAGGAAATCAGCCACATGCCGCCCACTGGGGCCAAGCCCGTCAGCGGACCGTCGAGTTGGCTGTAGCCGGAGTACAACCACGGGAACCCGGTCAGGAACCAGCCGCGAAACGCTTCCTGGCCCACCCACAGCGCGGCGAACGTCAGCGCATCGGCCAATGGCGCTTCATTGCGACGCAACCAGCGGGCCCACAGCCAGGCGGGCAGGGCGAAGAACCAGGCAATCGCGGCGGTGAACAGCAGCATCAAGAACCCGGCCAGCAGCACCGAAGCGCCGCCGAAATGGTGGATGCTGTAGTAGATCCAGCTGGTGCCGGCGCCGAACAGGCCGAAACCAAAACACCAACCACGCCCCAGGGCCTGGCGCGGGCTCAGGTCCCGCAGCCCCACGTAGAACACGCCGACCGCGACCAGTGCAAACGGCCACAGGTCGAACGGCGCCAGCGCCAGGGTGGTGATGGCGCCGGCCACCACGGCCAGCAGATTACCGGGCCAGCCGGGGCGGGTTAGGCGCTGCATGTCATTCCTTAGCGGGCAATGGGTGTCAGGCGGATCAGATGGATCCTGCGGCTATCGGCATTCAGGATGCGGAAGCGATAAGCGCCGATCTCGGTGGTTTCGTTACGCTTGGGCAGGTGCCCGAACGCACTCATCACCAGGCCGCCGACGGTGTCGAACTCGTCGTCGGAGAATTCGCTGTCGAAGAACTCGTTGAAGTTCTCGATCGGCGTCAGCGCCTTGATCAGGAAGTCACCGCTGGGCAGCGGCTTGATGTAGCTGTCTTCTTCGACGTCATGTTCGTCTTCGATGTCGCCGACGATCTGTTCCAGCACGTCTTCAATGGTCACCAGGCCGGCCACGCCGCCGTATTCGTCGATCACAATGGCCATGTGATTGTGGTTGGCGCGGAACTCACGCAGCAACACGTTCAGGCGCTTGGATTCAGGCACGAAGGTGGCCGGACGCAGCAGGTCCTTGATGTTGAAGCTGTCGCCGTTCTCCTTGAGGATCAGCGGCAGCAGGTCCTTGGCCAGCAGGACACCCATGACGTCGTCATGGCTTTCACCGATCACCGGGTAGCGCGAGTGCGCCGAGTCGATCACGGCCGGGAGAAACTCCCGTGGGGTCTGGGTCGCCTTGATGCTGATCATCTGCGAGCGCGGGACCATGATGTCGCGTACTTGCAGGTCAGCCACCTGGATGGCGCCTTCGACGATGGCCAGCGCTTCGCTGTCCAGCAACTTGTTCTGATGGGCCTCGCGCAGCAGCTCAAGCAGCTCCTGGCGGTTTTTCGGCTCGTGGGCAAAAGCCTGGGTCAGTTTACCCAGCCATGACTTCTGCCCGTTGCTCGATCGGTCTTCGCTCATAGCGATTACTCTGAATCCTTTATTGTTACAGTTGAGTGTTTTTAAACGTCGTCGTCTGCATAAGGGTCCGGATGACCCAATTCTGCAAGCAACGTTTGTTCCAGTGTTTCCATTTCCTCGGCTTCGTCATCGTCTATATGGTCGTAACCCAAGAGATGCAAGCAGCCGTGGATGACTAGATGGGCCCAATGGGCTTCTAGTTCCTTGCCTTGTTCCTTCGCCTCGCGCTCCACCACCTCGACACAGATGACCAGGTCGCCCAGCAAGGGGATATCCAGCAGTTCATCCGGCACGTCGGCGGGGAAGGACAGCACGTTGGTCGCGTAATCCTTCTGGCGCCAGGTGTGGTTCAGCTCGCGGCCCTCGGGCTCGTCGACTAGTCGAATGGTCAGTTCCGAGTCGGCGGTGCGCTGGCGCAGGGCCAGGGCGCACCATTGACGGAACTGGGCTTCGCTGGGTGCGGGCGCTTCGGTGGCCAGTTGCAGGTCTAGCTCAAGCATCGCGGCGAACGTCCTTGGCCGGCGCGTCGTCGCGATGGTCGAAGCGCTCGTAGGCTTCGACAATGCGCTGCACCAGCGGGTGGCGGACCACGTCCTTGGGCATGAAGTGCGTGAAGCTGATGCCCGGCACGTCCTTGAGCACCTCGATCACCTGGGCCAGGCCTGACTTGGTGCCCTTGGGCAGGTCGACCTGGGTGACGTCGCCGGTGATCACGGCGGTGGAGCCGAAACCGATCCGGGTGAGGAACATCTTCATTTGCTCGACGGTAGTGTTCTGGCTTTCGTCGAGGATGATGAAGCTGTTGTTCAGGGTGCGGCCGCGCATGTAGGCCAGCGGGGCGATCTCGATCACCTGGCGCTCGATCAGCTTGGCTACGTATTCAAAGCCGAGCATCTCGTAGAGTGCGTCGTAGAGCGGGCGCAGGTACGGGTCGATCTTCTGGGCCAGGTCGCCGGGCAGGAAGCCGAGCTTTTCGCCAGCCTCGACCGCCGGGCGCACCAGCAGGATGCGGCGTACTTGCTCGCGCTCCAGGGCGTCGACCGCACAGGCCACGGCCAGGTAGGTCTTGCCGGTACCGGCTGGGCCGATGCCAAAGTTGATGTCGTTGCCGAGGATTTCCTTGACGTACTTCTGCTGATTCAAGCCGCGTGGGCGAATCATGCCTTTTTTGGTCCGCAGGGCCACGCTGGCTTCGGCCACAGGGTTGTTGGCCAGGTCTTCCACCGCCGATTCCTGCAGGTACAGGTGCACCGTTTCCGGCGACAGCTCACTGCCCTTGGTTTCGCGGTAGAGACGGCGCAGCAGGTTTTCTGCGGACGTGGTGTGTTGAGGTTCACCAATGAGCTCGAACTGATTGCCGCGGTTGCGGATCTCGATGCTCAGGCGTTGTTCGATCAAGCGCAGGTGCTCGTCGAACTGTCCGCACAGGTTGGCGAAACGGCGAGCCTCAAAGGGCTCGAGGAGAAAACGATGGGGTTCTACTGTGGGTGCGTTCAAGGTCGCTTTTAGCCGCCCTTTGGCTGTTGAGGTGAAAGAGAGAATAACGCCAGTGGCGCGGGTACGAAAGCACTTACGTTATCGGAATGCTGCGCGGTCCAAATGTGGGAGCGGGCTTGCTCGCGAAGGCGTTGGGTCAGTCAATGCATGTATCGACTGAACCGCCGCCTTCGCGAGCAAGCCCGCTCCCACATTTTGATCTCCGTCAGTCAATGATACCGATGGGTTACGGGATCAACGACCCACGCAACGAATGAGGCTGCGCCGCATCGATGTGCACGTCGGCAAACTGGCCGATCAGGGTCGGATTATCGCAACGGAAGTTTACGATTCGGTTGTTTTCGGTACGGCCCTGCAGCTCGCCCGGGTCTTTTTTCGAGTAGTCGGTGACCAGGATGCGCTGGGTGGAACCGACCATTTGTCGGCTGATCTCGAAACCCTGCTGGTTCAAGCGATGTTGCAGGGCATTGAGACGCTCTTTTTTCAGCGCTTCCGGGGTGTCATCCGCCAGGTCGGCGGCCGGGGTGCCGGGGCGCTGGCTGTAGACGAATGAATAAGAGAAGTCGAAACCGACGTCCTCGATCAACTTCATGGTCTGCTCGAAGTCTTTTTCGGTTTCACCGGGGAAGCCGACGATAAAGTCCGAACTGATGCAGATGCCCGGCACCGCCGCGCGCAATTTGCGCAGTTTGGATTTGTATTCCAGGGCGGTGTGGTTGCGCTTCATGGCCGCCAGGATGCGGTCCGAACCCGATTGCACCGGCAGGTGCAGGTGCTTGACCAGTTCCGGCACTTCCGCGTGGGCCTGGATCAGGCTGTCGGAGAACTCCAGCGGGTGCGAGGTGGTGTAGCGAATCCGCTCGATACCGTCCACGGCAGCCACCACGCGGATCAGCTCCGCCAGGTCGGCCAGGCGGCCATCGTCGGTGAGGCCACGGTAACCGTTGACGTTCTGGCCCAGCAGGGTCACTTCGCGCACGCCGTTTTCGGCCAGGTGGATGATTTCCGACAGTACGTCGTCAAACGGCCGACTGACTTCTTCGCCACGGGTGTAAGGCACCACGCAGAAGGTGCAGTACTTGCTGCAGCCTTCCATGACCGACACGTAGGCACTTGGCCCATCGATACGTGGCTCGGGCAAGTGGTCGAATTTTTCGATTTCCGGGAACGACACGTCGACCTGCGGCAGCTTGGTGAAGCGTGCGGCGTCGATCATTTCCGGCAAGCGGTGCAGGGTCTGCGGGCCGAAGACCACGTCGACATAGGGCGCGCGGTCGCGGATCGCGGCGCCTTCCTGGCTGGCCACGCAACCGCCGACGGCGATCACCATGTCCGGGTTGGCCAGTTTCAATTCGCGCCAGCGGCCCAGCTGCGAGTACACACGGTCCTGGGCCCGTTCGCGGATCGAGCAGGTATTGAGCAGGATCACGTCGGCATCTTCGGCGCGGGCGGTGACTTCCAGGGCCTGGTGTTCGCCCAGCAGATCGACCATGCGCGAGCTGTCGTACTCGTTCATCTGGCAACCGTGGGTTTCGATGTAAAGCTTCTTGGCCATGGGGATCGTCAACTGGTGGTAAAGAACCGCGCATTATAGGGGGCATGCCCATTGGTTCCTAGCGTTGTGCATCGGGTGCCATGCTATAGTTCGCGCCCTCTTTTATATCCCCGATGTGTTGTTCGCCCACCATGACCAAACGTGAAGCTCCAATCTACAAGGTGATTTTCCTCAACCAGGGCCAGGTGTTCGAAATGTACGCCAAGCAGATCTATCAGAGCGATCTGTGGGGTTTCCTGGAGGTGGAAGAGTTCGTCTTTGGCGAGCGCACCCAATTGGTCGTCGACCCGGGCGAAGAGAAACTCAAGGCTCAGTTTGAAGGCGTGGTGCGCAGTTTTGTGCCGATGCATTCGATTGTGCGCATCGATGAAGTCGAGCGCCTGGGCACGCCGAAGATCAGCGAGGCACGGGGCACCAGCAATGTGATGCCGTTTCCGATGCCGATGCCTGAGAAGTAGGGCTTCAGACCGCGTCGCGCCCATCGCAGGCAAGCCAGCTCCCACAGTTGGCCGCATTCCTATGCTGGAACTCGATCGAGTGTGGGAGCTGGCTTGCCTGCGATAGCGATAGAAGTGTCTAGATAAATTCAGGGCAGGGGTGAGAAGGGCGAGCGCCCATCGGCACTCTGCAATTCCTGTAGGTAGTTGCGGAAAATCTGGCCCAGTACCTGGGTGGCCACTTCCAACTCATCGCGCTGCATGTGCTCGGCGACTTCGTCGGCAGTGTCCAGTGCGTCTTCGGCGCCGTTGACCGCGGCCATTTTCAGCACGATGTAGGCCTGGACGTTGTTTGCCGGCACGCCTTCGCCTTTGAAGAACATGTTGCCCAGTTCGAATTGCGCCTGGGCGTGGCCCTGCAACGAGGCTTTCTCGAAGTAGCTCAAGGCTTGGTTGAGGTCGCGGGCAGGGTTTTTGCTGTCGTGGAAGTACTCGCCCAACTCGTATTGCGCCTGCGCATCCCCACCATCGGCCTGTTTCTGGCACGCGCTCAGCGCTTCGGCCTGGCTGTCTGGCTGGGTATTGAGGGTGCAACGACCCATCGCTGGGATTAACAACGAGTTGCCGCCTGCTTGTGCATGTGCCAGCAGCGGCTGAAGGAGCAACAGGCAGCCCAGAACCAGGGTGCGGCCGGTGCGTTTCATGGGAATCGACTTACCTCTGACGGGGCACGCGGACCCTCGGGGGATCCAATAAGCGCGCATTATGAAATAAGCAGGCCTCTGCTTACAAAGTCTTTACTCGTTTTTCTGCTGCTTGGGCAAGTTATCTGCCGGATTGCAGGTGATTTCTCGAAAAAACTCGGAAATCTCTGTAAGCAAAGTAGCAAATCAGACACCGTTTGGCCGGTGCCTGATTTTTTCGGCCTTTTATTTCAGTGCGGCGAAGGCGCGTTCGGCGGCGTCGAGGGTCAGTTTCAACTCGGCGTCGCCATGGGCGATCGAGGTGAAGCCGGCTTCGAAAGCGCTTGGTGCCAGGTACACGCCGCCTTCCAGCATCAGGTGGAAGAAGCGTTTGAACAAGTCGGCATCGCTGCCCATCACGTCATCAAAGGTGACAATGTCGTCGGCGCCGCTGAAGTACAGGCCGAACATCCCGCCCGCCTGGGTGGTAACAAACGGGATACCGGCGGCATCGGCACGCTGTTGCAGGCCGTCGAGCAGGCGTGTGGTGTAGTCGGTCAGCTCGGCGTGGAAGCCCGGGCGGCTGATCAGGCGCAGGGTGGTCAGGCCGGCGGCCATGGCCAGCGGGTTACCCGACAAAGTGCCGGCCTGGTACACCGGGCCCAGTGGCGCGATGTGCTGCATGATTTCACGCTTGCCGCCGAAGCAGCCCACTGGCATGCCGCCGCCGATGATCTTGCCGAAAGTGCTCAGGTCCGGCGTGACACCGTAGTGCGCCTGGGCGCCACCGAGGGCGACGCGGAAACCGGTCATCACTTCGTCGAAAATCAGTACCACGCCGTGCTTATCGCATTGCTCGCGCAGGCCTTCGAGAAAGCCCGGCGCTGGCGGTACGCAGTTCATGTTGCCCGCCACCGGCTCAACGATGATGCACGCCACGTCCTGGCCGACTTCGCTGAGCATCTGCTCGACGGCGGCGATGTCGTTGAACGGCAGGGTCAGGGTGTGTTTGGCAAACGCGGCCGGTACGCCGGCCGAGCTCGGTACGCCTTGGGTCAGCGCGCCGGAACCGGCCTTGACCAGCAGGCTGTCGGAATGGCCGTGGTAGCAGCCTTCGAACTTGATGATGCTGTCGCGGCCGGTGAAACCACGGGCCAGGCGGATCGCGCTCATGGTGGCTTCGGTGCCCGAGCTGACCATGCGCACCATCTCCATCGACGGCACGATGCTGCATACCAAATCCGCCATTTCGGTTTCCATGGCGGTCGGCGCACCGTAGGACAGGCCGTGTTCCAGCTGCTTGCGCACCGCGTCCAGCACGTCCGGGTGGCTGTGGCCGAGGATCATCGGGCCCCAGGAACCCACGTAGTCCACATAGCGTTTGTCATCTTCGTCAGTGACGTAGGCGCCTTCGGCATGCTTGAAGAACAACGGCGTGCCGCCGACGCTCTTGAACGCACGCACGGGGGAGTTCACACCGCCGGGGATGTGTTTCTGGGCATTGGCAAACAGCGTTTCGGAACGGGACATGATGGGGCTCTCTAAACTGAAATTTTAAGCAGATCGTTGAACGCGCGCGCGCGGCGCGTGACTTCCTGGGTCGTGTCGGCGCCAAACAGGCCGTGCACCACCGCCAGCAGGTCGGCACCGTGGGCCACCAAGGGTTCGGCGTTCTCAAGGGTAATGCCGCCGATCACACAGATCGGCAAATGCAAGCGCGCGCGGGCCTGGGCCAGCATCTCGACGGTGGCGGCGGGGGCGCCTGGCTTGGTGTTGGAGTTGAAGAAGCGGCCGAAGGCGACATAGCTGGCGCCTTCCTTGGCCGCCTGCTCGGCCAGTTCGATCTGGCTGTGGCAGGTCGAGCCGATGATGGCCTTGGATCCGAGCAGCGCACGGGCCGGGGTCAGTGGGCCGTCGGTCTGCCCCAGGTGCACGCCGACGCCAAGGCGCGCGGCCAATTCAGCGTCGTCGTTGATGATCAACTGGGTCTTGTAGCGCGAGCACAGTTCCCGCAGCTTTTCTGCTTCGCGCAGCCGGCGGGCTTCGTCGTTGCTTTTGTCGCGGTACTGCAGCAGGGTCAGGCCACCGTCCAGCGCCGCTTCGACGTAGGCAAGGAATTTGCCGGCCAACAGTTGGCTGTCGGTAATGGCGTAAAGGCCACGTAGTTTCATCGGGCAGGCCTCTTGGTCTTAAGAGCAGAAATCCAGCGGCAACCGGCGCGGTACAAACTGGCCCTGGCCGAGTTGTTCAGCGTCACGCAGGGTGCGCCAAGTGTAGTCGAGGGCCGATTGCACGGCGCTCACCAGCCCTTCGCCCTGGGCAATCCGACCCGCCAGTGCGCTGGCCAGCGTACAGCCCGAACCGTGATAACTGCCGGGCAGGCGCTGGCAGGTAAAGGTCTGGCGTGTGCCGTCGCGGCTGTAGAGGCGGTTGTGCACTTCGTGCTCGTCGCCGTGGCCACCGGTAATCAACAGGTGCTTGATGTAGGGCAGCAGCTTCTCGGCGCATTCGTCTGCGGTGCCCTCAGGCAGCTCGGCGAGGATGCGTGCCTCGGGCAGGTTCGGCGTGGCGATCAGCGACAGCGGCAACAACCGCTCGCGCATCGCATAGCCGACTTCGTCCTTGCCCAGGCTGCCACCGCCGCCGGCACGCAGCACCGGGTCGCACACCACCGGCAGGTGCGGATGCGCCTGCAGCAGTTCGACCACGGTGTCGACCATCGCGGTGGAACCGAGCATGCCCAGCTTGACCGCCGCCACTTCGGAGTCACCGAGCACGGCATTGGCCTGGGCCAGTACCCATTCGCGGTCGAGCACGCGGAAATCGCTGACGTTGACCGTGTTCTGCACGGTCAGGGCGGTGACGGCCGGAGCCGCATGGCAACCCTGGGCGAGCAGGGCTTCGATATCTGCCTGCAAGCCGGCGCCACCACTGGGATCATGGCCGGAGAGACAGAGGACAACAGGGCGAGAGCTGTAGATATTCATGGTGCGCGAGCTTACCACCAAACGCTTTTGGCGGGGCCGTCTGGCGATGGTTGAATTTTGCCGGGTGGGTGACGATTTTTTGGCGCGTGGCTTAACGTCAAAAAACCTCTGTAAGGCCTGTTCTAGAGCCTTTCAAAAAATTATTTCAATGGTGTCCAATAGCCTTTAGTGGCTATGCTAGAGTGGATCCAAACTACTTACTGTATTGCCGGTGTACGTCTTCTCAAAAGGAATGGGGGGCTTTTTGACATAACCGGACAGGCCACGCTGGGGCTCTATGCGCTATTTGCTGATTTTATTGTTGTGCGGGCTGCCGATGCTCGCCAGCGCCATCGAGTTCACTCAGGACACGCGAAGCCTGCCGTTGGGCCGAGCCATGCAAGTGCTCGAAGACCCGACCGATGCCCTGACCATCGCCGATGTCACATCCCCCACCTACGCCGCACAGTTCAAGACTCACGACAAAGCCACCCTCAATGCCGGTTATTCACACTCGGTGTTCTGGCTTAAAGTCGACCTGCATTACCTGGCCAAAGACCCGCGCTCCCCGCGCACCTGGTTCCTGGAGCTGGCCTACCCGCCGCTGAACCGCCTGGACCTGTACCAGCGCGACACCACCGGCAACTATCGACTCACGGCCCGCACCGGCAGCGCGTTGCCGTTTTCCAGCCGGCAAGTGAGCCAGAGCAATTATTTGTTCAAGCTCAACTTTGTGCCCGACCAACAGCAAACCGTCTACCTGCGCCTCCAGAGCCAAGGCTCGATCCAGGCACCCTTGACGCTCTGGTCCGGCACCGCGTACCTGGAAGAGCAGCCGCTGCGCTTGTACGTGCTGGGAGCGATCTACGGTGTATTGCTGGGGATGTTGATCTACAACCTGTTCATCTACCTGAGCGTGCGTGACACCAGTTACCTGTATTACATCCTTTATATCGCCTCGTTCGGCCTGTACCAGTTGTCGGTCAACGGCGTGGCCGCGGAGTATTTCTGGCCGAACAACCCGTGGTGGACCAACGCCGCGGTGCCGTTCCTGATTGGCTCGGCAGCGCTGTTCGGTAGCCTGTTTGCGCGCAGCTTCCTGCACACCGCCCAACATAGCCGCTGGATCAATCGTCTGTTGCTTGGGCTGGTGGGCTGCGGCGCCGTGGTGATGCTGCTGGCGCTGATGACCAGTTACGCCTTGGCGTTGCGCCTGGCGACTGGCCTGGCGCTGGTGTTTACCGTGACCATCTTCGTGGCCGCTATCAAGGCCTGGTATTGCGGGCAGCGCATGGCGCGTTACTTCATCATCGCCTGGTCGGCGTTCCTGCTGGGCGGGGTCGTCAACACGATGATGGTGCTGGGCTACCTGCCGAATATGTTCCTGACGATGTACGCCAGCCAGATCGGCTCGGCCATCGAAGTGGCCCTGCTGTCCCTGGCCCTGGCGGACCGCATCAACGGCATGCGCGAGCAACAGGCGCAGATCCTCTTCGACGCCAGCCAGAAGCTCGAAGTACTCAACCAGCAACTGGCCCGCAGCAACCGGCTCAAGGATGAATTCCTCGCCACCCTGACCCACGAACTGCGTACCCCCATGAACGGCGTGATCGGCTCCCTCGAACTGATGCAGACCGTGCCTTTGGATGCGGACCTGGCGCAGTACCAGCAAACCGCCGCCGGCTCGGCGCGGGACATGATGCGTATGGTCAACGGCATCCTCACCCTCACCGAGCTGCAGGCCGGACGCCTGAGCGCCCAGCCCCAAGTGTTCAGCCTGCGCGGCGCACTCGACACGCTGCGCCAGCAGTTCAGCGCCAGCGCCCAGAGCAAAGGCCTGGCGTTTTCCATCGACGTGGCGGACGAACTGCCAGACCGCGTGCAAGGTGACGTCAACAAACTGCTGCAATGCCTGGACTGCCTGCTGGATAACGCGTTCAAATTCACCCACGAAGGTTCGGTTCGCCTGCGTGTGGTCGGCGTGCCCCACAGTGACGGTCGCTTGCGCCTGAGCTTTATCGTCACCGACACGGGTATCGGCTTTGCTTTCCTCGATGAAGCGACCCTGTACCAGCGTTTCTTCCAGCTCGATGGTTCCACCACGCGCGAGTACGGCGGCCTGGGAATCGGCCTGGCCATCTGCCGACAACTGATCGAGTTGCTGGGCGGGCGCCTCACCCATCATTCCGAGCCCCGCAAAGGCAGCCGCTTCCAACTGGAAGTGGAAGTCAGCCCGGTGCCGGCCGAGTCCAAGCCTGCGCCCCATCGGCAACGCGCGCCTCAGGAGTGCGCGGTGCTGTTGGTGGATGACAACAGTGTCGGCCAACTGGTCGTGCGCGGCATGCTGCTCAAACTGGGTTACCGGGTGAAAACCGTGGACTGCAGCGCGAATGCCTTGGCTGCCTTGCAGAGTGGGAATTTCGACGCGGTGCTGTTGGATATTCCCGAAGGTGGTTTTTCGTTGTGCTGCCAGATTCGTGCACTGCCTGGCTGCGGTGAGCTGCCGGTGATCGCCTTGAGTACTTCGCTGAATGTGTCGGAGCGCGAGCATTGTCACGGTGTCGGTGTCTCGGACCGCCTGGCCAAACCGGTGCGTTTCGAGGCATTGCAGGCGGTGTTGGAGCGCCGGTTGCTGGGGCCGGTAGAGGGCGAAAGCGCCGGACATTCGGCGGGTATGCCACTTTTTTAAGCCGTATGACGGTGCTTAACTGAAATTCGGGCCTCAACTGAACGTGGCCTTTTTTCAGGAGGCCCGTCATGAACCTGCATCAGTTTGCCGAAACCCACGACGTCACCAACCAGCCGCCGTCCCTGGATGGCACCAACCTGTACCGTATCGATCTGCCTCTGCAGGAATGGTCGCGCCGCTTTGGCGCCGGCTGGGCGCAGGAACGCATCGATGCCTACGGTGCACTGGCCGGCGGGCCGTTGATGGAAGCCGGGTTCCTGGCAAACCAGAACAAACCCGTGTTCAGCAGCCATGACCGCTATGGCCATCGCATCGACCTGGTGGAGTTTCACCCGGCTTACCACGAACTGATGCGCGCTGCCGTCGAACATGGCCTGCCCTCGCTGCCCTGGGCGCACCCGCAGCCCGGTGCCCATGTGGCCCGCGCCGCCATGACCTACTTGCACAGCCAGGCCGAAGCCGGCACCGGATGCCCGCTGACCATGACCTTCGCCTGCGTGCCCGCCCTGCGTTTGCAGCCGGACCTGGCTGACACTTGGCTGCCGAAAATCCTCAACACCCAATATGACCCACGCAACGTCGGCATCGCCCACAAGGCCGGCGCTACGATCGGCATGGCCATGACCGAGAAGCAGGGCGGCACCGACGTGCGCGCCAACACCACCCGCGCCTATCCGGTGGGCGCCGGCGGCCCGGGCCAGGCGTATGAGCTGGTGGGCCACAAGTGGTTCTGCTCGGCGCCGATGTGCGATGCGTTCCTGACCCTGGCCCAGACTGACAAGGGCCTCACCTGTTTCCTGCTGCCCCGGCACCGCCCGGATGACACGCGCAACGAGTTCTATATCCAGCGCCTGAAAAACAAGCTCGGCAACTGCTCCAATGCCTCCAGCGAAGTGGAGTTTCGTGGCGCCCTGGCCTGGATGATCGGCGAAGAGGGCCGTGGTGTGCCGACCATCATCGAGATGGTCGCCATGACCCGCTTCGATTGCATGGTCGGCTCCAGCGCGCTGATGCGTCAGGCGCTGACCCAGGCTAGCCATCATTGTGCCCATCGTTCCGTGGGTGGCCGCGTGCTCAGTGAGCAACCGCTGATGCAAAACGTGCTGGCTGACTTGGCACTGGAAAGCGAATCCGCGCTGGCCCTGAGCCTGCGCATGGGCCGGGCGCTGGATCATCTGGGGGATGAGCAGGAAGCCAAGTTCGCCCGGCTGGTGACGGCGGTGGGCAAGTATTGGATCTGCAAGCGCGCCCCGGCGATGATCAACGAGGCCGCCGAGTGCATGGGCGGTGCCGGGTATGTCGAGGACAGCATCCTGCCGCGTCTGTACCGTGAGGCACCGGTGAACTCGACGTGGGAAGGTTCCGGCAACGTGCAGTGCCTGGACGTGCTGCGGGCGCTGTCCAAAGAGCCGGGTGTGTTGGAGGCACTGTTTGTCGAATTGGGCGATGGGCACGGCGACCGTCTGCTGGCGCGGCATATCGAGCAACTGAAGTCGGCATTTATGGACACCCAGGACATCCAATACCGCGCGCGGCAGCTCACCGAAGACATCGCCGTGGCGTTGCAGGCCAAGTTGCTACTGGAGGCGGGGAATGCGGCGGTGAGCGATGGGTTTATCGCCAGCCGGTTGGGCGACGCGTCCGGTCGGGTGTATGGCACCCTGCCGCGTGGCGTGGACGTGGCGGCGATTGTCGCCAGGTCCACACCTTGTTGATTGCATTCAAAGTTTGCGTCTGACGGGGATACAGGCAAGATAAAGGCCTGCACGTCAGAACACAGGATGCTTACCGTGACCGAAGCTTTTGTTGTCGTTCAAACCGCTGAAGAAGCCGTGGACCGGCTGGCGGCCCTGCATGAGCGTGCCACGGGCGCGCTCAATCAAGCCCTCAAGCAATACCTCAAAGACCGCGTCGAGCCCGACGCCGAACAACGTGCGCTGTTTCGCTACCCGGAACTGCGCCTGACCTACCACTGCCACGGCGAAGTCCCACAGACTACCCGGGCGTATGCCAAGGTCCAGTTGCCGGGGACCTACAGCGTCACCGTCACCCATCCTGCGGCGTTCCGTAAATACCTGCTGGAGCAGTTGGTGCCGCTGATGCACGACTTCACCGTGACGGTGGAAGTCGGTGTGAGCCAGCAAAACATCCCGTACCCCTACGTGGTGGAGCAGGGCGATGAGCTGGCCGGTTCGGGTGTAACTGCCGCGACCCTGGCCCGTGTGTTCCCCAGCACCGACCTGTCGGCGGCCACCGACGGCATCGCCGATGGCCTGTACGACTGGGAAAACACCGACCCGCTGCCCCTGGCGCTGTTCGATGCGGCGCGCGTGGACTTTTCCCTGCGTCGCCTGGTGCACTACACCGGCAGCGACTGGCGCCATGTGCAGCCGTGGATCCTGCTGACCAACTACCACCGTTATGTCGACCAGTTCATCCTGCATGGCCTGGAACAACTGCGCAGCGACCCGCGCTTTATCCGCATGGTGTTGCCGGGCAACGTGGTGATCGACAAAGCGATGGACCACGGTGAAGCCTCCGCGATTGCTGCCGGGGTGGTGTGGCACCGTTATCAGATGCCGGCTTATCACTTGCAAGCCACTGACGGCCACGGCGTGACCTTGGTCAACATTGGCGTCGGCCCGTCCAACGCGAAGAACATCACCGACCACCTGGCCGTGCTGCGTCCGCATTGCTGGCTGATGATCGGCCACTGCGGCGGCCTGCGCCAATCCCAGACCATCGGCGACTACGTACTGGCGCACGCCTATATGCGCCGCGACGGGATTCTCGACCGCGTGGTGCCGCCGAACATCCCGATCCCGGCGCTGGCCGAAGTGCAGCTGGCGCTGCAGCAGGCAGCCGCCAACGTCACTGGCGAAAAAGGCGAAGAGCTGAAAAAACGCCTGCGCACCGGCACCGTGCTGACCTATGACGACCGCAACTGGGAACTGCGCTGGGCCCAGGAACGCCCGCTGATCAATCTGTCCCGCGCGGTGGCCGTGGACATGGAAAGCGGCACCATCGCCGCCCAGGGGTATCGCCTGCGGGTGCCGTACGGCACTTTGCTGTGTGTGTCGGACAAACCGCTGCACAGCGAAATCAAGCTGCCAGGCTCCGCCAACGCGTTCTATGAGCGTGCGGTGAGCCAGCACTTGAAGATCGGCATCGAAGCGGTGGATTTGCTGCGCACCGAACTCAACTCGCTGCACTCGCGCAAGCTGCGCAGCTTCGACGAGCCGCCGTTCCGCTAAGCGGTTGGGATGGTCATTTAACGGTCAGGCCACTAGCATTGTCGGTCCTGACCGTTAGATGTTCCTTTGCCATGTCCCGTCCCACCCGTCCCGATTCGCGCCGCCCTGGTGTGAAACCCCCGTATTCCGCTGCGCGGCGTGTCGCCAAGGCACCGCCTGCCGAGCCGAAGCTGATCCTGTTCAATAAACCATTCGACGTACTGACCCAGTTCAGCGACGAAGGTGGGCGTGCGACGCTCAAGGATTTCATCGACATCCCCGGCATCTACCCGGCGGGCCGTCTGGACCGTGACAGCGAAGGCCTTTTGCTGCTGACCAATGACGGCCAGCTGCAGGCGCGGATTGCCGACCCCAAGCACAAGCTGGCGAAAACCTACTGGGTGCAGGTCGAAGGCGAGCCGACCGAAGAGCAGCTGCAATGCTTGCGCGAGGGCGTGGAGCTTAACGACGGCAAGACCTTGCCCGCCGAAGCGCGGCCGTTGGATGAGCCCGAGTTGTGGCCGCGCAACCCGCCTGTGCGGTTTCGCAAAAGCGTCCCGACGCACTGGCTGGAGCTGGTCATTCGTGAAGGGCGCAACCGCCAGGTACGGCGCATGACCGCCGCCGTGGGGTTGCCCACGTTGCGGCTGGTGCGCGTGCGGATTGGCGATTGGACAATCGATGGCCTGGATCAAGGCCAGTGGAAGGAAGTGCCAGCGCGCTTATAACGCGCCGGACTCGATCAGGCCGATCACCACGCTCTTGATGATGAACGCGGCCACGCCCAGGCCCAGCACGAAGAACAGGATGAACGAGCCAAAGCGCCCGGCTTTGGACTTCTTTGCCAGGTCCCAGACGATAAAGCCCATGAAAATGATCAGGACAGTGACCAGGCCGGTCATCATCCATTCTTCAAAGAGGGCGGGGTCGATGTTGTTCATGGCGAATTTTCCGACAAAGGCAGGCGGGCAGTATAAGGCAGCGTCTGAGGCGCAACATTGACCTGAGTCGGCGCGGTCAATATGGGAGCTGGCTTGCCTGCGATAGCATCACCTCGGTTTGCTGACACACCGAGTTGCCTGCATCGCAGGCAAGCCAGCTCCCACATTGTTGAGTGGTGATCTCAGGTTCTTAGGTGAGTCAGCGGCAACTCGGTGCTGTTGAGTACCTGGTTCAGCACAAAGCTGGAACGCACGCTGGTCACGCCTTCAATGCGGGTCAGGTGGCCCAGCAGCAGTTTCTGGTAGTGATCCATGTCTGGCACCACCACTTTCAACTGATAGTCAGCATCCATCCCCGTCACCAGGCTGCATTCCAGCACTTGGGGCAGCGTGCGGATGGCCGCTTCGAAGTTCTCGAAACGCTCGGGGGTGTGGCGGTCCATGCCGATCAGCACATAGGCCGTGAGGCTCAGGCCGAGCATCTTGCGGTCGAGCAAGGCGACCTGGCGCGCGATGTAGCCGTCGTCTTCCAGCTGCTTGACGCGGCGCGAGCACGGCGATGGCGACAAGCCGATGCGTTCGGCCAACTCTTGGTTGGAGATCCTCGCGTCGCGCTGCAATTCCGCCAAAATACTCAGGTCGTATCGGTCAAGCTTGCTCATTGGGTTGGCCTTTGTCGTAACTATTGCGGTGAATTATCCATGAAGGGTTAAAAATTGCGCAAGCACTGTTTATTGACGCAATCTTCGCAATCATCTGTCGGGCGCTGGCGGGTATCTTTATCAACAGAATCACCGCCTGGACAACAGTCCACTTGCAGCGAGCCCAATCAGGCCCGCAGCGGCCGCCACCCCAGCAGGGTTGAGCCGGCCTCCAGGCTGCACACTGTCCACAAGACGGCGTGAGGTGAGCCAACGTCAAAAGCGTTGAGCCAGGACGAAGTTCTCAAGGGGTGGCCGACGGGTCACCCCTTTTCTTTTGCCTGCTGATAACCTGTGCGAGAACCGGGCCTCGCTTTTCCAGTCTCATGGACAGGCCCTAATCCGCAGTGAGGAATAGCATGAAGCGCATCTGGCGTTTGGCAGGTGTAGGTTTGCTGATGGTCACCGTTGGCGCCCAGGCAGTGGCCGACGAGCGTGAAAATGCGCCGCGCGGTGAAGGCGGTGGTCAGCATGAACGAGGGCCGGAGGGCGGACGGCCAGGGGGAAGTGAACAGCCCCGCCCGCAGAACAACCCACCGCGTCCGCAGAATAACCAGCCAAGGCCGGAAAACAATCAGCCGCGCCCACAGAACCAACACTTCGATCGCGGAGGCCAGAACGGGGGTGGCCAATGGCAGGGGCGTCCCCAGGGTAATGAGCAGGGGCGACCGGTGCAGCCACCGCAACCACAGCCGTCTAACAACCTGCCGATCCAGAGTCGCCCCGACACCGTGCGCCAGACCCAGGAACCGCGCCAGGGCTATTACCGTGACATCCCGCGACGCAACGACGGCAACCAGCATTGGGAAGCCGGCGGCCCAGGCTCTCGGCCCGGTAACAATGGCGGCGGGTTCAACAATGGCCATCCCGGCGACAACCGCTGGCCAGGCCGCCCCGACGGCCATGGCAATGGTTGGGGCCCGGGCCCGCAACATCGTCCGGGTTACGTGATCGACCGTTTCCCCGACCGCAATTACCGCGTGCCTTACCGTGGCCAGGATTACTTCTACTCCGGCGGCTACTGGTACCGTCCGCAAGGGCCGCGCTACGTGGTGGTGACGCCGCCGTACGGCATCCGCGTGCATTACCTGCCGGACTACGCGCGTGAAGTGTGGATAGGCAGTGCGCTGTTCTTCCTCGCGGCGGGCTCCTACTACACCTACGAAAGCAGCTCCCAGCAGTACGTGGTGGTGCAACCGCCGGCCGCCGTACCGGCACCGCAGCCCGCGCCGCAAGGCAATGGCTATGACGTGGTGGCGTATCCCGCCAACGGCCAGTCACCGGCACAGGTGCAGCAGGACGGCTACGACTGTTATCGCTGGGCTGTGCAGCAAAGCGGTTTCGACCCGCAGCAAGTCACCTACGCCCCCGACCCGGCGGTGGTGCAAACCTACCGTCAGGCTCAGGGCAACTGCCTGAGCAGTCGCGGTTATCAGGTGCAGTACTAGGTTTTGTTGCCTGTGACCACTTCCCGCGGGTCGGCGTGCACCAGCACTTCGGCGCGCGGGTAGGCCTTGTGGATGGCATCGGCGGCCTGGTCGCTGATGCCGTGGGCCACTGACAGCGTCAATTCCCCTGGCAATTCCAAATGCAGCTGCACAAACCAGTGGCTGCCGGAAATCCGCGTGCGCAAATCATGCGCACCCAACACCCCCGGTACACCACGCGCCAGCTCCAGCATGTGCTGGCTGACGTCTGGCGGCAGCTCTTCATCCATCAACACCGCAAAGCTTTCCCGGGCGATCTGGATCGCGCTCCACAAAATGTAGGCGGCGATACCCAGGCCGAACCAGGCGTCGACTTGGTGAAAGCCCATGCCCGCCAGCACCAGCGCCACGAGGATGCTGCCGTTGAGCATCAAGTCCGAGCGGTAGTGCAGTGAATCGGCGCGCACGGCATTGGAGCCGGTTTCGCGGATCACCCGGTGTTGCAGCATCAACAAGGCCACGGTCAACACCAGGGAAAAGATGATCACGCCGATGCTCAACCACGGCGCGCCCACCGGTTCCGGATGTTGCAGGCGCTCGTAGGCCTGGAGCGCGATCAACACCGCACTGCCGCCGATGAACAGCGCCTGGGCCATGCCCGACAGCGACTCCGCCTTGCCATGTCCATAGCGGTGATCGTCATCGGCGGGGCGCAGGGCGTAATGCACGGCGACGAGGTTCAGCAGTGAAGTCACGCCGTCCAGCAGGGAGTCGGTCAAGCCGGCGAGCATGCTCACCGAGCCACTGAACCACCAGGCGATGGCTTTGGTGACAATCAGCACACAGGCCACGCCCACCGACGCGCGGGTGGCCAGGCGCAAGAGCCTGGCGTGTTCGGGGCTGCTGGTCATAGGCGGGTCGAATCCTTAAGCGGCGGGTTGCAGGCCCAGGGTGGCGAGTTGTTGCACGCTGCCTTTGAACTGGATCATGCGCGGGTCGTCGAGCGGCAGGCTGCGGCCGGTTTCTTTCAGGATGATGCTTTGCAGCTTGGCATTGTCGACCTGGCCGTCGGCGCCGATGGCTTCGTGGAGTTTTTGCGGGTCGACCTGGGCGGTCTTGCCCGGCTCGAAGTAGATCGCGCCGGTGGCGAAGTCCACGCCGAAGGCAATCAGGCCGGGGATGACGTAGAACAGCAGGCCGATGGCGTCGAGCACAGCGATGGTCGGGTCGATCTTGCCGTCGATCTGGCCACGGCGGTCCGGGTAGAAGATCGAACCGCAGGCCGTCAGTTGGCTCAGCAGGGTGACGGCGAGGACACCGCCAATGACACGGGAAGCGATACGCATAACATTCTCCTGAACACGATTTAAAGAGGACTATAAGCCAGATCAGCTGAACAACGCCGGTCCAACGTGGGAGCTGGCTTGCCTGCGAAAGCGGTGGAGCAGCCAGCAGTGCATTGGCTGACACGCCGCTATCGCAGGCAAGCCAGCTCCCTCCCTTGATTGCATTCACAATTGATGAGGGTGGCGTTTCTGAGACCATCGTCGGCACTTGGCAGTTCGCCGTTATACTCGCCGCTCTGCTTTGGAGCCAGTATGAATTCGTTGCCGATTGATGAAGTTTTACCCGCCCTGCGTGACGCCTTGGCGATTCGCCATGAAGCCGTTCTGGAAGCGCCCCCCGGCGCCGGTAAAACCACCCGTGTACCCTTGGCGTTGTTGAACGAGCCATGGCTGGCCGGGCAGACCATCCTGATGCTCGAACCGCGCCGTCTGGCAGCCCGGGCGGCGGCCGAACGCTTGGCGAGTGAGTTGGGCGAGAAGGTCGGAGAAACCGTCGGCTATCGCATTCGCCTCGACAGCAAAGTCGGCCCCAACACCCGTATCGAAGTGGTCACCGAAGGCATCCTCACCCGCCGTCTGCAAGACGACCCGGCGCTGGACGGCGTGGGCTTGCTGATCTTCGACGAGTTCCACGAACGCAGCCTCGACGCCGACCTGGCGCTGGCCCTGAGCCTGAACGGCCGCGAGCTGTTTCGCGATGAGCAGCCGCTGAAAATCCTGCTGATGTCCGCCACCCTCGAAGGCGAGCGCCTGGCCAGCCTGCTGGATGACGCGCCGATCCTGCGCAGCGAAGGGCGCATGTTCCCGGTGCAGATGCGCTGGGGCCGGCCTTACCAGCCCGGTGAATTCATCGAGCCGCGTGTGGTGCAAACCATCCTTGAGGCCCTGCATGACGAAACCGGCAGCGTGCTGGTGTTCTTGCCGGGGCAGGCGGAGATTCGCCGGGTCAACCAGCAATTGGCCGAGGCCTTGGGCGATCGCAGTGATGTGCTGCTGTGCCCGCTGCATGGCGAGCTGGACCTTGCCGCCCAGCGCGCCGCCATCGACCCGGCGCCCGCAGGTACACGCAAAGTGGTGCTGGCGACCAACATCGCCGAGACCAGTCTTACTATCAACGGCGTGCGCGTAGTGATCGACGCCGGGTTGGCGCGGGTGCCACGTTTCGACCCGGGCAGCGGCATGACCCGTCTCGACACCCAACGCATTTCCCGCGCCAGCGCCACTCAGCGCGCCGGTCGGGCAGGGCGGCTGGAGCCGGGCGTTTGCTATCGCTTGTGGTCCGAGGACCAGCATGAAGGCCTGGCCGCCTACGGCAGTGCGGAAATCCTTGCGGCCGACCTGGCCGGCTTGGCGCTGCAGTTGGCGCGCTGGGGCGTTACGCCCACGCAGCTGGTGTGGCTGGACGTGCCGCCCACCGCCGCGTATGCCCAAGCCCAGGATCTGCTCGTGCGCCTCGGCGCATTGGACGGCGACAAACTGACCGCCCACGGGCAGAAAATGGCCGAACTGCCGGCCCATCCGCGTATCGCCCACCTGCTGTTGCGCGGGCAGGACCTGGGGTTGGCTGCCACCGCCTGCGATGTCGCGGCCCTGCTGGGCGAGCGCGATATCCTGCGCGGCGGCGGCGCGGATTTGCACAGTCGCCTGGCGCTGTTGTCCGGCGAAGCACGTGCGCGTGGCACCCAAGGCGGGGTGCAGCGGGCCAAGCAACTGGCGCGACAGTATCGCGGCTACTTGAGAGGCCAGGCCACGCAACCGGTGGCCGACCCCGACCACTCGCGCTGGCTCGGCGCCTTGCTCGCCCTGGCTTACCCGGACCGTGTCGCTCAACAGCGTCGCGCCGGCGGCGCTGAATACCGCCTGGCCAACGGCCGCGCGGCGCTGTTCGCCGAAGCCGACAGTCTGATGAAACAGCCTTGGTTGGTCATCGCCGATCTGGGCAGCCGCCAGGGCCAGCGTGAGGAACGCATCTACCTGGCGGCGGACTTTGATCCGGCGCTGTTCGACACGGTGCTCGCCGAACAAGTGCGCAACGTCGACCAGCTGGATTGGGACGAACGCGAAGGCGTACTGCGCGCCGAGCGCCAGCGCAAAGTCGGCGAGCTGGTACTGAGCCGCGAACCCCTGACCGGCCTGGACGAGTCCGCGCGCAGCCAGGCGCTGGTCAACCTGGTGCGCCGCAAAGGCCTCGAGCTACTGCCGTGGACGCCCGAGCTGCGCCAATGGCAGGCGCGGGTCATGCTGCTGCGGCAGCTCGATGCTGGCAAAACCAGCGAGTGGCCCGATATCAGCGACAAGGCGTTGCTCGCCAGCCTTGAACATTGGCTGATGCCTTACCTGGGCAAAGTCTCGCGCTTGAGCCATTTCGCCAACCTGGACATTTCCAGCTTCCTGCACAACCTGCTGCCCTGGCCGCTGCCCCAGCGCCTGGACGAACTGGCGCCACAGCATGTGAAAGTGCCCTCGGGCTCGTCGGTGCGCCTGGACTACAGCGAACAGCCGCCGATCTTGGCGGTGCGCCTGCAAGAACTGTTCGGGCTGGCCGACACCCCGCGCATTGCCGGCGGGCGCCAGGTGGTGAAGCTGCACCTGCTGTCCCCGGCACGCCGGCCGGTGCAAGTGACCCAGGACTTGGCGAACTTCTGGCGCAGTACCTACGCCGAAGTAAAAAAGGATTTGAAAGGGCGATACCCCAAGCATTACTGGCCGGATGATCCGCTGGTGGCCGAGGCAACCGCGCGAATCAAACCGCGTAAATAATCAGCGCCCACAGGATGTGCCTTTATTCATTACGCGGCATCACAAATGATGTTCCCGCCGCCGCATTTATCCGCCCAAGGCAACATTCTAAAGTCTCCACACTTGCCGCCTCATCATGTCGATGAGGGGCGAAGTGGAGACTTTTCCATGCCTTTCATCAGCGTCCGTATTACCCGTGATGGCGTCACCCAAGAGCAGAAAGCCCAGGTCATCGCCGAAATAACCAACACCATGCAAACCGTGCTCAATAAGGACCCGCACCTTACTCACATCGTCATCGAAGAGGTGGATACGGATAACTGGGGCTACGCGGGAATCACCACCACCGAGTACCGAAAAAGAGTCGAATAAACGCGCACAGCCCGTGCTCCCATGGCAGGGATTATTGTGCGGCGGGCAGCAGGAAGCGAGCGATCACCGGCAGGTGGTTGGAAATGCGCAACGTGTCCTCCTGCCGCACTTTCGCCTCCACCCGCTTGATTCGCGGGCTGTAGAACAGGTAATCGAGCGTGCGGTCCGGCCCGTCGACGCTCGGGTCGTTGGGGAAGTGGGTCAGCCACTTCTCACGGTCAATCCCGCTGGATTGGCTGTTGCTCGGGATCATCGGGTATTTGTCCCACAGCAAATGCAGCTCGCTGTCCGGCGAATATTGCCCACGCTTGCCGGCGTCCAGCCGCAGGAATTGGCCCAGGGGCAGCAGGTTGAAGTCGCCGCCGATCAGCCAGGGTGTGCCGCGCCCTTCGAATTTATCCAGCAGCTTGACCGTGGTCTGGACCTGCTCCTGCACCGCGCTGCGCCCAGGGGCGTCACCGTCCAGGCGGGTGTTGAGCACGGCCAGTTGGCCACCGTCGCTCAGCGGCAGGTAGGTCAACAGCAAGGCCGGCTTGGGTTGGAACTGGCGGCTGATGAAGTTCGCCTCGGGGGCCGGCAATTGCAGGCGCTCGGCGTGTTCGATCTGGTAACGGCTGAGGGTCGCCAATTTACGGCCGACGCTGCCGAAGATATGCCGGTCGGGCACGAAGTCGGCTTTCCAGTCGAAGGCCTGGGCACTGCAGGGGTAGAGGTCGACCAGGCGCTCTTGCAACAGGGCAAGCTGGTCTTGGTAATGGGAGGGCTTGGCGTTTTCGTCGAGTTCCTGCAGCAGCAGGATGTCGGGTTGTTCGTCACGGATCACCCGCGCCACTTCGTCGAGGCTGGCGGCCATGTCTTCCACGGTCGGGCGGTCGTCCGGGCCACTGCCGTCGGCGGTGTCGTACCAGAACACGTAGTTCTTGCCGGCGAGGTACTGCACGTTCCAGGTCATGACCTTGAGCGCCTGCCCCGGCAGCAGCGTGGGCGCACGGGGCGCGACACAACTCACCGGCAGGGTTTGCTTCGCCTCGGGGCGCCAGGTCAGGCTGTAGATCAGGGCGGCGAGCAGGCCTGCAATGATCAGCAGGCCCAGCAGGGTTATGCGCAATAAACGGGTCATCGGCTCGGCTTATAGCGTTTCAGGAGTGGCACGGAGCATATCACCGCGCGTCGGCATCGCCACCGATCAGCATGAATAACCGGAACAGCACCACGCTGGTAAACAGTTGCAGGAAGCTGTGGGCACTGTCCAGAAACAGGCCCAGCAGCGGCGCAGGCGTGGGGTAGGCCGCAACGCTGGCGCCCTTGAGCAGCCACAGTGGCGTCATCACGCACAGCAGGCACACCAGGATCAGCCAGAAATGCCCACGGCTCAGGCGGAAGCTTTCCTTCATCGCCTCCAGCGCCGGCATGCCGCGCAGCACCAGCAGGTACTCGGCAAAGGCCAGCACCACCATCAGCCACAGGCCCGGCAGGAAATACAGCGACAGCCCCAGCAGGATCAGCAGCGTGCTCATGGCCGTCAGCAGGGCGAAGCGCGGCCACAGGGTCAGGGCCATGGCCCATACATCCTTGGTAGTCGGTGACTCGCCACGGGTGCGGGCATCCAGAAACAGGATCAACGCGCCGGTGTACAGCGGGTACACCAGCAACCCCACCACCACGCTGTAGCCAGGGAATGCATCCGGGCCCACCACGTGGTTGAGCACCTGTTGCAGCAGGGCTTCGAAAATCACCAACGGCAAACACAGCTGGACGATAGCGCCCAGGTTGCGTTGGGTGAAACGGAAGGAGTCGCGCAGCACGTCTAACGGATTCATCGAGTTCATCGCAGGCCTGAAAGCAAGGGCAACACTTTAACCGATCATCACGGGCGGTAAGCAAACGTAAACCTTGAGTAAAGACCATTGAAACAACTCGTAACACCCCCATAACTAGAGCGGCGCCTGATCACAGGCGAGACCACGATTTCTACCGGCAATCTAACGAGGTCGCCATGAACAGCGAAGAGCAAACCCTGATCGATGGACTGTTTTCACGGTTGCAACAAGCCGAAACGGACTCAGCCCCCCGCGACGCCCAGGCCGAAGCGCGGATCAAGGAGCACATGACGCGCCAACCGGCAGCCGGGTACTACATGACCCAGTCGATCCTGGTGCAGGAGCACGCGCTCAAAAGCCTCGACGCGCTAAACAAGGAGCAGGCGCAGCAGATCCAGCAGTTGCAGGATGAGCTGCAGCGGGCGAAATCCGCGCCAGCCGCTCCGGCGAGCAGCGGTGGGTTCTTGTCGAGCATCTTTGGCGGTGGTTCCCGCGACCCCCAGCCTGCGCAGAGCGCCCCGGCCTCTTCCGGTGGCGGCTGGCGTGAACCGGGGCGGCCTGGGTTCAGCCAGCCTGCGCCGCAGCAGAACTACGGCGCGCCCCAGCAGAACTACCAACAGCCGCAACAAGCGCCGGCAGCCCCGATAGGCAGCGGTTTCCTCGGCGGCGCGATGAAAACCGCAGCCGGCGTGGCCGGTGGTGTGTTGCTGGCCGAAGGCATCAGCAGCCTGTTCCATCACAACCAGCAACCGCAGGTGGTCGAGGAAATCATCGAACAGCCGGCGCCCGCCAGTGACCAGAGCGGCTGGGGCGGCGATGACCAGAAGTACGCCGGCAATGACAACTGGGGCAGTGACAACTCGGACAGCTTCACCGACAGCGATTATTCCGACGATTCTTCTTCCTTCGGCGACGACGATTCCTTCGTCTGACCCACCTCGGCCGGGGCGCTTCGTCGCCCCGGTCTGATTTTTCCCGGAAACCTTCTCGCGGCTGGCATACTGGCACCCTTTCCGGGCCCTGGCGCCTGGCTGTCATGAGGAAGTGCGGTGAAGAAAATTGCAGTGTTCGCCGATGTTCAAAACCTCTACTACACCGTTCGCCAGGCCTATGGCTGCCACTTCAACTACGCCGCGTTGTGGGCTGATATCAGCGCGCGCGGGCAGATCGTCGAGGCGTACGCGTATGCCATCGACCGTGGCGACAGCAAACAGCAGCAATTCCAGCAGATCCTGCGCAACCTGGGTTTCACGGTAAAACTCAAGCCCTACATCCAGCGCAGCGACGGCTCGGCCAAGGGCGACTGGGACGTGGGTATCACCATCGACATCATGGACGCCGCCGACCACGTCGACGAAATCGTGCTGGCCTCTGGCGACGGTGATTTCGACATGTTGCTCGACCGGGTTATCCACAAGCATGGCGTCGAGGCCGTGGCCTATGGCGTACCGGGGCTGACGGCCAATTCATTGATACGCGCCGCCAGTCGCTACGTGCCGATTGAAGGCGCGTTGTTGCTCAAATAAATGCTAAGACGGAGTTGGAACAGGTTTGGAACGTATAGCGGTCATCGACTTTGAAACCACCGGCATCACCCCGAGCAGCCATTGCCGGGCCACTGAAATCGCGGTGGTCATCCTCGAACGTGGCCAGATTGTGGACCGCTACCAGAGCCTGATGAACGCCGGCGTGCGCGTGCCGGGTTTTATCGAGCAACTCACCGGCATCAGCAACGCCATGCTGCGCAGCGCGCCGCCGGCCGAGCGAGTGATGAACGAGGTCAACGAGTTCGTCGGCACCACGCCACTGATGGCGCACAACGCCGCGTTCGACCAGAAGTTCTGGGACTACGAACTGGGCCTGATCCGCCGTACCCGCCTGCAAAAATTCGCCTGCTCCCTGCTTCTTGCACGCCGCCTCATGCCGGCTGCGCCCAACCACAAGCTCGGCACCCTCAACACCTACGCGCAACTGCCCCACACCGGCAAGGCTCACCGAGCGATGGCCGATGCGGAAATGGCAGCTAACCTCACAGCCCACCTGGCCCAGGAACTGCGCCGCACCCACGGCTTGCGCGAACTGTCCCATGAGTTGCTGTGCACCTTGCAGAAAGTGCCGGCGGCGAAGATCAATGAGCACCTGAAGAAGCATCGCGGGTTCTGACCTCGCCACAATCTCCTGTGGGCCCGGTCTTCTCTGTGGTGAACGGGCTTCTGTGGTGAGCGGGCTTGCCCCGCGCTGGGCTGCGGAGCAGCCCCAAAACCTGACACTCCGTGCTAACTGAAAGAACGCGGCGCCCTTAATTGGGGCTGCTTCGCAGCCCAGCGCGGGGCAAGCCCGCTCACCACAAAGCTAGTGTGGCTGCACACACTCCAACGCCCGATCCACCACGCCCTTCGCCATCCCCACCAAATGCATCACCGCCCGCTGCTGCGCCTTCATCGCCCACTCGGCGCTTGCGCCGTCTCCACTGCGCAATGCAGCAAATCCGCCGCATGGGCGATGGCTACGGTTCAGCCACCATTTTTCCCATTGCCCTCCAACTGCCCCAACGGTACCCGCCGCTCTATCGCACTCGACAAAATAATCGAGGTCTTGCTGAACCCGAACTTGGCCACCCGGTTGATCAGGTTCTCCAACTCCGGCATCGACCCCACGGCTGCCTGCATGATCACGCACGGGTCGCCGGTCACCCGATGGCACTCCGTCAATTCAGGGATTTCCGCCAACGCGTCATACACCTTCTGGCTGCCATGATTGGTCAGCCGCAGTTCAATCACGCACTGGATCGGCAACCCCACTTTGGACAGGTCCACCTTGGCCTGATACCCAGTGATCACGCCGCTGGCCTCCAGCTTGGCCACGCGCTCGGCCACGGCGGGGGCGGAGAGGTTTACCGTGCGCGCCAGTTGCGCGTAGGACGCGCGGCCGTCTTCGAGCAGGGCGCTGAGGAGCATGCGGTCGTATTTGTCCATGAGAAGGCTCCCGTTGCGCGTGGCTTTCGAAAACACGGTTTATAGCCTTCACAACCATGCTTTGAAAAGTGTATTGGCGTTTTAAACAGGTTTTGTAACTTATGTTTAACGACCTGTCTTTTTAGAATAAGCCTCCCATCTCCTGCCATAGAGCCGCCCAATGCCTGGCCCACGTCGCTTTCCCTTACCGTTGATCGCCGCCTTTTTTGCGCTGTATGTGATCTGGGGGTCCACCTATCTGGTGATTCGCATCGGCGTGGAGTACTGGCCGCCGTTGTTGCTGGCGGGGATTCGGTTTTGCACGGCGGGGGCGTTGATGTATGGCTTCCTGCGCTGGCGTGGGGTGCCGGCACCGACGTGGCCGCAGTGGAAAGCAGCCGGGATGATTGGTCTTTTGCTGCTCACCGTGGGCAATGGCGGTGTCAGCGTGGCGGAACACATGGGGGTGTCGTCCGGCGTGGCGGCGCTGGCCGTGGCGACGGTGCCGTTGTTCACCTTGCTGTGTGGGTATTTCTGGGGCGCGCGCAACACTCGCTTGGAGTGGGCGGGGGTGATTCTGGGGATCATCGGCATCGCCATGCTCAATATGGGCAGCACGTTGCAGTCGAGCCCTATGGGTGCTGTGTTGCTGTTGGTGGCGGCGGCTTCCTGGGCGTTTGGTTCGGTGTGGAGCCGGCAATTGCCGTTGCCCCTGGGCGCCATGGCCAGTGCTGCGGAGATGCTGGTCGCCGGTGTGGCGCTGTTGTTCGTCAGCGCGCTATCCGGTGAACGCCTGCAGGCCACGCCGCCGCTGGAAGGCTGGCTGGCCCTGGCCTATCTGACGGTGTTTGGCTCGATCATCGCCTTCAACGCCTATATGTACCTGCTCAAGCACGTGCGCCCGGCGGCGGCGACCAGCTATGCCTACGTCAACCCGGCGGTCGCGGTGTTGCTGGGGATCGTGTTCATCGGCGAGACCATCGGCCTGGAAGAGGCGTTGGCCATGCTGGTGATCATCAGCGCCGTGCTGTTGATCAGCCTGCCCCAGTGGCGCAAGCCCAAGCCGGAAATAAGGTAAACTGCGGCGCATTACGCCCTTGCGCTGAATTTTTCCTACGGTAAACACATGACTTTCGCCACCCTTGGCCTGATCGAACCCTTGCTGCGCGCCCTTGAGACGCTTGGCTACCAGACCCCTACGCCGGTGCAGGCGCAAGCCATACCGGCAGTGCTGGCCGGTCGCGACCTGATGGCTGCGGCCCAGACCGGCACCGGCAAGACCGCCGGTTTTGCCTTGCCGCTGCTGCAGCTGCTGACGATGGAAGGGCCGAAAGTCGCCGCCAACTCAGCGCGCGCGCTGATCCTGTGCCCGACCCGCGAGCTGGCCGAGCAGGTTCACGCCAGCGTTGCCGAGTACGCGCAACACCTGCCGCTGACCACTTACGCGGTGTACGGCGGCGTGAGCATCAACCCGCAGATGATGAAGCTGCGCAAGGGCGTCGACATTCTGGTCGCCACGCCTGGCCGCCTGATCGACCTGTTCCGCCAGAACGCACTGAAACTCAACCAGCTGCAAACCCTGGTGCTGGACGAAGCCGACCGCATGCTCGATCTGGGCTTCTCCGAAGAGCTGGCGAACATTTATCGCATGCTGCCGAAAAAGCGCCAGACGCTGCTGTTCTCCGCGACCTTCTCCGATGACATACGCCTGCTGGCGGGGCAGATGCTCAACGACCCGCTGAGCATCGAAGTCAGCCCGCGCAACGTCGCCGCCAACACCGTGAAGCAATGGGTGGTGCCGGTGGACAAGAAGCGCAAGCCGGAGCTGTTTGTGCACTTGATGCGCAAAGGCCGCTGGAAGCAGGTGCTGGTGTTCGCCAAGACCCGTAACGGCGTGGACGCGCTGGTGGATAAGTTGCAGGGCCTGGGCATCAATGCCGACGGCATCCATGGCGACAAGCCCCAGGCTACCCGCCAACGCGCGCTTGACCGTTTCAAATCCAGCGAAGTGCAGATCCTGGTGGCCACCGACGTGGCGGCCCGTGGCCTGGATATCGAAGACCTGCCGCTGGTGGTCAACTTCGACCTGCCGATCGTGGCCGAGGACTACATTCACCGCATCGGCCGTACCGGGCGTGCGGGTAACACCGGGGAAGCGATTTCCCTGGTGTGTGCCGATGAAGTCAACATGCTGTCGGCCATCGAAATGCTGACGCGCCAGACCTTGACCCGCAAGATGGAGCCGGACTTCGAGCCGGAGCATCGTGTGCCGGACACCGATGCCAGCGGGCAGGTGGTGAAGAAACCGAAAAAACCGAAGAAGCCTAAAGCGTCGGGTGGGGGCGGTAAGCGCAACCTGGGCAAGTGGGTGGACAGCGGCGACGTCGCGCCGGCTGAGCCGTCGATCAAGCCGGTGCGCAAGGTGCCGGTGTTCAATACCGGGCCGCGTAAGAAGAAGTAAGTTTTTCAGCGCTGCTGATGGCCTCTTCGCAGGCAAGCCAGCTCCCACATTTGACCGAGTTCCAACATTGGAATGCAGTCAAAGGTGGGAGCGGGCTTGCCCGCGAAGGCGGCTCGGAATTCACCGCAAATCTCCCACATTTGACCGAGTTCCAACACTGGAATGCAGTCAAATGTGGGAGCGGGCTTGCCCGCGAAGGCGGCTCGGAATTCACCGCAAATCTCCCACATTTGACCGAGTTCCAACATTGGAATGCAGTCAAAGGTGGGAGTGGGCTTGCCCGCGAAGGCGGCTCGGAATTCACCGCAAATCTCCCACATTTGACCGAGTTCCAACATTGGAATGCAGTCAAAGGTGGGAGCGGGCTTGCCCGCGAAGGCGGCTCGGAATTCACCGCAAATCTCAGCGGTGAAGCCACTCCAACATCCCCCGCCCAGCCGCTCTGCCACTGGCAAAACACCCGGTCAACAGATACCCGCCCGTTGGCGCTTCCCAGTCCAGCATCTCCCCCGCACAGAACACCCCCGGCAATGGCTTGAGCATCAATCGCTCATCCAGCGCCTCGAACGGCACGCCACCCGCGGTGCTGATCGCCTCATCCATCGGCCGGGTCTTCACCAGGGTCAAGGGCAGCGCCTTGATATCCACCGCCAATTGCGCCGGATCGGTGAAGTGCTCGGCAGGCGTCAACTCACGCAGCAGCGCGGCCTTCACGCCGTCCAACCCCAACTGACTGTGCAGATGCTTGCTCATCGAGCGAGAGCCACGGGGTTTTGCCAAGGCTGCCTGGACTTTGTCCAATGGCTTGCTCGGCAACAGGTCGATATGCACGGTGGCTGAACCATCGCGGTTGATCGCTTCCCGGATCGGCGCCGACAGCGCGTAGATCAAGCTGCCCTCGATCCCCGTCGCGGTGACCACGCATTCGCCCAGGCGAGGCTCGTCATCCCCCAGCCCGATGGCGACGTTTTTCAACGGTGCGCCAGCGAACTTGCTGACCATCAGCTCGCTCCAGGCCGACACCTCGAAGCCACAGTTGCTGGGTTGCAGCGGGGCGTAGGGTACGCCACGATCTTCCAGCAACTTGAGCCACGCACCGTCGGAACCCAGGCGCGACCAACTGCCGCCACCGAGGGCCAGCAGCACGGCATCGCTGTGGACCGTTTTTTCGCCGTCGGGGCTGTGGATAAGTAAGTCGCCCTCGGCATTCCAGCCCAGCCAACGATGACGGGTGTGGATAACCACGCCTTGGTCACGCAGGCGCTTGAGCCAGGCGCGCAGCAGCGGGGCGGCTTTCATATCCGTAGGAAATACCCGGCCCGAGGTGCCGACAAAGGTCTCGATCCCCAAACCGTGGATCCATTCACACAACGCCTCGGCCCCAAATGCGCGCAGCAATGGCGCCATGTGTGGCGCACGTTCGGCGTAGCGCGACAGAAACGCGGGGTAGTCCTCGGAGTGGGTGATGTTCATGCCGCCCACGCCGGCCAGCAGAAACTTGCGCCCCACCGAGGGCATGCCGTCGTACAGGTCCACCCGCACGCCCGCCTGGCTCAGGACTTCGGCGGCCATCAGCCCGGCAGGGCCGCCGCCGATAATGGCAACGTGGGAAGGAGCAGTAGCGGACATCGGCAGGCCTGGTCAAAAACAAAGGGCGCCCATTGTAAGCAATGCGCGCCCCGTGCCGTTAGGCAAAACGTACTCAGGCAAAACCCGTGTTGGCGTACGGCGGGTACTCGTCCGCGCGGTCGGCGTCGGTGATCGGGCCGCCGGTGAGGCCATATTTATCCAGGGTCGGCACCAGGTTGCCAAAGAACGCGTCCTGTTGTTTTTCCCGCTTCACCACCTCGATGATCGGGAACACAAAGCTGGTCACGATGCCCAGACCGGCGGTGGCCCAACCCAGTACGCCGGCGAAGGTCCCCGCGATGGCCGCCGCATCGGCAATGCCGAACAGGCCCGCGCCGCCTTCGATGATCGAGGCGACTGCCGCGCCGGTGCCCAGGGCGCCGCTAGTGAGGGAGAAACCGGCGTTGAGTTTATCCCCGGCAAACGCGCTGTTGACCCCGCTGATCAGGCCGAACACGCCGCCGATAAAGCTGCCGGTGCCGCCGACGATCTTGCCCAGGTTGCCCAGGCGGTTGAGGCCGTCGGTGTTCTGCACCATTTTGCCGGTGGGGAAGTCGCCGATCCCTTGGGGTTTGTTCGGGTCGATCGGGGTGGGTTTCCAGGCCATGCCGTAGCCGGCTTCCTTGGCGTACTTGGTGCCGCCCTCGGTAATCAGGCCGGCAAACTGCATGCCCGCCGCCACGCGCCCGGCGTTGTCCGCCGGGCTGTTGCCGCCCGTGGCCGAGCGCGCCGCCAGTACGCCGCCGGCCAGCAAGGCGCTGCCGATGTGCAGCAGGCCTTGTTTGTAAGAATCGCTGGCGTTGAGCTTCAGCCCGTCCACGGCCTTGGGCAGTACGTCGCTGATCTTCTGGCCCTGACGGTTCACGTCCCACATCGAGCGGATCAACGAGATCACGTCCTGTGGCTTGATCTGCGCCCCCGTGGCGTCTTTGAACATCTCCGGGTCGTCGGCCATGGCTTTCTCGATGATGGCCGTGGTCTTGGCTTCGTCGAAGTTGCCATTGGCATCGCCGAACGCCCCCTTGAGCACGTCGTCGTTGGCGCCGTTGACCAGGGAGTCGGACACCGCCTGGTTGACGTACTGCTGCACCGTCGACGAATCCTGGGCCGAGACTTTGTCGCCGAGAAACTCTTTGAGCAATTCCGCGTGGGCGGCGTACTGGCCGATGACGGTCATCGGGTTGGCATTCGGCTGGGCGAGGGCGTCTTCCAGGTCCTTGCCGTTGAGGATGTGGTCCTTGAAGAACTGCTCGATGTCCCCGGACTTGCCGGACTTTTGCGCGATGACACTGAGGTCCACATGCCCATCGCCGCCCAGTGCCAGGTCGGTGAGGGTGGCGTCGGTGCCGGCCAGGCTCAGGGCGTCCATGAGCGACAGCGGTTTGCCATCAGCCCCTTTGGTGTTCAGGGCGGTGTTGAGCACATTGCCGCTGTTGATCTGGCCGTCCTGGTAGGCCTGCAGTTCATGCTTGATCGCCGGGTCGCTGTTGACGATATCGCGCATGCCGGACGCTTGGTTTTGCGAGAGGAAGGTCTTCACATCCGGGTCACTGGACAACTTGCCGATGGCGGCATCGAGCTGGTCGGTGACCTTGGATTTGGTTGGGTTGAGGTGGTATTCGGTGTCCGCCGTAATCCCCGCATACAGGTCGCCGTCGCCCACTTTATCGCTGGCGGCCATGCGCGCGCGGGCGTCGCTGATTTCCATCATTACGGCGGCTTTGGTCTTGCCGTCGTAGTTCTCCGGGTGTTCGAGCACGTCCTTGGTCAGTTTGGAGGTGTCGACGTCGGCCACCGAGCTGCGTACCGCGGCGTTGCTGAGCATCATCAACACGCCGTGGTCGTCCTTGGGCGCCTGGTTTTCCAGCCATGCGCCGATGTTTTTCTGTTGGGTGATGCCGTCGGCCTTGGCGGTGGCGGGCAGGTCGCCGGCCATGTCGAGGGTGCGCAGCATGCCAGGTGTGGACCAATAGCCTGCGGCGCCGGTCAGCTCGGGGCTCAGGCCCGAGTCATCCTTGATCGCCTTGAGGTTGGCGGTGTTCAGGCTGCCGTTGTTGGCGCGCTGGTTGGGCCCCTGCATTTCCGGGCCAGCGCTGCTTACCAGGGAGATATTGGCCATGACGATGGCGGCGGACTTGGCATTTTCCTTGGCCAGGTTTGTGGCGTCCGGGTTCTTGCTGAGGAAGGTGCCGTAGGACTTCGAGGCGGCCGACAGGTCCTTGTTTGATTGGCTGATGAACTTATCCACATCGGCGTGAGTAATTACTCCGTCGCTTTTGCCCAGGCCGCCGCTGTCGAGGGCGTTCATCAGGCTCGGGCTGCCGGCCAGGTACTTGAGGCAGGCCTGGGCTTCGGGCGGCAGGTCGGCGGGCGGGTTGGAGAAGTCGATGGGGCGGTCGTGCAGGCCCCATTTGTCCCAGTTGTCGCTGAGCATCTTCGAGGCGGCGCGCGGACGGTCGAGGTCGCGTTCTTCCTGGGTTGGCGTGCCGCTGGTGTTGCCGACGATCTTGTCCCAGTCCTTGGCGCTGGCGTACTTGGAGTTGTCGATCCAGTTGGTGTCCACGGCGCCGTCGACGCCAAAGATACCGTTGGATTCTTTCACCACCGAGGCGTACAGGTCGGGGCTGATGGCCTGGGACACGATGATCTTGTCGCCCGAAGCGGTTTCGTAGCGGATCAGCCCGTGGCCGAGTTCTTCCGGGGTGCCCACCAGGCTCACGCTGCCGGCTTCATCGGCACTGGCCAGGCGGTAGCCTTCGTTCTTGCTGTCGTTGATCAGGCCCCAGGTTTCGCCGTCGGACTTCACTTTTTCGTACAGGTCGAGGTTGGTTTCCTTACTGACGACCACCTTGTCGCCCGACAGGGTTTCGTAGCGAATCATCCCCGGCCCGACTTCGTCAGCCGGGCCGATGGCCTTGTAGGTGTCCAGGCCCGGTGCAGTGTCACCGGCCTGGGCGATGCGGTAGCCGTCGGCCTTGCTCTTGTTCAGCGCGTCCACGGCGTCGGCTTTGCCGGCCATGCCGTCAAACAGGTATGGGGTCATCTGCTTGATAATGATGATGTCCTTGCCGTCGCGGGTTTTCAGCTCCAGGACGTTATCGGAAATCTTGGTGATGCTGGCGATGTTGGCCAGCGGCACGCCGGTGTTGCTGATGTCGGCCAGGTTCGGGTCGTCGAGGCGCTTGATCGCTTCTTGGTCGCCAGTGGCTTTGACGTCGGCGATCTTCTGGTCCTTGGTGTTGTCGGTCACGGCCAGCACCTTGAAGTTGCCGGGGTGGGCGGCTTCCTTGAAACCGGACAGGGCGCGGGACATTGCCGCGTCGAAGGTGGCGGCGACTTTCTTCAGGGCGTCGTCATTGCCGGGTGTCGAGTTGCTGCCGATCTTGTACGTTGCCATCGCGGGGTACTCTGAAAGCGGGATAGGCCTTCAAGGTGACGCCAGCGTGCGGCAGTTTTGTTGCAAAACGGCCGCCGGCGCTAAGTTCCACAACGTTTCACTGCTGTGGAAAAGTGTCTGGTCAAAAAACGTACAGTTTCTTACAAGCCATACGGCTAATGGCTTTCAGGCCCTTACGCTCAAGTTATCCACAGGTGGTTCCACAGGGATTGTGGGTAACGCTCACAGTTCAGTGACAGCCTGATGACGTCCACACCCGTTGCGCGCTGTGGTGCAGGATGCCATGGCGGCGGGCGAGGGCCGGGCGGTCCTTGCTGTAGCCGCCGCCGATCACGCCCATCACCGGGATGTCGCGGCCCAGGCAGTGGCGCATCACACTTTCATCGCGGGCGGCCACGCCTTCGTCTGTCAGCTTGAGGTAACCGAGGGCATCGTCCTTGTGCACGTCGACGCCGGCGTCGTACAGCACCAGGTCGGGCTGGTAGAGCGGCAGCAGGTAATTGAGCGCGTCGTCCACCACCTTGAGGTAATCGGCATCGCCCATGCCCATCGGCAGCGGGATGTCCCAGTCACTCTGGGCCTTGCGGGCCGGGAAGTTCTTTTCGCAGTGCAGCGACACGGTGATGGCGTCCGGCGTGTCGTGGAGGATGCGCGCGGTGCCGTCGCCCTGGTGCACGTCGCAATCAAAGATCAGCACGCGATTCACTCGGCCGCTGGCCAGCAGGTAATGGCTGATCACCGCCAGGTCATTGAAGATGCAGAAACCCGCCGGGTAATCGTAGTGGGCGTGGTGGGTGCCGCCCGCCAGGTGGCAGGCCAGGCCGTGTTCCAGCGCCTGCTCCGCCGCCAGGATCGAGCCGCCGACCGCACGTACGGTGCGTCGGGCCAGGGCTTCGTTCCACGGCAGGCCGAGGCGACGTTGGTCTTCGCGAGACAGCTCGCCGCCCATGTAGCGTTCGATGTAGCCCCTGTCATGGGCCAGGGCCAGAATCTCTGGCGTGCACAGTTGCGGGCGCAGCAACTGGCTGTCCTCGGTCAGGCCGCTGTCCACCAGGTGGTCGCGCAGCAGGCGGAACTTGTCCATGGGGAACCGATGGTCCGCCGGGAACTCGGGGCTGTAGTCATCGTGGTAGATCAATGGCAAAGGCATGGGATTTTCTGACGGGAACCTGCGACGGATCTTAACAGCGCTGTACACTCACGCACATGGCAAGGGAGGGGACCCATGGAGCCGATACTGGAATTGGAAAGTGCACGCCTGGTGTTGCGCCAATGGCGCGACAGCGACTTGCCGGAGTTTGCGCGCATGTGCGCCGACCCGCAGGTGATGCGTTATTTCCCGGCCAAACTGAGCCACTTGGAAAGCGCCGCGTTGATCGGCCGCATTCGCGGCCACTTCGCCGAATACGGCTTTGGCCTGTGGGCATTGCAGCGCAAGGACACCGGCGAATTCATCGGCCTTACCGGGCTGCTGAATGTCAGCTTCGACGCCGACTTCGCCCCGGCGGTGGAGATCGGCTGGCGCCTGGCCCGCGAACACTGGGGCCTGGGATACGCCAGCGAGGCCGCGTGGACCGCATTGCGCTGTGGGTTTGATCGCTTGAGCCTGGACGAAATTGTTGCGTTCACCACGGAGGCCAATCTGCCATCACAAAAAGTCATGCAAGCCATCGGTATGCATTACGATCCGCTGGCAGATTTTGAACACCCCAAGGTCGCAGCTGATGACCCGCTGCGCCATCATGTTTTGTATCGCATCACCCGCGCCCAATGGTTGGACACGCTGCACGGATAGGCAGCCCGGAATGCCCCGTAGATTTTAGGAGTTGCTCTATGAGCCAAGTATTGGAAGATCTGGTGGACTTGCTGACCCTGGAGCCGATCGAGGAAAACCTCTTTCGCGGCCGCAGCCAGGACCTGGGCTTTCGCCAATTGTTCGGTGGCCAGGTGCTCGGCCAGTCGTTGTCGGCTGCCAGCCAGACCGTAGAAGAAGCGCGGCACGTGCATTCCCTGCACGGTTATTTCTTGCGCCCTGGCGACGCGAAGTTGCCGGTGGTGTACTCGGTGGACCGCGTGCGCGACGGCGGCAGTTTCAGTACGCGCCGCGTGACCGCGATCCAGAAGGGCCACCCGATCTTCACTTGCACCACCTCGTTCCAGTACGACGAACAGGGCTTCGATCACCAGACCACCATGCCCGTGGTGGTTGGCCCGGAAAACCTGCCGTCGGAGCTGGAACTGACCCAGCAGCGCGCGCACCTGATCCCCGAGCACATGCGCGACAAGCTGCTGTGCCCCAAGCCGATCGAAGTGCGCCCGGTCACCGAAAAAGACCCGTTCAACCCGCAACCGTCCGACCCGGTCAAATACGTGTGGTTTCGCGCCGACGGCGCCCTGGCTGACGCGCCGGCGCTGCACAAATACCTGCTGGCCTACGCCTCGGACTTCGGCCTGCTGACCACCTCGCTGCTGCCCCATGGCAAGACCGTGTGGCAGAAAGATATGCAGGTCGCCAGCCTCGACCACGCGCTGTGGTTCCACGCCGACCTGCGTGCCGATGACTGGTTGCTCTACGCCATGGACAGCCCATGGGCCGGCAATTCCCGTGGCTTCTCCCGTGGCAGCGTGTACAACCGCGCCGGGCAACTGGTGGCCTCGGTGACCCAGGAAGGCCTGATTCGCCATCGCAAGGATTGGGCATGAGCCTGGCGGACGTCAGGCACTGGGTGTTCGACATGGACGGCACCCTCACGGTCGCCGTGCATGACTTCGCGGCCATTCGCGTGGCCCTGGAGATTCCGCCCGAGGACGACATCCTCACTCACTTGGCGGCGTTGCCGACGGAGGTTGCGGCGGCCAAGCACGCCTGGCTGCTGGAGCATGAGCGGGCGTTGGCGCTGGGTTCGGTGGCTGCCGAAGGCGCGGTGGAACTGGTGCGCGAGCTGGCCGGACGTGGCTATCGCCTGGGCATCCTGACCCGCAATGCGCGCGAGTTGGCGCATATCACCCTGGAAGCGATCGGCCTGGCGGACTGCTTTGCCATCGAGGACGTGCTGGGGCGTGATGATGCGCAACCCAAGCCCGATCCGGATGGCTTGCTGAAGCTGGCGACCGCTTGGGACGTGGCGCCGAGCGAAATGGTGATGGTCGGCGATTACCGCTTCGACCTGGACTGTGGCCGGGCGGCGGGAACGCGGACGGTATTGGTGAACCTGCCGGAGAACCCCTGGCCGGAGTTGGCAGATTGGCATGCCGAGGATTGCTCGGTGTTGCGCCGGATGATTTAGATCGGTCTCTGAAGATCCAATGTGGGAGCGGGCTTGCTCGCGAATGCGGTGTGCCAGTCAACATTTTCAGTGACTGACACACCGCATTCGCGAGCAAGCCCGCTCCCACAGTTTTATCCGGTTCCGTCAGTTATTGGACGAACAACACCCGTTGGCCTTCCGGTGACGTAAACATCCCATCCCCGTTATGCCCCACCCCCGGCACTTCCACCAGCTGATGGCTCAACTGCGGATGACGCTGCTTGACGTAGTCAAAATAGTTGTGCCCGCGAATCAGGCGATAGGCGCCTTGGGTTTCGGCGGCGCAGCTTTTATCCAGCGCCGGGTGGTTCGGGTCAGTGTCCTGCTGGCCCAGCAGGTAGGTGATGTTGCGGGACACGTAGGCCTGCTCAAGCTGCTCGGCGCTCTGGCCCTTGGCATAGGCCGGCAGGTTTTGCAGGCCGTACTTCCAGTCGTTGAAATCGGGGCAACTGGCGGTGTCGAATTTCACCGGGCGCTGCGGGGTGAAATAGGCGTAGGAGGATGGATTGGCCACTACGTATCGCAGGCTGATGCCTTCGGTCTGCAGGGTTGGGTGGTCGTGTCCGGTGAGCGCGAAACGCTGCACCACCTGGCCGCCGCCGGAATGGCCGGCGACCACGATCTCTTTGAGCGCCGGGAACAGCTTGCGGTTGCCCAAGTGCTTGATGATCTGGTCGAGAACGCCATAGGAGCTGATCTGCCCCGGACCGGTGGAGGGGTCGCCGGCCATCCAGTCGTTGCCATTCCAGTGCAGCAGCTGGTTGTCCAGGTGGTTACGCTTCACGTCGGATTCATTTAGAAACTGCGGCGCAATCACCAGTGTATGGGCGGCCTGGCCCGCATGCTCGGCGGCGTCTTCACCGCTGTGCAGGTAAGTCTGCGCATTGCGCAGGCGACCATGCACGATGATCAAGGCGCGGGTGACCTGGGGCAGCGGTTTAGTCCAGTCCTGGCTTAAACCCAGGCTGAGGTCGCCGGCCTCCAGGTGGAAACGATCGGGACTGACTTCTTTTACGCCATGCTCTTTTACGGCAGGCCCGGCGGCCAAGGCGGAACAGGTGACCAACAAACCCAGCAGCAATCCCAATCGTTTATTCATCTAAAGACTCTTGGCGGTAAAGGTGTCGCATTGAGTGATCTGGCCCTGGGCGAAGCCGGTCTTGAACCAGCGAACCCGCTGTGCCGAGGTGCCGTGGGTAAACGAGTCCGGCACCACGCGCCCTTGACCCTGTTGCTGCAAGCGGTCATCGCCAATGGCGTTGGCCGCATTCAGTGCTTCTTCAATGTCGCCAGGCTCCAGCCAGTTCAGGCGCTTTTGCGCACGGTTGGCCCATACCCCGGCAAAACAGTCGGCTTGCAGCTCCTGGCGCACCAGCAGGCCGCCATCGCCTTGCATCTGCCGGCCCTGCTGGCGCGCGGCCTGGATCTTCGACGAGATGCCGAGCAGCGTCTGCACGTGGTGCCCGACTTCGTGGGCGATCACATACGCTTGGGCAAAGTCGCCGGCGGCCTGGAAGCGTTGCGACATTTCCCGGAAGAAATCCAGGTCCAGGTACACCTGCTGGTCAGCCGGGCAATAAAACGGGCCACTGGCCGAGGTGGCGCCACCGCAGGCCGAATTCACCCGGCCGCGGAACAGAATCAGTTTCGGGTTTTTGTAGGCTAATCCGTTTTCCTGGAACACCTGCCCCCAGGTGTCTTCGGTGTCGCCCAGTACGGCGCGGACAAAATCAGCTTGCTCATCGTTGGCCGGAGGGGCCTGGCGCGACTGCGTGCTCACCGACGGCGCCTGTTCCATCTGGCCGGTCAGCTGGCCGAGGATCTGCATGGGGTCTTGGCCGGTCAGCCAGCCGATGCCGACGATCAGCACGATGGCCGTGAGGCTCAGGCCCTTGCCGCCCCCAAAGCGCATGCCGCCACCACCGCCTCCAGTGTCATCGCGGGCATCTACCACGTTGTCGCTGCGTCGGCCTTTTTTCCATAGCATGGGGCAATCCTCTCGATGAACTCTGGAACAGTGTTGTTGGTGCGTAGGAATGGCGCCAGCCCGGCTGTCCGACAGGTTCGAGAGCTGCGTAGTATCGCTGCTCTCGGCCGGTCCCGGCAGGGGCGCCAGATGAAACTTGTGTCAGCAATACCGCTTCAGTCGCGGCAGTAACCTTCGCCGGTATCCACCACCAGGCAATCCTTTTTATCCGCCAGCCATTTCAGCCCGGTGGCGGCACCGTCGCCGGCACGCAGCAGTTGCGGGCCGTCTGGACGGGTGAAGGTGATGCCGTCCTCGGCTGCTTCACCCTTGAAGGTGCCCGAGTCATCGGCGTCGAGGCCGTATTGCATGGTGAGGATGTAGTGACCACGGCCGATGCTGTCGTCCTTGGCGATGGTCAGGTTGAGGCCTTCGACGCCGATCCATTTGCCGACCCATTTGTCGGTGGGTGGGGTTTGCGGCACCAGGGTGGCCTGTACGGAAGCCGGCGCGGGCTTGGGCGCGTCCTTGGCTTCTTGGTTGCAGGCGGTGAGCAGGGCAAGGGCAGAAAGAACAAAGAGTATTTTTTTCATAGCGGCAGGGCCTTGGTTAAAAAGTGTACAACGCAGGGGCTAAGGTGCAGCGTTGGACTCGAATCCGGTGATTTAGTGCGCTGTTCGCACGGTGTTTGGTTATGCTCTTGGGGCAGACGCCGACCCGGCTGCTAGATTACCGGGTTGAGTCCTACCGTGCGCCACGCAAGAGAATTCAATGACTGTCAGTACTCCGCTTTCCGGCGTCAACCACCCCTTCAAAGGCATTTTGCTGATTGTGGTGGCGACGTTTCTGTTTTCCAGCCATGACGCCTTGTCCAAATACCTGGCGGGGTTCTACCCGATCGTGATGGTGGTCTGGGCCCGTTACCTGGTGCACACCTTATTGATGGCAGGCATCTTCCTGCCGCAATCGGGCCTGCGGGTGTTGCGCAGCAAGCGGCCGGGGATGCAGGTGGTGCGGGCGCTGTGCCTATTGGGCACCAGCCTGTTTTTCACCACGGCGCTGCATTACATCCCCCTGGCGGAAGCCACGGCGGTGAACTTCCTGGCGCCGATCCTGGTGACGGCGCTCTCGGTGCCACTGCTGGGTGAGCACGTGACGCGTGGCCAATGGCTGGCGGTGATCTGCGGGTTTGTCGGCGTACTGATCATCATCCACCCCGGCGGCGAACTGTTCACCCCGGCGGTGTTGCTGCCGCTGTGTTCGGCGCTGTTCTTCTGCTTCTACCAACTGCTCACGCGCATCCTCAGCCAATACGACACGCCCACCACCAGCAACTTCTTCGCCGGCCTGTGCAATACCTTGGTGATGAGTGCGATGGTGCCGTTCTTCTGGCAGGTCCCCACGCTGTGGCATGGCGTGTTGATGCTGGCCCTGGGCACGTGCGGGATGACCGCGCACTTGATGCTGACCCAGGCGTTCCGCTTTGCGGCGCCGGCCTTGCTGGCGCCGTTCGGCTATTGCCAGATCGTGTTCGCGGGGTTGTTGGGCTGGTTGGTGTTCAACCACACCCCGGACCTGACCACGGTGGTCGGCATCGGGGTGATCTGCATGAGCGGGCTGGCCGCTGCCTGGCAGCAGCGGCGCAGATAGCTTAGACGTCTACGGTCGGGATCTTGCGCGGGGCCATGAAGTACATCCAGGTCAGCGCAATGAAGTACATCGCCGGGATCAGGGTGAACAACACGGTGTAGTTGTTGTTGGTCACCGTCAGGATGTGGCCGACGATCTGGGTCATGAACATGCCGCCAATGGCCGCGCACATGCCGCCGAAACCGAACACCGTGCTCATCATGTGCTTGGGGGTGTAGTCCATCACCAGGCTCCAGATGTTGGCCGTCCAGGCCTGGTGCGCGCCAATCGCCAGGGAGATGGCAAACACCGCGACCCACAGCTGGCTTGAGCCGGCGGCCATGATCACGCCGACGATGCAGCAGGCAAACAGCAGCATCGACAGCAACCGCGCCTTGATCGAGTTCATGCCACGACCGATCAGGAACGACGACAGAATCCCCCCACCTACGCTGCCGAAGTCGGCGGTCAGGTAAATGATGATCAGCGGGATGCCCATCTGGGTCACGTTGATGCCCAGGTTGTATTGCTGGTTCAGGAACGGCGGCAGCCAATACAGGTAGAACCAGAACACCGGTGCGGTCATCGAGTAGGCGAGGGCGAAGGCCCAGGTGCCGCGCATGCGCAGGATGCGGCTGAACGGTACGCGGGGCTGTTCCGGTTCGACTTCCTGCTGCACGTAGTCCAGTTCGGATTGTTTGACGGTGGGATGGTCTTCCGGGTTGAAGTACTTCAAGCCCCAGAACACCAGCCAGATCCCGCCGAGTGCCGACATGCACAGGAACGCCGCCTGCCAGCCCCACACGTGCAGGATCAACGGCAGCAGCATCGGCGTCATCATCGCGCCGACATTGGTACCGGCGTTGAAAATACCGGTGGCCACCGCCCGTTCGCCGGCCGGGAACCACAAGCGTGTGGTCTTGACGCAGGCCGGGTAGTTGGCCGCTTCAGTCAGCCCGAGGATAAACCGGCACACCATGAAACCCACCGCCGAAGTGGCCAAGCCGTGGGCGCCGGTCGCCAGGCTCCATAACAGCACCGCGCAGAAGAACACGCGTTTCACGCCCACCCGGTCGATCAAGCGGCCCTGCAGCACGAAGCCGATGGCGTAGCCGACCTGGAACCAGAAGTTGATGTTGGCGTAGTCCATCGCCGTCCAGCTCATTTCCTTGGCGAGGATCGGCTGCATCACACCGAGCGCGGCGCGGTCGATGTAGTTGAGGGTGGTGGCGAAGAACACCAGGGCCAGCATGCCCCAGCGCGTTTTACCCACGGCCAGGGCGCCGCGGATCTTGTCGCCGATGCCGGCGTGCGGGTTGCCCGGGCGCGCGGCCAGGGCGGAGTTTTGCAGAGGCATGAGGTCGTACCCGTTTTTTTGAAATTTTTATGGTGTGTTCTGGGTCTTTGTTACCGGATCGATGGTGAGCAGCGGCTAAAAAATCGTCAATTCGCCAAAGCGGCATAGTGTTCGATAATCGCACCAAAAACTAACCGGTTCGTACATTTTAATTGCTGTCGACAGTTTAGCGGCCAATAATTTGCCGTAAATAAGACCATCCTCAAATGCCGGGAGTCGCCCATGCAACGCTCTATTGCCACTGTTTCCTTGAGCGGAACCCTGCCAGAAAAGCTCGAAGCCATCGCGGCGGCCGGGTTCGACGGTGTAGAAATCTTCGAAAACGATCTGCTGTATTACGATGGCAGCCCCCGCGAAGTCAGGCAGATGTGCGCCGACCTCGGCATTGCCATTACCTTGTTCCAGCCGTTTCGCGACTTTGAAGGCTGCCGCCGTGACCGCCTGGCCCGCAACCTGGAGCGCGCCGAACGCAAATTCGACTTGATGCAGGAACTGGGCACCGACCTGGTGCTGGTGTGCAGCAATGCCTCGGCCGACTGCGTGGGTGACGAACGCATTTTGCTCGACGACCTCAGCCTGCTCGCCGAGCACGCCGGCCGCCGTGGCCTGCGCATTGGCTATGAAGCGCTGGCCTGGGGCAAGCACGTGAACACCTGGCAACAGGTATGGAACCTGGTGCGCCAGGTCGATCACCCGAGCCTTGGCGTGCTGCTCGACAGCTTCCACACCTTGTCCCTCAAAGGTGACCCGAGCGCCATCGCCGAGATCCCCGGCGACAAGATTTTCTTCGTGCAGATGGCCGACGCGCCGATCCTGGCCATGGACGTCCTGGAGTGGAGCCGGCATTTCCGCTGCTTCCCCGGCCAAGGCGAATTCGACCTGGCGGGGTTCCTCGCGCCGATCATCAAGAGTGGCTACACCGGGCCGCTGTCCCTGGAGATTTTCAACGACGGCTTCCGCGCCGCGCCGACTCGCGCGAATGCGGCGGATGGCCTGCGCTCCTTGCTGTACCTGGAAGAGAAAACCCGCGAGCGCCTGAAGCAGGAAGTGCCAGCGCAACCTGTCGAGATTCTGTTTGACACCCCGGCGGCCAGCGAATACGACGGCATCGAGTTCCTCGAATTCGCCGTGGACGAAAGCCTCGGCGCCAAGCTCACCCATTGGCTGGAACGCCTGGGGTTCGTCAAGGCCGGGCAGCATCGCTCCAAGAGCGTGAGCCTGTTGCGCCAGGGTGATATCAACCTGATCCTCAACTGCGAGCCCTATTCGTTCGCGCACAACTTTTTTGAGGCCCACGGGCCGTCGTTGTGCGCCACCGCGATTCGGGTCAAGGACAGCGCCAAAGCCCTGGAACGGGCGGTGGCGTACAAGGGCCAGCCGTATCGCGGCCTGGTCGGGCCCAACGAGCTGGAACTGGCGGCGGTGCGTGCGCCAGATGGCAGCCTGATTTACCTGGTGGATCAAAGCGAAGGCGGCTTGTATGACACCGACTTCAACCTGCAGCCTGCCGTGTCGTCCAGCGGCGGCTTGCTGCGCATCGACCACATGGCCATGGCCTTGCCGGCCGACAGCCTCGACAGTTGGGTGCTGTTCTACAAGAGCCTGCTGGATTTCGAAGCCGATGACGAAGTGGTGCTGCCCGACCCTTACGGCCTGGTGAAAAGCCGTGCCCTGCGCAGCCGTTGCAGCTCGATCCGCCTGCCGCTGAACATCTCCGAAAACCGCAACACGGCGATTTCCCACGCGCTATCGAGCTATCGCGGCTCGGGCGTGCACCACATTGCCTTCGACTGCGCGGATATTTTCGCCGAAGTGCGCCGCGCCAAAGAGGCCGGGGTGCCGCTGCTGGATATCCCGCTCAACTATTACGATGACCTGGCGGCGCGTTTCGATTTTGACGATGAGTTCCTCAGCGAATTGGCGTACTACAACGTGCTGTACGACCGCGACGCTCAGGGCGGTGAGTTGTTTCACGTGTACACCGAGCCTTTCGAGGGGCGGTTTTTCTTCGAGATCATCCAGCGCAAGAACGGCTATGCCGGCTACGGCGCGGCCAACGTGGCAGTGCGCCTGGCGGCAATGGCCAAATCGCGCAGCGGTGCGGCGCGCCAGGCACGTTTATAACGGCGGGTCGGGTGCTTCCTTCGGCGAGCGTCGCGGCCCATAATCACGGCCTGCATAACACTGGCCGTGAGCGCACCATGACCTCCGAGGCACCCCGCAAGAGTCGTAAGAACAATCCGGAAAAGACCCGCGAGAACATACTCCAGGAAGCCATCGTCGAGTTTGTCCAGCAGGGCCTTTCCGGCGCTCGCGTGGACGCGATCGCCGAGCGTATCCACACCTCCAAACGCATGATCTATTACTACTTCGGCAGTAAGGAGCAGTTGTACGTCGAGGTGCTGGAGAAACTCTACGGCGACATCCGCAACACCGAAACGCGCATGAACCTCACTGCGCTGGAACCGCGCGAGGCGATCCGCCGGCTGGTGGAATTCACTTTTGATCACCATGACCAGAACGTGGATTTCGTGCGCATCGTCAGTATCGAAAATATCCACAATGCCGAATATGTGAAGCGCACCGACACCATCAAGGCGATGAACAGCAAGATCCTTGAAGGGCTGGGCGAAACCTTGCGCCGTGGTGCCGAGCTGGGCTTGTTCCGGGAAGGGCTGGAGCCGTTGGACGTGCACCTGCTGATCAACTCGTTCAGCTTTTACCGCGTGTCCAACCGCCATACCTTCAGTGAGATTTTTCAGATCGATCTGTCGGATGAGGCGGTTAAACAGCGGCATCGGGACATGATTTGTGAGTCGGTGATGCGTTACTTGCAGGCTTGAGTAAGCGCGGCTCTCAAAACTGAAATGCAATCAATGTGGGAGCGGGCTTGCTCGCGAATGCAGTGGATCAGTCGCAACATGGTTGCCTGACCCGCCGCATTCGCGAGCAAGCCCGCTCCCACATTTTTTGATCCGGTTTCGGCAGTTAGGTATTCATGGCCTGGAAATGCGCCAACATACGCTGTGCATCCGGCACTTCCCCACTGAACAACTCAAACGCCTTCACCGCCTGAAACACCGCCATGTTGCCGCCGTCCAAGGTGCGGCAACCCAAGGCGCGGGCGTCGCGTAGCAGTTCGGTTTCCAGCGGGAAATACACGATCTCCGCGACCCACAATTGCGCCCGCAATAACGCTGCAGGCACCGGCGTGCCCGGCAGTTTGGCCATGCCCATCGGCGTGGTATTGACCAAGCCATCGGCCTCGGCCATCGCGTTTTCCAGGTGCTGGCCCACCTGGGCCCGACCAGCGCCGAAACGCAGCGCAAGGTTATCCACAAGGTCACGGGCGCGACTGGCGTCCACGTCGAAAATACTCAAGTGCTGCACACCTTCCGCCAGCAGCGCATGGGCCACCGCCGCGCCGGCACCGCCGGCACCCATCTGCACCACACGCTCGCGGGCGACGTCATTCAAGTTGCGCCGAAAGCCTTCGGCGAACCCCAGGCAATCGGTGTTGTGGCCGATGCGTTTGCCGTCCTTGAACACCACCGTGTTGACCGCGCCAATGCCGCGAGCCTCGTCGGACAATTCATCGAGCAACGGCAGGATTGCCTGTTTGCACGGGTAGGTAATGTTCAGTCCGGTGAAGTGCATGAGTTCGGCGGCGTCCAGCAGGTCGGGCAGGGCGTTGATGTCCAGGCGCAGCGGTTCGAGGTCGATCAGGCGATACAAGTAGCGCAGGCCCTGGGCATCACCTTCCTGTTCATGCAGGTCAGGTGTACGGGAAGCCTGGATACCGGCGCCGATCAGGCCGGCGAGGATGCGCGGTTTCATCGGGACGACCCTTTGAGCAACTGGCTGAAATGTTCCAGGGCCAAGTGGTAGCCATGGCTGCCGAACCCTGCGAGCACCGCCTTGGCGATAGGCGACACAAACGAGTGATGCCGAAAGGCTTCGCGGGCATGCACATTGGAGAGATGCACTTCGATCACCGGGACTTCACTGGCCACCAGCGCGTCGCGAATCGCCACCGAGGTGTGGGTCCAGGCCGCGGGGTTGATCACAATGCCAGCGCAGCGGGCGCGGGCGCCGTGGATCCAGTCGAGCAATTCGCCTTCGTGGTTGGTCTGGCGAAATTCGATGTTCAAACCGAGCTGATCGGCGCTGCGCCCACACAGGGCGGCGACATCGGCGAGGGTTTCGTGGCCGTAGGTAGCGGGCTCGCGGGTGCCGAGCAGGTTGAGGTTGGGGCCGTTGAGCACCAGCACGATGGGCGGCATAGGGTGGATCTCCACAGTTCTTGTTAGTTGCGTGGATAAAATGTACTGGTTGGTTAATTTGGTCAATTGATGGCGCCGGATGTGTTCGATTACCGAACTGTTAATCGGCTCATTGTTGCGGTGGAATCAGATTAGATATCAATTGAAAATCATTCTCGACAACGCTTAAGATGCCCGTCTGTTTCCTTAACATTCCAGGGAGTCGGTTTGTCGGACGTGGATCTCAAAGGCCTGTTTCTCAAGCACGCCGATACCTTGCGCGGGTATCTGGCGCGCAAGGTGCGGGACCCGCAGTTGGCCGCAGACCTGGTGCAGGAGAGTTTCCTGCGCCTGGCGGAAAAACCGGCCGGCGAGCGCATCGACAACTCCCAGGGCTATCTCTATAGAACGGCGAGCAATCTGCTGATCGACCATATTCGCCAGGAAGCGCGGCGCAAGACAGACTCCGTGCCCCACGAGGCGCTGGCCGAGATTGAAGATGAAGTGGCCGGGTTGGAGGCTCAGGCAATGGCGCAGCAACAGCGACAGGCATTGAAGCAGGCACTGGCGGAGTTGCCGGAACGCACCCAGCAGATTTTCCGTCTCAACCGCATCGAAGGCATGACCCACGCCCAGGTCGCCCGGCACTTGGACATCTCTGACAGCTCAGTGCAAAAGCATCTGGCCAAGGCGTTGGCCTACGTGATGCAGCGCTTGCAGGAAGGCGAGGTGGCGCCATCCGACGAATGAGTTACCGAAATGCACCAGGTCAGACGTCACAGCGTTATATAACGAAAAATTCGAGATTCACACGTGAATAGCCAGGGTCCGCAACAGCACAGCATTACCGAGGCGGCCGCCGAGTGGACGGTGCGCTTGCACGCCGGTGCCCTGACCGAACAGGAGCAGGCCGAGCTGCAGCATTGGATCGCCTGCGACAGCCGCCATGAAGCGGCATTGCGCTTTGCCGAGCAGACCTGGGCGGCATTGGGTGACGTGTACAAGGACGAACCGGTGCACCGTCAGCGCCCGCCAGCGGCGACGCCACTCGTGCGGCGTTCCACGCGGCGTCGGCCATGGCAGCGTGCGGCCGCCGTCGCGTTGGTTATGGTGGTGGCCGGTGTCGGCTGGGTGCGCGGGCCGGACATGGTGCTGCGGATGCAAGCCGACTACATCACCCAGAAAGGCGAGGTGCGCACCGTGCACCTGGCCGATGGCAGCAAGGTGGAGCTGGACTCCGACAGTGCCATCCGCCTGGACTACGACGGTGTGCAACGCCGTATCAGCCTGCTCCAGGGCTCGGCGATCTTTGATGTGGCGCCGATGGTGGGTGAGGAAACCCGGCCGTTCGTGGTGCAAAGCGCCGGGGGGCAAACCCGCGCCTTGGGCACGCGGTTTGTGGTGGAGCGCGAGGGCGATAGCCAGGCGTGGGTCGGCGTGCTGGAGCACAGTGTCGAGGTTTCCTTGCAAGCTATCCCGAAAAAGGGGCCGGCCGACCGGGTGGTCAAGGAGGGCCTGGCTGCGCGCTATAACCTCGAGGAGGGCATCGTGCCCCTGGACCAGCTCGATGTAGAGCGGGCCACCAGTTGGCGACGCGGCGTGCTGATTTTTGATCGCCAGCCGTTGGCCAAGGTTATCGAGCAGCTCAACCGCTACCGGCCTGGGCGTGTGGTGTTGGCCGATTCGGCATTGGGTGATCGCGAGGTCAGCGGGGTGTTTCGTCTCGACATGCTCGACACTGCCCTTGGCACGCTGACCCAGGAGCTGCAAGTGCAGCGCTTGGACCTGGCGGGCTTAAGCCTGATCTATTGATTGTCCTGTTGGCGCTGGCCAAGGGACCGTGCTCCCGCCAGCGGCCTGACAGCCGATCCAACTGTGGGAGCAGGCTTGCCCGCGAAGGCGGCCTAACTGCCGACCACTCTCCCACTGTCACCCCACGATCCAAATGTGGGAGCAGGCTTGCCTGCGAAGGCGGCCTAACTGCCGACCACTCTCCCACTGTCACCCCACGGTCCAAATGTGGGAGCTGGCTTGCCTGCGAAGGCGCCCTGACAGCCGACCACTCTCCCACTGTCACCCCACGGTCCAGATGTGGGAGCTGGCTTGCCTGCGAAGGCGGCCTGGCAGCCGACCACTCTCCCACTGTCACCCCACGGTCCAAATGTGGGAGCTGGCTTGCCTGCGAAGGCGGCCTGACAGCCGACCTGGATGTTGGGGCAGACCGGGTACATATCCGTTATTTGGGTAACGGCTGCTATGGGTTCCGCCCTTACGGCGGCTCACTTTTGAAAAGCGCAAAAGTAAGCAAAACGCTCTTGCCCCAACACTCGGCACCTCGCCTAGGCTCGGTGTGCCCGTAATCCGACAGGTATTTGGGGGGCCGCCGCCACGCGCCATCCATGGCGCGGGGCGGCTAAACCGGCATCCCTGCCGGTTTACCCCCCAAATCCCTGTCGAATTCCGGCCAGCGTGTTTGACGGGGCGCCTAAGATCAAAAGCCAGATCACAAGCCAGATCACAAGCCAGATCAAAAGCCAGATCAAGATCACGATCAAAAGCGGCTCGCTTCGCATCGTGGGTACCTGGGGCTAGCGTTGTGTTCGTACCTGTGGTTATCGCCGGCAAGCGGCTCCTTTTTGCTGCCTGACATCCCTTTGTTAAAAAACTTTTGAAAAAGTCTTACTGACTTCCTGCGCGTCGTACGTCTTGCTAGGTGAGAAGCATTCGCATAAACAAAAAACGCTTAGCGCAGGGAACATCCTAAATGTCAGCACTCAACAAGGGGCGTATCACCGGTAGCCGGTTAGCCCTGGCCATTCATCTGGGGCTGTTCGCCGCAGTCGCTCCGGTGTGTGCCGCGCAGCCGCAGTCGGGCGCGACTCAACCTGCCGTGCTGACGTTTGATATTCCCGCGCAACCTCTGGGCAGTGCCGTGCTGGCCTTTGCTGATCAGGCCGGTTTGCAGGTGTTGTTCGACAGCCAGCGTCTGCAAGGCTTGAGCAGCACGGCGATCAAGGGCAGTTTCAGCGTGCAGGAAGGCCTGGGCCGTTTGCTCGGGGCCGCGCCGGTGGAGTATCGCTTTACCAGCGAGCGCCAGGTCACGCTCAACCGTGTCCGCGACGATCACGACGGCGCCATGACCGTAGGCACCACAACCATCACCGGCAACACCACTGGCCAGGCCAGTGATTGGGTGTATCAGACCCCAAAGTCCGTGGCAGTCATCAGCCGTGACATGATCGACAAACGCCCACCCCGTCACGCGGCCGACATGCTTGAGGAAACCGCCGGCGTCTACACCGCCGTCAACCAGCGTGACCCCGGCCTCTCGGTGAATATCCGTGGCGTGCAGGATTACGGCCGCGTGAACATGAACATCGACGGCATGCGCCAGAATTTCAACGTCAACGGTCACCAGCAGCGCAACGGCACCATGGTGATCGACCCGGAGTTCGTTTCCAGCATCGAGATCGACAAGGGCAGCCAGTCGGGGCAGGGTGGGGCGGCCGTACTCGGCGGGATCGCCTCGTTCAAGACCCTGGACGCCAGCGAGTTCCTCAAGGACGGTAAAGAGATCGGCGGACGTTTTCGCGCGGGCAGCGGTATCGGTGAGTTGGGCAACGGTACCTACTTCAATGGCAGTGGCGTGTTTGCCTTTGGTGATGAGCGCGGCGATGTGCTGCTCGGCTATAGCGAGCGGCATTTCGGCAACTACCGCGCCGGTACCCACAATGACCAGAAGCTGGGCACCAACCTGCGTGCGCGCAAGGTCATGCCTGCCGCGTTCGATGATTGGTTGAACAGCGAAGTCGGCGACATGGGCAGCGTGACCCGTTCGCAGATCATCAAGCTCGGCCTCAACCTGCCGAATGACCAGCGTGTGCAACTGAGCTACCTGGAGAGTGACAGCGACAGCAACGATGCCTGGGCCTATACCTCCGATGACAATCAAAGTGTGTTCTACCACCGTGTCAGCAAGAACAACCTCAACGCCAAGAACTTTGCGCTGGACTACAGCTACACGCCGGATAACCCACTGGTCGATCTGAAGGCCAAGGTTTACTACGTCACCACTCAACTGGACCGTGCCAACACACCGAACATGGCGTCGGTGGGCACCGGCAACTACGTGGGGGCCTACACCGATCACTTCCAGACTGACACCTGGGGTCTACAGGGTGACAACACCTCGCGTTTTGATTTCGGCGAATGGGGACATGTGAGCTGGAACTACGGCGTGGAGTTGTACCAGGACGAGTTCAAGCCACGGACCAACAAGGTCGAAGCCGTCAACCTGCTCGGCCTGCTGCCCTATGCAGAAGGCGGCACGCCCGGCGGTAAACGTACCATCGCCAGCCTCTTCAATAACCTGCAATACGAATATGACGACTGGCTGACCGTCGACGGCGGCCTGCGTTACGACCGCTACAGGCTTGAAGGCGAAACCGGCATGACGCTGTACCGGCGTGATCGCTTCTACAGCAGCCTGGTGGGCGCCAAGCGCGTGTCCGAAGTGATTGATATCGACCGTGAGGAAGGCCAGTTTTCCCCGACCTTCGGCATCGCGGTTAAACCCGGCGTGGACTGGTTGCAGTTGTACACCCGCTGGGGCAAGGGCTGGCGCCCACCAGGGGTGACCGAAACCTTCATGACCGGTCGCCCCCACGGCGGCGGCTCGGGGGAGCGTGTGTTTCCAAACCCTTACCTCAAGCCGGAGGAATCCAAGGATTGGGAAGTGGGCATGAACGTGTTCAAGGAAGGGTTGTTGTTCAGTGACGACCGCCTGGGCATGAAGGTGGCTTACTTCGATACCAAGATCGAGAACTTCTCGTTCCTGAACACCAGCGTCAGCCTGCCGGAAACCACCGTCGGCGGCTTTCTCGGCACCATGGCCTACGTCAACAACACCAACCCCACGCGCTTTCGCGGCATGGAGTACCAGCTCAACTACGACATGGGCCGGGCGTACGCCAACTTCAGCTACACCCACATGATCGGCAGCAACGAGTTCTGTTCGAAGAACTACTACCTGGGCGGCGCGAAGAAGAACGGGCCGAGCACGTCGCGTATCGAACGCTATGTGGACGCAAACGGCGTTTCCCGCATCCGGCTCGTGACCCGCTACGAAGTGCTCGACGATGACGTCGCCAACAACAAGGAAAGTTGCGGCCGGATCATGGGTAACGCCACCTACATGCCCGCCGACCGCGGCTCCCTGACCCTGGGGGCGCGCTTCCTGGACAAACGCCTGGATACCGGCGTGCGTGTGCGCTACAGCGCGGGCAATGGGGAGAACCTGAATCAGCAGGGTTACGACCTGATCGACCAGGCGCTCTGGCCCCAGTACACCCTGTATGACCTGTACGCCAGCTACTGGATGACCGACCACTTGAACATTGCGCTGGCGTTGGAAAACGCCACCGATGAGGCCTATTTCGTCGCCATGGGCGATGCCAACAACCTCAGCCTGGCCCGCGGCCGGACCCTGAGCGGGATGTTGGAATACAAATTCTGATCAGTAGCAGCCTGTACTTGATCAATGGTTTTACCCAAGGGTGGGTAAAAAAGTGCGCCACTTGTGCGTGCTCATCAATAGCGTTGTTTAACGAGGTTTAGTGATGACTATTTCTGTTAGCTACGATTCTGGCTTGGGTTCTATCACTGTTAACGAGTACCTGAGCGCCTGGGCCCTGGGCTTCGCCACTGCGGGTCACGGCAGTAGCAATACCGGTGGTTTCAGCAATGGCTCCCTCAGCGGTGACCAGTACGCTACCCACGGTGCCAACAGCTCGGATTACGCCTTTATCGCCGACAGCGACACCAGCAATGGCCTGCACTACGTGTTCAACCCTACGCTGCCGGCGAGCAGCAACCAGAACCACTTCCTGTGGGGCGAGCTGGATAACGTTCAACTGGGCACTGGCCTGGGCGGCGGCGGCGGCAGCGATTTCAGCCTGACCGACTTCAAGGTGGCGTTCAACGGCCTCGACCTGAGCGCGGCGTCGGACGCCGGTCGCGTCGGCAACGAGGTGCAGAGCGTGATTTACGGCCTGATGCAGGGCAACACGTCTGCCCTGGAAACCGTCCTCACCGATCTGCTGGGTTCGATCGGCGAAGGCCTCAACAGCACCTTCGACGACATCGCCGCTGCGGTCGCCAGCCACGCCGCTTCCCCGGCGGCCACCGACGTTGCGCTGGTGGGCGTGCAAGACGTGGCGCAGGACTGGGCACTCGCGGCCTAAACCCTCTGCTGCATGAAAAAAGCGAATGGAAGATCGCTCTCCCATTCGCCGCATGACACACCGTCGTTGCCCAAGCCTTCTAATTCTTCAGGCGACGGCGGTGCCGAATTCTGCGCAGCGTCGCATGGCCTGTCAACGCGGCGACGCTGCCCGCTCAACCCTTTGAGAATCCCCAGATGCGCCACGCCGGCAACGAAACCCTGGCCGCCCTCACGGCCTATAAAAGTGGCTTCTTCAACATCGGCCTGTTCTCGGCGGTGATTAACCTGCTGATGCTCGCCCCGGCGCTGTACATGCTGCAGGTGTACGACCGGGTGCTGGCCTCGGGTAACCAGATGACCCTGCTGATGCTGACGCTGATGATCCTCGGCCTGTTCGGCCTGATGGGCGCGTTGGAGTGGGTGCGCAGCCAGGTGGTGATCCGCCTCGGCACGCAGATGGACATGCGCTTGAACCAGCGGGTGTACGACGCTGCGTTCGAAGCGCAACTCAAGGGCGGCACCCAGGCGGCCGGCCAGGCGCTGCATGACCTGACCACCCTGCGCCAGTTCGCTACCGGCCAGGCGTTGTTCGCGTTTTTCGATGCGCCGTGGTTTCCGGTGTACCTGTTGGTCATATTCCTGTTCCACCCCTGGCTCGGCGTGCTGGCACTGGTTGGCGCGGTGTTGTTGATGGCGTTGGCGTGGGTCAACCATCACGTCAGCCAGGCACCGATGGCGCTGGCCAGCCAGCTGTCCATCGGCGCGAGCCAGCAGGCCACGGCCAACCTGCGCAATGCCGACACCATCGAAGCCATGGGCATGCTCGGCACATTGCGCGCGCGTTGGTTCAGCCAGCATCAAGCTTTCTTGGCCCAGCAAAACCTGGCGAGTGAAAAGACTGCGGCCGTCAGTGCCTGGTCCAAGGGTGTGCGCCTGGCGTTGCAGTCCCTGGTGCTGGGCCTGGGTGCCTTGCTGGCGGTACAGGGCGATATCACGCCAGGGATGATGATTGCCGGTTCGATCCTGATGGGCCGGGTGCTGACCCCCATCGACCAACTGATCGGCGTGTGGAAACAATGGGGCTCGGCGCGCCTGGCGTACCAGCGCTTGTCGCAGATGCTGGCGGACAACCCCGCGCGGCCCGCCCGTATGAACCTGCCGGTGCCCAAAGGCCAGCTGAGCGTGGAGCACGTCAGCGCCTGTGCTCCCGGCAGCCGTCGGCCCGCGCTCGCCAACCTGGGCTTCACCCTGGCGGCGGGCGACGTCTTGGGCGTGATCGGGCCGTCGGGCTGCGGCAAATCCACCTTGGCCCGACTATTGGTGGGCGCCTGGGCGCCCCTGGCCGGCAAAGTGCGGCTGGACGGCGCCGACCTGGCCCTGTGGGACAAGCAGCAGTTGGGGCCGCACATCGGTTACCTGCCGCAAGACATTCAATTGTTCGCCGGCAGCATCGCGCAAAACATCGCACGCTTTGCCGAGGTGGAGGCGGACAAGGTCCTCGCTGCCGCGCAAATGGCCGGCGTGCATGACCTGATCCTGCAACTGCCCCAGGGCTACGACACGCAGTTGGGGGAGGGCGGTGCCGGCTTGTCGGGCGGCCAGAAACAACGCGTCGCGCTGGCGCGTGCGCTGTACGGCCTGCCTGCGCTGATCGTGCTGGACGAGCCCAACGCCAACCTTGATGAAGTGGGCGAGCAGGCCTTGCTCCAGGCCATCAACCAGCTCAAGCAACAGCGCCGTACCGTGATCCTCATCACCCACAAACCCAACGTGCTGACCCTGACGGACCAACTGCTGATCCTCAAGGACGGCCAGTTGCAGGCGTTCGGGCCCACTGCGCGCGTGTTGGAGGCCCGGCAAAAGCCCGCCGCAAACAAGCCGGTGTCGACCCTGAGCATGAGTTACCGCCTCGGTGAAGGAAAACAGGCATGAGCCAGAACAAACCGGTGTTGATCAGCGAGGCGCCGAACAATGTGCTGGCGCTGGATGACAAAAAGTATTCGCGCCTGGGGTGGCTGTTGGTACTCGGTGGCTTTGCCGGTTTCCTCGGTTGGGCGGCATTGGCACCGCTGGACAAGGGCGTGGCGGTGTCGGGCAAGGTCATGGTGTCGGGCCATCGCAAGACCGTGCAACACCCGGCCGGGGGCATCGTCGAGCGCATTGAAGTGCGCGAGGGTGAGGTGGTCAGCGCCGGCCAGGTGCTGCTGCGATTAAAAGAAACCCCATTGCGCGGGCAGATGCAGTCGCTGCGCAGCCAGTACCTGGCCTCCCTGGCCAGCGAAGCGCGCTTGAGTGCCGAAAGCGAAGGGGCGCCGGCGATCACCTTTGGTCCCGAATTGCTCAATGATCCGGAGGCGGCGGGCACCCTGAACCTGCAACGACAGCTGTTCAATAGCCGTGCCCAGGCCCTGGCCACCGAGCAACAAGGCCTGCGCGAAACCATCGCTGGCGCCGAGGCGCAGTTGCGCGGGACACGGGATTCGCAAGCCAGCAAAGTCCAGCAACGCGCGGCGTTGAATGAGCAACTGCAGGGCCTGCGCGAACTGGCGCGTGACGGTTACATCCCGCGTAATCGCCTGCTCGACAGCGAGCGCCTGTACTCGCAGGTCGACGGCGCCATCGCTGAGGACTACGGCCGTATCGGCCAATTGCAACGCCAGGTACTGGAGCTGCGCCTGCGAATCCGCCAGTTGGGCGAAGACTTCCAGAAAGACCTGCGCAGCCAATTGGCCGACACCCGCACCCGCAGCGACGACCTGCGCAACCGCCTGGCCTCGGCCGAGTTCGAACTGGCCAACAGCCGGGTGCGCGCGCCGGCGTCCGGCGTGGTGGTGGGGCTGGACGTGTACACCGAGGGCGGGGTGATCAAGCCCGGCCAGGCGTTGATGGACATCGTGCCCCAGGGTGAACCCTTGTTGGTGGAGGCCAGGGTGCCAGTGCAGATGGTCGACAAGGTGCATCCGGGCTTGCCGGTGGAGTTGCTGTTCTCGGCCTTCAACCAGGCCACCACGCCACGGGTGGCCGGTGAAGTCACCCTGGTCTCGGCAGACCGCCAGGTCGATGAACGCACCGACGAGCCTTACTACACGCTGCGTGCCCAGGTCAGCGCGGCGGGCATGCAACAACTGGACGGCGTGCAGATACGCCCGGGCATGCCGGTGGAAACCTTCGTCAAGACCGGTGAGCGCTCGATGCTCAACTACTTGTTCAAACCCCTGATGGATCGCACCCATATGGCCCTGGTGGAAGAATGAAGGCGCTGTTGTTTACCCTGTGTTTTGGTTGTACCTCGGCGGCGCATGCCCTGGGCTTGCTGGATGCCTACGACTTGGCCCTGCGTAACGACCCGACCTTTCAGGCCGCTATCCAGGAGCGTGAGGCCGGTGAAGAAAATCGTGTGATCGGGCGTGCGGCGTTGTTGCCGAACCTGTCGTGGAGCTATAACAACTCGCGCAACGAATCCGAAGTGACGGCGGGTGATGTCACCAGCGACCGTGACTACCGCAGTTACGCGTCGACCCTGACCTTGCAGCAACCGCTGCTCGATTACGAAGCCTACGCGCGGTTTCGCCAGGGCACTGCCCAGGCATTGATGGCCGATGAGCGTTTTCGAGGCAAGAGCCAGGAACTGGCAGTGCGGGTGCTCAACGCCTATAGCCAGGCCTTGCTGGCGCAAGAACGTATCGAGCTGAGTCGCGCACAGAAACGTGCGTATGCCGAGCGCCTGCAACTCAATGATCGCCTGCTCAAGGGCGGTGAAGGCACGCGCACCGATGTGCTGGAAACCCAGGCGCGCCTGAGCCTGGCCCAGGCCGAAGAGATCGAGTCCCAGGATGTCCAGGACAGCGCCCTGCGCGAGCTGGAAGCCATCGTCGGCCAACCGCTGCAGATCGAAGAACTGGCGCCGCTGACGCGCCAGTTCGACATTCCGCCCCTGCAGCCCAACCGTTTCGAAACCTGGCGCGAAATGGCCATGGCCAATAACCCGGAGCTTAAATCCCAGCACCACGCCTTGGACGTGGCTTCCTATGAAGTGGAACGCAAGCGTGCAGGTCATATGCCCAAGGTCAGCCTGTACGCCAGCAGTCGCCAGACCAGCTCCGATTCGGAAAGCAGCTACAACCAGAAGTACGACACCAACAGCGTCGGCATCCAGGTCAGCCTGCCGCTGTTTGCCGGTGGCGGTGTATCAGCCTCCACGCGCCAGGCGGCGAACCAACTGTCCCAGGCCCAGTACGAGCTGGACGCGCAAACCTCGGCCACGCTGGTGGAGTTGCGCAAACAGTTCAACCTCAACACCAGCGGCGCGGCCAAAGTGCGTGCTTATGAAATGGCCGTCAGCTCTGCCACGGCTTTAGTCGCTGCGACGAAAAAGAGTGTGGCCGGCGGTGAGCGGGTCAACCTCGACGTGCTCGACGCCGAACAACAACTCTTCACCGCCCGCCGCGATTTGGCGAATGCGCGACATGCGTATCTGTTGGCGAGGATTCAGCTGAAGTATTACGCGGGGTTGCTGAACGAGCAGGACTTGCGGGCCTTGGCGGGGTATTTCCAGCCCTCGGCATGAGTGGTTACAACCCGGCATTCGCCGGGTTTTTGTGCTTACTCATCTGTAAAACCGCTTCGGCAAGCCGGCTCCTGCAGTTTTTGCGGGTTAGCGACGGGTCAACAGCACCCCGGATTCCATGTGGTGGGTCCACGGGAACTGGTCAAACAGCGCACACTGGGTAATCTTGTGCGTATCGTGCAGTTGCGCAATATTCGCCGCCAAGGTCTCCGGGTTGCAGGAGATGTACAGGATGTTGTCGAAGCGGCGGGTCAGTTCGCAGGTGTCCGGGTCCATGCCGGCGCGCGGCGGGTCGACGAAGACGCTGCCGAATTCGTAACTCTTCAAATCGATACCGTGCAGGCGACGAAACGGACGCACTTCGTTCAGCGCTTCGGTGAGTTCTTCGGCAGAGAGACGCACCAGCGTGACGTTATCCACCGCGTTTTCATCAAGGTTGCTCAGGGCAGCATTCACTGAGGTCTTGCTGATTTCGGTAGCCAGTACTTTGCGTACACGCGTAGCCAGGGGCAGGGTGAAGTTGCCGTTGCCGCAATACAACTCCAGTAGATCATCCGGGCGATCACCCAGGGCTTCATAAGCCCAGTTGAGCATCTTCTGGTTCACCGTGCCGTTGGGCTGGGTGAAGGCGCCTTCGGGTTGGCGGTAGCTGAAGGTGCGGCCGCCCACGTCGAGTTTTTCCACCACGTAGTCATGGCCGATCACATCGCGCTTGCCCTTTGAGCGGCCGATGATGCTGACATTCAAGTCGGCTGCCAGCTGGTTTGCAGCGGTATGCCAGTGCTCATCCAGCGGGCGGTGATAGCACAGGGTGATCATCGCGTCGCCGGCCAGGGTGGTGAGGAACTCCACCTGGAACAGCTTATGGCTCAGGGCGGCGCTGGCTTGCCAGGCGGCCTTGAGCTGCGGCATCAACTGGTTGATGCGCTGGCTGGCGATGGGGAACTCTTCGATCAGGATCGGCGTGCGCTTGTCGTCCTGGGAGAACATCGCGTAGTGGCGCTCACCGCCTTCGCGCCACAGGCGGAACTCCGCGCGCAGGCGGAAATTCTGCAGCGGCGAGTCGAAGACCTGTGGCTCTGGCGCGTCGAACGGTGCCAGCAGGTCACGCAAGCGCGTGACCTTGTCTTGCAGTTGAGCGGTGTAGCGTGCGGCGTCAAAAGTCATGCGTTGAACCAGCCCAGCTTGATCACAAACAGAATCGACAGAATCACCAGCGCCGGGTTCAGCTCACGGTAGCGGCCCGAAAGCAGCTTGATGGCGGTCCAGGCGATGAAACCGAAGGCGATGCCGTTGGCAATGGAGTAAGTGAACGGCATCGCCAGGGCGGTGATCACCACCGGCGCTGCAACAGTGATGTCATCCCAGTCGATCTCGGCCAGGCCCTGGGTCATCAGCACCGCCACGAACAGCAATGCTGGCGCGGTGGCGAAGGCGGGAACGCTGCCGGCCAGCGGCGCGAAGAACAAGGCCAACAGGAACAGGACCGCGACCACGATGGCGGTCAAACCGGTACGGCCACCGGCACTCACACCGGCGGCGGACTCGATGTAGCTGGTGGTGGTCGACGTCCCCAGCAGGGAACCGGCCATGGCGGCGGTGCTGTCGGCAATCAGCGCACGGCCCATTTTCGGCATGTGGCCGTCCTTGCCCATCAGGCCGGCGCGCTTGGCTACGCCAATCAGGGTGCCGGAGTTGTCGAACAGGTCCACGAACAGGAACGCGAAGATCACACTGACCAGGCCAATGTCCAACGCGCCTTTAATGTCCAGTTGCAGGAACGTAGGGGCCAGGGACGGTGGCATCGACACGACGCCGCCGAACTCGGTGACGCCCAGCAGGATGGACACGAGGGTGACGGCCAGAATGCCGATCAGCACCGCACCGCGCACGGCGAGCGCTTCCAGCGCCACGATGAGCATAAAACCGAGGGTGGCGAGGATCGCCGCGGGCTTTTTAAGGTCACCCATGCCCACCAGCGTGTTCGGGTTGCCGACCACGATACCGGCGTTGTGCAGGGCAATCAGCGCCAGGAACAGGCCGATACCGGCGGCAATCGCCGAACGCAGCGGCAGCGGGATGCTGTTGATGATCCACTCACGGATGCGGAAGATCGACAGGATGAAAAACAGCACCGCCGAAATGAACACCGCGCCCAGTGCAACCTGCCAGGTGTGGCCCATGTGCAGGACCACGGTGTAGGTAAAGAAGGCGTTGAGGCCCATGCCTGGCGCAAGTGCGATCGGGTAGTTGGCGATCAAGCCCATCACGGTCGAGCCGATGGCCGCTGCCAGGCACGTCGCGACAAAGATGGCGCCCTTATCCATGCCGGTTTCGCCGAGGATGCTCGGGTTCACGAACAGAATGTAGGCCATGGCCAGGAATGTCGTGATGCCCGCGAGGATCTCGGTGCGCACGTTGGTGTTGTGTGCCTTGAGTTGAAACAGCTTTTCCAGCATGCCTGCTCCCTGTGACGCTCTGTGGCGTCGTGATTTGTTGACCTCTAAGTCAAAGCACAAACTGCGCCAAGCGCCTGTGGTTTCAGAGAGGATCGGAAAAAGCGGCGCATCATACCAGCAGCCGAGGCCTTGAGGCATACTGCGCCGACGTTTAAACGAAGGTCACCTGCAACATGAAAAACGCCAGCCCGTGGAGTCTAGCCCTGATCCCCTGTATCAGCCTGTTGCTCGGCGCACCACCGGCGTGGGGCGCGACTGCACCGCCCTTGAGCGAAGTGCGCGTGTTCAAGGTTGAGTCGGCCGGTTGCACGGAAACCATCCCCGAGCGCGCACAGGACACCGCGATGTGTACGCACCGCGGCCCCACCAAGGTGTCGGTGATGGAAGTGGGCCTGGGGAATAACCCGGTCGGCCTCTTCAATGGCGCGGTGTTGAATGGCCAGCGCACGGCGGTGTGCCAGGTCGGCAACGTTAGCGAAGCCTGCAGTGGCGCCGGCACCTTGATGGGCTACATCTATGTGTTTGACCTGAATGTCGAGGCCCAGGGCTGGTTCCAATACAGCAACTCGTCCATCAACCCGCCGCGCAACACCTTGTCGACGCAGCTCAATATCCGCTGATCAATCACCTTGAACGCTCAATACCCTGGGAAGTCGTACCCCTGAGACGGCGACTTTCCTGAACGCCGCGGATGTCCACCAACCCGTGAGGTGTTTATGAGCGCGACCCCCAATGGCGCGGCGGCCCAACCGTTCGCCAGCCACTCGATACGCCTGAGCCTCAACGGCCAGGACCGCCAACTGGATGTGTTGCCCTGGACCACGCTGCTCGACCTGTTGCGCGAGCAACTCGACCTGGTCGGCAGCAAAAAAGGCTGCGACCACGGCCAATGCGGCGCCTGCACGGTGTTGCGCGACGGCAAACGAATCAATGCCTGCCTGACCCTGGCGGTGATGTGCGACGGCGCCGAGCTGACCACCATCGAAGGCCTGGCCAACGGCGACCAACTGCACCCGATGCAGCAGGCGTTCATCAAGCACGACGCCTTCCAGTGCGGTTACTGCACCCCCGGCCAGATCTGTTCCGCCGTGGGCCTGGCCAATGAAGGTCGTGCCCACGACAGCGCGCAAATCCAGGAGCTGATGAGCGGCAACCTGTGCCGCTGCGGCGCCTACAGCAATATCCGCGACGCCATCGTGGAAGTCGTGGGAGGTGAGCAATGAACCCCTTCCATTACAGCAAGCCCGTCGATGTACAGGAGGCCGTGCACCTGAGCAGTGGCGCCTCGCGCTTTATTGCCGGTGGCACCAACCTGCTGGACCTGATGAAAGAGAACATCAGCCGCCCCGAGCACCTCATCGACATCACCGGCCTGCCGTTGCATGACATTCAGGAGACGACCGACGGGGGCCTGTTGATCGGCGCCCTGGTGAGTAACGCCGACCTGGCCTGGCACCCGCTGATCGAACAGCGTTACCCACTGCTGTCCCAGGCCATCCTCGCCGGCGCCTCGCCGCAACTGCGCAATATGGCCAGTACTGGCGGCAACCTGTTGCAGCGCACCCGCTGCTACTACTTTTATGACGCCACCGTGCCGTGCAACAAGCGCGAGCCCGGCAGTGGCTGCCCGGCGCGCACCGGCTTGAACCGGATCCACGCGATCCTCGGCGCCAGTGAGCAGTGCGTCGCCACCCACCCATCCGATATGTGCGTCGCCCTGGCGGCGCTGGAGGCGCGGGTGCATGTCGAAGGCCGTGGTGGTGCGCGGATCATCGAGTTTGCCGATTTTCATCGCCTGCCCGGTGATGCGCCGCAACGCGACAACCTGCTGGCCGACGATGAGCTGATCACCGCTGTCGAGCTGCCCGCCGACAACCTGGCGCACCATAGCAACTACCTGAAAATCCGCGATCGCGCGTCTTATGCCTTCGCCCTGGTGTCGGTGGCGGCAGCGCTGGAACTGGACGGCGACACCATCGTCGACGCCCGCCTGGCCCTTGGCGGCGTGGCCCACAAACCTTGGCGCGACCGCGCAGTGGAAGCCGGGCTGATCGGCCAGGTAGTCAGCCGCGAAACCTTCGGCCACGCCGCCGATGCCCTGTTGCAAGACGCCGAGCCGCTGGAACACAACGGGTTCAAGATCAAGCTGGCACGCCGGGGGATCATTCGTGCCCTGAGTGACGCCGCTGTCGCAGGAGAACGCTCATGACCGCTATCGGCAAACCTTTGGACCGGGTCGACGGTCTGCTCAAGGTCACCGGCCAGGCGCGATATGCCGGTGAGTTTCCCGAGGATGGCCTGCTGCATGGCAGCGTGGTGTCCAGCACCGTCGCCAAGGGCCGTGTGCTACGCATCGACGCCTCCAAGGCGCTGGCCCTGCCGGGTGTGGTGGAGGTTATCCACCACCTCAACCGGCCAAAAATCGCCAGTTATGACGATGCTTTCCAGGACGACGACGCCGCCGACGGCTCGCCGTTTCGCCCGCTCTACAACGACCACGTGCTGTACAGCGGCCAGCCCCTGGCGTTGGTGATCGCCGATAACCTCGAGCTGGCGCGGCATGCCGGCTCCCTGGTAGACATCGAGTACGAAACCGAAGCCTTCGAAACCGACCTGTTGGCCCAACAGGAGCAGGCGCATGCCTCGCCGCAGACCCCGCCCGCGCCGCGCGGCAACTTCCAGGCCGAATGGACCGGCGCTGCGGTCAGCCTGGACTTGCACTACAGCACGCCCATCGAACACCACAACCCGATGGAGCCTCACGCCAGCACCGTGCTGTATCAGCCGGACGGTACCCTGCACATCCATGACAAGACCCAGGGCCCACAGAATTGCCAGGCCTATGTGCAAAAGGTCTTCGGCCTGGATAAAAGCCAGGTGCGTATTTTTGCCGCGTTCGTCGGTGGCGCCTTTGGTTCTGGCTTGCGCCCGCAGTACCAGTTGCCGCTGGCGGTGATGGCCGCCCTGGCGCTCAAACGCTCGGTGCGCGTCACCCTGACCCGCCAACAAATGTTTACCTTCGGCTACCGCCCGCGCACATTGCAGCGTTTGCAAATGGGCGCCGCCGCGAATGGACGCCTTACGGCATTGGGGCACACCGCCATCGGCCAGACCTCGCGATTCGAGGATTTCAGCGAGCATGTGGTGGAGTGGAGCGGCATGCTCTATCACTGCGATAACGTGCAGCTTACTTATAAGTTGGTGCCACTGGATGTGTTCACGCCCCTGGACATGCGCGCCCCCGGTGCTGCCCTCGGTGTGATCGGCCTGGAGTGCGCGATGGACGAACTGGCCTGCGCCCTGGGCATCGATCCGGTGCAACTGCGGCTGATCAACTACGCCGAGCGCAACCAGAACGAAGACAAACCCTGGTCGAGCAAGGCCCTGCGCGAGTGTTACCGCGAAGGTGCCGAGCGTTTCGGCTGGAGCCAGCGCAACCCCGAGCCGCGCAGCATGCGTGACGGGCGCCAGTTGATCGGCTGGGGCATGGCCGGCGGGGTGTGGGAAGCCATGCAGATGAAGGCCAGCGCCAAGGCGCGGATCGACGCGCAGGGCAAGCTGACGGTCAGCAGTGCCACCACCGATATCGGCACCGGCACTTACACGGTGATGACCCAGATCGCGGCGCAAGCCAGTGGTGTGGCCGTCGAGGACGTGGTGTTTCTGCTTGGCGATTCGTCATTACCCACCGCGCCGTTGCAGGGCGGGTCGTTTACCGTGTCCTCGGTCGGCACGGCCGTGCAGCAAGCCTGCGAAGCGTTGACCGGCAAACTGCTGGCCATTGCCCGACAGACGTACCCGGTCTTCAAGGAGGCCGAATCCGTGCGCTTCGAAGACGGCCACCTGCATACCGGGGACGTGAGTGTGTCGCTGGCGCAGTTGGTCAAGGACAGCGGCGAGGATGGGTTGGAGGTGCAGGTCGACAGCGAGCCCGATAAGAAACGCGAGGGCTACAGCACTGCCACCCATTCGGCGGTGTTTGTCGAGGTGCAGGTGGATGAAGACCTTGGCACCATCAAGGTGCGCCGCGTGGTCAGTGCGATTGCCGCCGGGCGTGTGGTCAACCCGAAAATGGCCCGCAGCCAGATCCTTGGCGGCGTGGTGTGGGGGATCGGCATGGCCCTGCACGAAGAAACCCAGATCGACCATCAGCTGGGGCGCTACATGAACCACAGCCTGGCCGAGTACCACATCCCGGTTAACGCGGATATTGGCGAGATCGACGTGGTATTTGTCGAGGAGCATGACGAGATCGTCAATGCCCTGGGGTCCAAGGGCGTGGGTGAGATCGGCATAGTCGGGGTGGCAGCGGCGGTGGCGAATGCGATTTATCACGCCACGGGCAAGCGGGTGCGGGAGTTCCCGATCACCTTGGATAAGGTCCTCTGACCCGGACCTATGACCCACTGAAAATCAACTGTGGGAGCCGGGCTTGCCCGCGATGGCGGTGTATCAGTCAACGCATCACTGGCTGATACACCGCCATCGCGGGCAAGCCCGGCTCCCACAGGTATTGAGGCACACCTTAGACGTTGGGCTACTCCACCGGCACATGCATGCGGTCGCGATTCGCCAGGGTCGGGAACAGCTTGATCCACACCCCCGTCACCACCAATGTACCGATCCCGCCCATCACCACGGCGGGTACGGTCCCGAACCAGTGGGCGGTAATGCCCGATTCGAACTCACCCAGTTGGTTGGACGCCCCGATAAACAGGCCGTTGACCGCACTGACGCGCCCGCGCATTTCGTCCGGCGTTTCCAACTGCACGAACGATGCGCGAATGACCATGCTGATCATGTCCGCTGCCCCCAGCACCACCAGCACCGCCAGGGAAAACCAGAACGAGGTGGACAGGCCGAAGGCAATGGTTGCCACACCGAACACGCCGACGGCGGTGAACATCACGCGGCCGACATGGCGGTCCACCGAGAACCGCGCCAGCCACAGCGACATCAACAACGCACCCACGGCCGGCGCCGAACGCAGCAGGCCCAGGCCCCACGCGCCGGTCAGCAGGATGTCCTTGGCGAACACCGGCAACAACGCGGTGGCGCCCCCCAGCAACACGGCGAACAGGTCGAGGGAGATGGCGCCAAGGATGTCCGGGCGGCTGCGGATAAAACGGATGCCGGCCAACAGTGAATCCAGGGTGGCCTTGCCTTTGTTGAGCGGCGTCTGGCGGGCGGGCAGGTTGAGGGTCAGCACGCAGGCGATGAGGTATAGCACCACGGTGGGGCCATACACCCACACGCTGCCAAAGGCGTAGAGCAAACCGCCGAGCGCCGGCGCGACGATGGTTGCCAGTTGCTGGGCCGACTGCGACGAAGCCACGGCCCGTGGGAACAGTGCGCTGGGCACGATGCTCGGCAGTAGCGCCTGGGTGGTGGGCATTTCAAACGAGCGCGCGGCGCCCAGCAGGAACGCGAGGATAAAGATCATCTCGCGGGTCACGTTGCCGGTCAGGCCGCCTATGGCCAGGGACAGGGCAATCAGCGCCTGCACGGTCTGGCAGATGGCCGCGACCTTGCGCCGTTCATAGCGGTCGGCCACGTGCCCGGTGTGCAGCATGAAGAGCACCCGTGGCACGAACTCCACCAGCCCGACCAACCCCAGGTCCAGCACATTGCCGGTCAGTTGGTAGAGGTTCCAGCCGATGGCCACGGTGAGCATCTGGAAACCACTGGCGGTAAAGATGCGCGCCAGCCAGAACGCGATGAAAGGGCGGTGATGACGCAACAGCAACGCGGGTTCACTAGGCATCGGGAATTCAGGTCAGGGCCGGAGGGAGCGCCGAGATTATCATTAAGTTGTAACAGATAGTTGCAAGAACTGAGCTGAGGCAGTCTGTCACGCGGCAAAAGACCACACAGTTCATTCCTGAAAATGGGACTACTCTTTCAGCAATGCTTGATCCAGATCAATGCCCGCCCGGGCGTTGCCCTGGCGGCCCCAGGGCCAGATTCCCTACGCGGTGGGTTAAAAAAAGAAACGAATTGAAATTCGCCAGACTCCATATCCGTGGGGGCAGTGGGTGCAGGCTCCCGCCAGCAGCCGGTATTACCTGACAGAGGAAGACTTATGTTCGGTTTGGAGGCGCTAGATCTCGCCCGAATTCAATTTGCGTTCACCATCTCTTTCCACATCCTGTTCCCGGCGATCACCATCGGCCTGGCCAGTTACCTCGCGGTGCTGGAAGGCTTGTGGCTCAAGACCCGCAACGACACCTACCGTGACCTCTACCATTTCTGGTCGAAGATCTTTGCCGTCAACTTCGGCATGGGCGTGGTCTCCGGTTTGGTCATGGCGTACCAGTTCGGCACCAACTGGAGCCGCTTCTCGGATTTCGCCGGTGCCGTCACCGGGCCGCTTCTTACGTACGAAGTGCTCACGGCCTTCTTCCTCGAGGCCGGTTTCCTTGGCGTGATGCTGTTCGGCTGGAACAAGGTCGGGCGTAACCTGCACTTCTTCTCCACCGTGATGGTGGCTGTGGGTACGCTGATTTCCACGTTCTGGATCCTCTCGTCCAACAGCTGGATGCAGACGCCCCAGGGCTTCGAAATCATTGATGGCCGCGTGATTCCCACCGATTGGTTCGCCGTGGTCTTCAACCCGTCGTTCCCGTATCGCCTGGCTCACATGGCCACGGCGGCCTTTGTCGCCACGGCGTTCTTCGTCGGCTCCTCGGCGGCCTGGCACCTGCTGCGCGGCAAGGACAACCCGGCGATCCGCAAAATGCTCTCGATGGCCATGTGGATGGCCCTGATCGTTGCGCCTATCCAGGCGGTGATCGGCGACTTCCATGGCCTCAACACCTTGAAACACCAGCCGGCAAAGATCGCCGCGATCGAAGGCCACTGGGAAAACATCGGCAACGAACCGACGCCGCTGATCCTGTTTGGCTGGCCCGACATGAAGGCCGAGAAAACCAAGTACGCGGTTGAAATTCCGTACCTGGGCAGCCTGATCCTCACCCACTCCCTGGATAAGCAGGTACCGGCGCTCAAGGAGTTCCCGCCCGAGGACCGTCCCAACTCGACCATCGTGTTCTGGTCGTTCCGGGTCATGGTCGGCCTGGGCTTCCTGATGATCTTCACCGGCCTGTTCAGCCTCTGGCTGCGCCGGGGCGACAAGATGTATACATCCAAGCCGTTCCTGTACCTGGCGCTGTGGATGGGGCCGTCCGGCCTGATCGCGATTCTCGCTGGCTGGTTCACCACCGAGATCGGTCGCCAGCCGTGGGTGGTCTACGGGCTGATGCGCACGGCGGACGCTTCCTCCGGGCATAGCCTGGCGCAGATGACGATCACCTTGGTGTTGTTCGTGGTGGTGTACTTCGCGCTGTTCGGTGCGGGCCTGGGCTACATGATGCGCCTGGTGCGCAAAGGGCCTCAGACCCACGAAGGCAGCGAACCTACCCACGGTGGCCCTGGCCAGAAACGCACGCCGGCTCGTCCGTTGTCTGCAGCCGATGACGGCAGCGACGACGATCACGCGCACATCCAGCACAAGGGGAATTGAGATGGGTATTGATCTTCCGCTGATCTGGGCCGTGATCATCATCTTCGGCATCATGATGTACGTGGTCATGGACGGCTTCGACCTGGGTATCGGCATCCTGTTTCCGTTTATCCCCGGTAAGACCGACCGTGATGTGATGATGAACACCGTGGCCCCGGTGTGGGACGGTAACGAAACCTGGCTGGTGCTGGGGGGCGCGGCGTTGTTCGGCGCGTTCCCATTGGCCTATTCGGTGGTGTTGTCGGCGCTGTACCTGCCGCTGATCCTGATGTTGATCGGCTTGATCTTCCGTGGCGTGGCCTTCGAGTTCCGCTTCAAGGCCAAGGATCACAAGCGTCATCTGTGGGACAAAGCCTTCATCGGCGGCTCGCTGGCGGCGACGTTCTTCCAGGGCGTGGCGCTGGGGGCGTTTATCGACGGCATCCCGGTGGTGGATCGCCAGTTTGCCGGCGGCTCGCTGGACTGGCTCACGCCGTTCACGATGTTCTGCGGCGTGGCGCTGATCATCGCCTACGCGTTGCTCGGCTGCACCTGGCTGATCATGAAGACCGAAGGACCGCTGCAGGAGAAGATGCATAACCTCGCACGGCCGTTGGCCTTCGTGGTGCTGGCGGTGATTGGCATCGTGAGTATCTGGACGCCGTTGACGCACCCGGAAATCGCCTCGCGCTGGTTCACCCTGCCCAACCTGTTCTGGTTCCTGCCGGTGCCGATCCTGGTGCTGGTGACCATGTATGGGCTGATCCGCGCGGTGGCGCGTAACGCGCACTACACGCCGTTCCTGCTGACGCTGGTGCTGATCTTCCTGGGCTACAGCGGCCTGGGCATCAGCCTGTGGCCTAACATCATCCCGCCATCCGTATCGATCTGGGACGCTGCCGCGCCACCGCAAAGCCAGGGCTTCATGCTCGTGGGCACCTTATTCATCATCCCGTTCATCCTGGGCTACACCTTCTGGAGCTACTACGTGTTCCGCGGCAAGGTAACCCACGAAGACGGTTATCACTAGGAGGGTCGTCCGATGTCCGGTAAACCTTCGTTGCACGAGATTGAACAGGCCGAGAAGCAGCCATTGTGGCGACGCTTGGGGTGGCTGGCGATGATCTGGACCGGCAGCGTGCTGGCCCTGTTCATTGTGGCCAGCCTGATGCGCATGTTCATGAATGCGGCCGGCCTGACCACCCACTGACATCCCGATCCGGGCGTTGCAGCCCGGTTTTCAACCCTGCTTCTCGCCAGAGAAGCAGGGTTTTTTTATTTGCGCGCTTTGAGGATCACGAATTTAGGCGTGGTGGCGACTTGCTCGACACCCCGGAACAAGCGCGCCAGCTTGGTGTGATAACCCAGGTGACGGTTGCCAACTATATAGAGGGCGCCACCGACCACCAGGGCTTCCCGCGCCTGTTGGAACATGCGCCAGGCAAGGAAGTCGCCCACCACCTGCTGCTGGTGAAAAGGCGGATTGCATAGCACAACGTCCAGCGATTGCGGCTCTTGCCCGGCTAAACCGTCGGCGGCGCGCACGGCGACATCGCGTTCACCGAGTGCGGCGTGCCAGTTTTCGGCTGCCGACTGCACGGCCATGTAGGACTCATCTACCAAGGTGTAGTGTGCTTCGGGGTTTTGCAGGGCGCTGGCAATCGCCAGCACACCGTTGCCGCAACCCAGGTCCGCCACGCGGGCGCTGCCCAGGTTTTTCGGCAGGTGTGGCAGGAAGGCGCGGGTGCCGATGTCCAGGCTTTCGCGGCAGAACACGTTGGCGTGGTTCAGCAGCTCAATGGCCGGGGTGTCCAAGGTGTAGCGGGTGGGGTAGGGCGAGACGGCGGCGGGGCGTTCTTCAACAGTGGCGATCAGCAATCGCGCCTTCTTCACCGCGAGCGACGCCTGCATCGGCCCAATGTAACGCTCCAGCAACTCGCCGGCCGCCCGTGGCAAGTGCTTGATCATTGCCCCGGCGATCACTTCTGCGCCTGGCGCCAATTGGCCCTGCAAGCGGATCAACTGTTCCTCCAGCAAGGCCAGGGTTTTCGGCACACGGATCAGCACACGATCAAAAGGGCCGACCGGAACCTGGCTGGCGGGAATGAAGGCCACCGCATCAAAGGCCTTGCCGTTGCGCACCAGGTTTTTCTCCAGACCTTGGGCGGCCAGGAATGAATCGCCGCTGGACGTGACTTGCACCTGGCCTTGAAGGCTGGCGGCCAGGGCACCGAAGCTGTCATTAAGCACCAGCACGCGCGTCGCCACCGTCGGCTGCTGTTCGGCCAGATGACTGAGCAGGTACTCGTCGGCGGCATCGAAGGCTTGCAGCGGATCGTTATGTTGCTCTGGCTGGCGGATCAGATCGAGCTGGGCGAAGGGGCTTTCGAGCAGGGGCATGGCGGGGGAGGCTCTGGGTAAACGATGGGTGTTCGGCAGTCTTCGGCCAAACCGTCTGAGTGAACAACGGGCGGCCCCGGGGGCTGCTCAACACTCAGAATTGGGCGTAAATGTTACGTTTTTTTCAGCGGGAATACATGCGGTGTTTCTTTGCCAGTCAAATAATCCCGCTGCGCGCGGCGCAGAGCACGGCGGCAATCTTGTTATTGACCCCCAGCTTTTTGAAACAACTGCAGATATGAAAGCCAACTGTTCGTTCGGACAAGCACAGGATGGTGGCGATGTCTGCTGCGGTCTTGCCCTTGCCGGACCACATGAGGATCTCCCTTTCTCGTGAGGTCAATTTGCTGGCCGGGCTGACGTCCGGGGTCTCGGCATACTTCTGCGCCACCACGGCATGCATTGCATGGCACAACCACAATACCTGGCCGGCATTTTCGTACAGCTCCTCCGGGCTGACGTCGTTGTTGCCCCGTGCCAGAGTCAACATGCTGAACACACCCTGGAAATCATGTACGGCCTGGGTCCACCCCACGCTCACGCCCAAGGTCTGGGCCAACGACCAGAGGCCGGGTGCGTCTTTGAAGGTTTTTTCCTCCCAGACAATGGGCAATACACACTCTTTGCAGCGTTTCACAATGGGGTCTACGTCGAAGAAGCGTGCCTGTTTATACAAAGTTGTCCATTCGTTCGGGTAGTTGCTGATTTCAAATGGATTGGTTTGGTTGTTCGGCTGTTGGGACGTCATCTTGAAAGAGCAGTATTGAAAGCCCAGCTCATACGCCCGGTTGATGACCATCTCAAACACACTGGTGATCTCGTTCTCGCCTTCCAGCTTACGGAGTCGGGTATTTCGCCAATTGATCATTGGTCACTCTCCATGAATTTCCGTGGCCTGGGGTACGTCCTGAACCCCCAAAACCGCACGAAAGTGAGTGTAGGACACGGACTACACTGCGAGAGGAAATTTTTGTTCTTGCGCGGGCGGGTTTAAGAATTTTTCTGCCAGGGGTCAGTTGGTGCTGCTAGCTGCTAGTTGGAAAGTCCCGGCTTTTTAGGGGCTTGAAGATGCTGTAGCGGGCAACTAACAACCTGTTTATAAACCTGCCGGGAATGCTAATAGCGAATTAATTAGTTGTGCAATTATATTGCCATTATCGTGTGCGTTGATGATGCCACTACCCTGCGTGGGTGTTTCCGCGCGCGACTTTGAGGGACACTAGGGCACCTGTAGAACGGAGCCCCCCATGACGGCCAGTGCTGAGAAATTTACCCGCCAGACCTTGCTCGACGTGCAATCGCTGACCCCCAGCCTGTTTACCTTGCGCACCACTCGTGACCCGGGCTTTCGGTTTACCGCGGGCCAGTTCGTGCGCCTGGGGGTGACCAAGGCGGATGGGAGCACCGTATGGCGTGCGTACTCCTTGGTGTCATCACCGTTTGACGAGCACCTGGACTTCTTCTCCATCGTCGTCCCGGACGGTGAGTTCACCAGTGAGCTGAGCCGCCTGCGGGTGGGCGATACCTTGATGGTGGAGCGCCAGGCCACCGGGTTCCTGACGTTGAGCCGGTTCGTGGATGGCCGTGACTTGTGGATGCTGGGCACCGGCACCGGGGTAGCGCCGTTTCTGTCGATCCTGCAGGACTTCGAGGTCTGGGAGAAATTCGAACGCATCATCCTGGTGTACAGCGCACGCGAGGCCAAGGAGTTGGCTTACCAAACCCTGATCAAGGAACTGGGCGAACGCGAGTACTTGGCTGAATATGCGCACAAGCTCACCTACATCCCGACCGTCACCCGTGAACAGCATCCGGGCGCACTGAACGGGCGCATTACCACCCTCATAGAGAGTGGCGAGCTGGAGCGCGCAGCCGGCGTCGAGTTGACCCCGGAACATTCGCGCGTGCTGATTTGCGGCAACCCGCAGATGGTCGATGACACGCGCCAGTTACTCAAACAGCGCGACATGAACCTGAGCTTGAGCCGCCGCCCCGGCCAGGTGGCGGTGGAAAACTACTGGTAATAAAAAAGGCGCCTCAAGCAGGCGCCTTTTTTTTCAAACCGGTCTTTACTGAAGCGGCTTGTCGTTCTGTGCCTTGAGCAGATCGCGGATCTCACCCAGCAACACTTCTTCCTTGCTCGGCGTCGGTGGCAGGCTCGGCGCCACGGCCTCTTCACGCTTCAGGCGGTTGATTGCCTTCACACCCATGAAGATCGCAAACGCGATGATGACAAAGTCGATGATGCTTTGGATGAACTTGCCGTACGCCAGGACAACCGCAGGCAGATCGCCTTGCGCTGCCTTGAGCGTTATCGCCAGGTCGCCGAAATCCACCCCCCCGATCAGCAGACCGAGCGGCGGCATCACCACGTCGCCTACAAACGAGGAAACAATTTTGCCGAAGGCTGCGCCGATGATAATACCGACGGCCATGTCGACCACATTACCTTTGACCGCGAAGGCCTTGAACTCACTGATCACGCCCATAGGTTATTCCTTGTTACAGATGAGAAGGGTGGAACCCAGTGTAATTCAGTCATAGCGGGCTTGCCCGACACAACTGTTAACACTGTTAGTTTTTATCGACACATTAAATCGCAAATAGTTTGCAAAGTGCCACTAATCGCGCGCGAAATACCCGCTATATCAGTGGGTTACCACATTATTTTATTAATCGGGTTGGTACGGCTTTTCTATTTATCTTCTGACGCTCGGGTCACTAGCCTCTGGCAAGCACAACTGAATGTGCACCAAAAAAACCAGAGGAAACCTCGATGAAGAATCCAATGAGCCGCAGGCCTGTTTCAGCGCGATCTGCGTTGGTGCTGGTGACTGCCAGCCTGCTTTCCCTGTCTGTGCAAGCCGCCAACCTGACCCGCGATAATGGCGCTGCCGTGGGTGACAACCAGAACTCGCAGACCGCCGGCGCTACTGGCCCGGTGCTGCTGCAAGACGTACAGCTTATTCAAAAACTGCAGCGTTTCGACCGCGAGCGCATCCCTGAGCGGGTGGTGCACGCGCGTGGCACCGGCGCCCACGGCACCTTCACCGTCACTGACAACCTCAGCGACCTGACCAAGGCCAAGGTGTTCGCCGCCGGCGAAGCCACGCCGGTATTCGTGCGCTTCTCCGCCGTGGTCCACGGCAACCATTCCCCGGAAACCCTGCGTGACCCACGCGGCTTCGCCACCAAGTTCTACACCGCAGAAGGTAACTGGGACCTGGTAGGCAACAACTTCCCGACGTTCTTTATCCGCGATGCCATCAAGTTCCCGGACATGGTCCACGCCTTCAAGCCGGACCCACGCACCAACCTGGACGATGACTCCCGTCGCTTCGACTTCTTCTCCCATGTGCCCGAAGCCACTCGTACGCTGACCGAGCTGTACTCCGACTCCGGCACCCCGGCCAGCTACCGGGAAATGGACGGCAACGGCGTCCATGCCTACAAGTTGATCAACGCCAAGGGCGAAGTGCACTACGTCAAGTTCCACTGGAAGAGCCTGCAAGGCATCAAGAACCTTGATCCCAAGCAAGTCACCGAAGTGCAGGGCCGCGATTACAGCCATATGACCAACGACCTGGTCACGCATATCAACAAGGGCGACTTCCCCAAGTGGGACCTGTACGTGCAGGTGCTCAAGCCTGAAGACCTGGCCAAGTTCGATTTCGACCCGCTGGACGCCACCAAGATCTGGCCGAATGTGCCCGAGCGCAAAGTCGGGCAAATGGTGCTGAACCGCAACCCGGCCAACGTCTTCCAGGAAACCGAGCAAGTGGCCATGGCCCCGGCCAACCTGGTGCCGGGTATCGAACCGTCGGAAGACCGTCTGCTGCAAGGCCGGGTATTCTCCTACGCCGACACCCAGATGTACCGCCTGGGCGCCAACGCCCTGCAACTGCCGATCAACGCCCCACGGGTGACCGTCAATAACGGCAACCAGGACGGCGCGATGAACTTCGGGAAGACCACGACCGGCGTGAACTACCAGCCAAGCCGCCTGTTGCCACGGGAAGAGCCGCAAACCGCGCGCTACAGCCAGTCGGCACTGTCGGGCAGCACCCAGCAGGCGAAGATCCAGCGTGAGCAGAACTTCAAGCAGGCCGGTGACCTGTACCGTTCTTACAGCAAGAAAGAGCGCCAGGACCTGATCGACAACTTCGGCGGCTCGCTGGCGACTACCGATGACGAGAGCAAGCACATCATCTTGTCGTTCCTCTACAAGGCCGATCCCGAGTACGGCACTGGCGTGGCCAAGGTTGCCAAGGGTGACCTGGCGCGTGTGAAGGCGCTGGCGGCAAAACTCACCGACTAACCAGGCAGCCGCCCTATAGGAGCCGGCTTGCCGGCGATGGCGTCCTCGAATACGCCATCACCGGCCAGCCGGCTCCTACAAAGGGGGGTAATACGGAGGATTGGCTATGCGAATTTTCATAGGCGCTGTGTTGGCATGCCTGGCGTTCGGCGCGTGGGCCGAACCGGCCGACCCGGCGAAGCTCAAGACACAACTGCAGGACTATTACTTCGACGCCGCCCGCCGTGGCGACCTCGACATGCTCAACACCTTCATCGATTCCGGCTACAGCCTTAACACCCAAGACGATAAGGGCTACACCGCGTTGATCCTCGCCGCCTACCACGGCCAGGGCCCGTTCGTGGAGCGCCTGCTCAACGCCGGTGCCGACGCCTGCGTGCAGGACAAACGCGGCAACACGGCACTGATGGGCGCGATCTTCAAAGGCGAACTGAAAATCGCCCAACGCCTGCTGGCCACCGACTGCAACCCCGACCAGCGCAACGGCGCCGGGCAGACGGCAGCCATGTACGCCGGGCTGTTCAAGCGGATCGAGTTGCTGGACGAACTGAAAGCCAGAGGCGCCGATCTCAACGCCGAAGACCCGGTCGGCAACAGTGCTTCACGATTGGCCAGCGGTGAAATCCGGACCCCGGCGTCGCGCTGAGCTATCATCGCGGTTTTTCGGTTGGAGGTTCTCAAATGGCAAAGGCCAAGCGCATGTACGGCTGCACGGAGTGCGGCGCGACCTTTCCCAAGTGGGCCGGCCAGTGCACCGAGTGCGGCGCGTGGAACACCCTGACTGAAACCATGATCGAGAGTGGCGGCGCCGCAGCCCCCACCGGTCGTGCCGGCTGGACCGGGCAACAGGCACAGATCAAGACCCTGGCCGAAGTCAGCGTCGAAGAGATCCCGCGTTTCTCCACCGCGTCCGGCGAGTTGGACCGCGTGCTGGGCGGCGGCCTGGTGGACGGCTCAGTGGTGCTGATCGGTGGCGATCCGGGCATCGGTAAGTCGACCATCCTGCTGCAAACCTTGTGCAGCATCGCCAGTCGCATGCCGGCGCTGTATGTCACCGGCGAAGAATCCCAGCAGCAAGTCGCCATGCGCGCCCGTCGCTTGGGGTTGCCCCAGGACAAGTTGCGGGTCATGACCGAAACCTGCATCGAAAGCATCATTGCCACGGCCCGTATCGAAAAGCCCAAGGTGATGGTAATCGACTCGATTCAGACGATCTTCACTGAGCAATTGCAGTCGGCGCCGGGTGGCGTGTCCCAGGTGCGCGAGAGTGCGGCGCTGCTGGTGCGGTACGCCAAGCAGAGCGGCACGGCGATTTTCCTGGTCGGCCATGTGACCAAGGAGGGCGCTTTGGCCGGGCCACGGGTGCTGGAGCATATGGTCGACACCGTGCTGTATTTCGAAGGTGAGTCCGATGGCCGCCTACGTTTGCTGCGGGCGGTGAAGAACCGTTTTGGCGCGGTGAACGAGTTGGGTGTGTTTGCCATGACTGACCGTGGGCTGAAAGAAGTCTCCAACCCGTCGGCGATCTTTCTGACCCGCGCCCAGGAAGAAGTCCCAGGCAGTGTGGTGATGGCCACGTGGGAAGGCACCCGACCAATGCTGGTTGAAGTCCAGGCGTTGGTGGATGACAGCCATTTGGCCAACCCGCGCCGTGTGACCCTGGGCCTGGATCAGAACCGCCTGGCGATGCTGCTGGCCGTGTTGCACCGCCACGGCGGTATTCCCACCCACGACCAGGACGTGTTCCTCAACGTAGTCGGCGGGGTCAAGGTGCTGGAGACCGCGTCCGACCTGGCATTGATGGCGGCGGTGATGTCCAGCCTGCGCAACCGGCCATTGCCCCATGACTTGCTGGTGTTCGGCGAGGTCGGCTTGTCGGGCGAGGTGCGCCCGGTGCCGAGTGGGCAGGAACGTTTGAAGGAGGCGGCCAAACATGGCTTCAAGCGGGCGATCGTGCCTAAGGGCAATGCGCCCAAGGAATCACCGCCGGGCATTCAGATCATTGGGGTGACGCGCCTGGAACAAGCGCTGGATGCACTCTTCGAATAATCGAAGAACTCACTGGCACAGTGTTCCATGTGGGAGCTGGCGTGCCTGCGATTGCGGTGGATCAGCTTGCACAGCATTAGCTGACACTCTGCTATCGCAGGCAAGCCAGCTCCCACATTTTTTAGGTGTTGGTCGTTAGGCCTCTAACAATGCCGCCAACTCCCGGTGCAGTTCCTCCTCATCACCCAGGTTCAGCTCGATCAGCCGCCGCAAATGGCTGATCGACTCCACATCAATGTGCTCGCACTCAAAGCCCAACTGGCCATGATCGTCGTGGGCGAGTTTTACCTGCATCTTTATGTGCGCCTGCGGATCGAGGCGAATATCCACGTCGAAGGGCTCCGCGCGATCACCCCGCCAGTCGTCGGGCCGTTTCACCAGTAAGCCTTTCAGCGATAAATCCACCAGTTGCACCGGCCAATTCCAGCCGTCCTGTGCAATGGTCGTGCGCGCATCAAAGGCAATACGCCGAAAACGTCGGCGATCTGAGGGTTGCTCGCTCATGGTCAAATCCTCTGTGGATAGAGGGATTGTAGCCCCGAGCCATCATCGGGCATTTATTTCTGCTTTTTTTGCCGCCGCAAGGCTCTAGACCAACGTAGGGGGGTGGCCTTTAAGGCCAGTAGCGCTAAACTCCGGATGGCTGTCCTTTCTGTCCACCCTGGCTGGAATATAAAAATGAAAAATAATAATAGCCTGCTACGCCACCTACCCTGGCTGGTGCTGGCAATTGTAGGAGCGTGCGCCCTGGGCGTAGTGGCCTTGCGCCGCGGCGAGGCGATCAACGCCTTGTGGATTGTGGTCGCTGCTGTGGCCATCTACCTGGTTGCGTACCGTTACTACAGTCTGTTCATCGCTAACAACGTGATGCAACTCGATCCACGGCGGGCCACCCCCGCAGTGCTCAACAACGACGGTCTGGACTATGTGCCGACCAACAAACATATCCTTTTTGGTCACCACTTTGCGGCGATTGCCGGTGCAGGCCCGTTGGTCGGCCCGGTGCTGGCGGCGCAAATGGGCTACCTGCCCGGCACGCTCTGGCTGATTGCCGGCGTGGTGCTGGCCGGCGCGGTGCAGGACTTCATGATCCTGTTCCTGTCCACGCGTCGTAACGGTCGCTCCCTCGGCGACATGGTTCGCGAAGAGATGGGCCGCATCCCGGGGACCATCGCGCTGTTCGGCTGCTTCCTGATCATGATCATCATCCTCGCGGTGCTGGCGCTGATCGTGGTCAAGGCCCTGGCCGAGAGCCCGTGGGGCATCTTCACGGTGATGGCGACCATCCCGATCGCGATGTTCATGGGCATCTACATGCGCTACATCCGCCCAGGCCGCATCGGTGAAATTTCGATCATCGGCGTGCTGTTGCTGCTCGGGTCGATCTGGCTGGGCGGGCAGATTGCAGCTGACCCGGTCTGGGCCAAGGCCTTCACCTTCACCGGGATCCAGATCACCTGGATGCTGATCGGCTACGGTTTCGTCGCGGCGGTACTGCCGGTGTGGCTGATCCTGGCGCCACGTGACTACCTCTCCACCTTCCTGAAAATCGGCACCATTATCGCCCTGGCCATCGGCATCCTGGTGACCATGCCCGACCTGAAAATGCCTGCATTGACCCAGTTCATCGACGGCACCGGCCCGGTGTGGAAGGGCGGCCTGTTCCCGTTCCTGTTCATCACCATTGCCTGTGGCGCGGTCTCGGGTTTCCACGCACTGATCTCTTCGGGCACCACGCCGAAGTTGCTGGCCAATGAAAGCCATGCCCGCTACATCGGTTACGGCGGCATGCTGATGGAGTCGTTTGTGGCCATCATGGCGATGGTTGCCGCGTCGGTGATCGAACCGGGCGTGTACTTCGCCATGAACAGCCCGGCCGCGATTGTCGGCACCGACGTGGTCACCGTGGCACAGACTGTCAGCAGCTGGGGCTTTGCGATTACGCCCGAGGCGCTGTCTGCCGTGGCCCATGACATCGGTGAAACCACCATCCTGGCACGTGCCGGTGGTGCTCCGACCCTGGCGGTGGGTATCGCGCAGATCCTGCACAGCGTACTGCCGGGTGAGAACACCATGGCGTTCTGGTACCACTTTGCGATCCTGTTCGAAGCGCTGTTCATCCTGACGGCTGTCGACGCCGGTACCCGTGCCGGTCGCTTCATGCTGCAGGACCTGTTGGGCTCCTTCGTGCCGGCGCTGAAACGCACCGAGTCGTGGACCGCCAACCTGATCGCGACCGCCGGTTGCGTGGCCATGTGGGGTTACCTGCTGTATCAAGGCGTGATCGACCCACTGGGCGGCATCAACACCTTGTGGCCGCTGTTCGGTATCTCCAACCAGATGTTGGCCGGTATCGCGCTGATGCTTGCAACGGTTGTGCTGATCAAGATGAAACGCCAACGCTACATCTGGGTGACTATGCTGCCGGCCGTCTGGCTGCTGATCTGCACCACCACCGCGGGCTTCATCAAGCTGTTCGATGCCAACCCGGCGATCGGCTTCCTGTCGCTGGCCAAGAAGTACAGCGATGCATTGGCCAACGGCCAGATCCTGGCCCCGGCCAAGAGCATCGACCAGATGCAGCACGTGATCTGGAACGCCTACACCAACGCAACGCTGACGGCGCTGTTCCTGTTCGTGGTATTCAGCATCCTGTTCTATGCGCTCAAGGTCGGCGTCGCCGCCTGGGGCAACAAAGAGCGTACGGATAAAGAAGCCCCGTTCCAGGCGGTACCGGACGCGTAATCGAGGATTGCAACCATGTTCAATGACATCAGTCGCCTCGGTAAATACCTCGGTCAGGCCGCGCGCCTGATGGTCGGCATGCCCGACTACGACACCTACGTCGAGCATATGCAAACCAAACACCCGGACAAACCGGTGATGGACTACAAGGCGTTCTTCCGGGAACGCCAAGAGGCCCGTTACGGTGGCAAGGGTGGGCCCAAGTGCTGCTAACCCGATAGTTCGGGCGGGCAGTGATCCCTTGTGGGAGGGGGCTTGCCCCCGATAGCGGTATGTCAGTGACAGATAAGTGCCTGACACACGGCTATCGGGGGCAAGCCCCCTCCCACATTTGTTTTGTGTTTCTTCAAGGAGAATTCTTTGTCCTCTCCCATCCCGGTCACCGTCCTCAGCGGCTTCCTCGGCGCCGGCAAGACCACCTTGCTGCGCCACCTGCTCAAGGCCGAGCACGGGCTTAAAATCGCCGTGATCGAAAACGAATTCAGTGACGCCGGCATCGACACCCAGCTGTTGGGTGCCGAGCCTGTGCAAGTCATGACCCTGTCCAACGGCTGCGTGTGCTGCACCATCCACACCGACCTGACCAAAGCCCTGTACCTGCTGCTTGAACGCCTGGACAGCGGCGAGATCGCCTTCGACCGCCTGGTGATCGAGTGCACCGGCCTGGCCGACCCGGCACCCGTGGCCCAGACTTTTTTCATCGACGAGGACCTGCGCGAGCGCTACATCCTCGACGGCATCATCACCCTGGTGGACGCGGCCCACGCCGAGCACCACCTGACCCAGACCATCGCCCAGGCCCAGATTGGCTTTGCCGACCGCCTGCTGGTGAGCAAGCGTGACCTGGTGGATGACGCCACGTTCGACGCACTCAGCGAGCGCCTCACCCGCATCAACCGCCGTGCGCCGATTCGTGTGGTGGACCATGGCAACATCGACCTGGCGGAATTGCTCGATGTGCGCGGCTTCAACCTCAACGCCGGCATGAGTCTGCGCCCGGTCAGTGCCGCGCCGTCCATCGACCGCATTTCCAGCCTGGTGCTGCGGACTGAAGAGCCGCTGGATATCGACCGGCTCAGCGAATTTATGAACGACCTGCTGGAAGACCACGGCAAGCAATTGCTGCGTTACAAGGGCGTGCTGAACATTGCCGGCGAAGACCGGCGCATGGTGTTCCAGGGCGTGCTGAAGCTCTACGGCTTCGATTGGGATACCGAGTGGGCCAAAGGCGAGGTGCGCGAGAGCGTGATTGTGTTTATTGCCGATGAGCTACCGGAGCAGAAAATTCGCGACGGCTTTGCCAAGGTTTACCAGTCTTGAATTGAAATACGGCCCACTGTGGGAGCTGGCTTGCCTGCGATGGCGGTGGGTCAGCCAATGATGTGCCAGCTGTCAGGCCGCTTTCGCAGGCAAGCCAGCTCCCACTGTGGGAGCGCCGAACAACAGGCATAAAAAAGCCCGGCTCTAGAGCCGGGCTTCTTGTTCAAGCAACTGCAATCAAGCGCCGTACACCGGCAGCTTCTTGCAGATGGCCTTGACCTTCTCACGCACCGCGTCGATCACGGCTTCGTTGTTCAGGTCTGCCAGGATGTCGCAGATCCAGCCTGCCAGTTCCTTGCACTCTGCTTCCTTGAAGCCGCGAGTGGTCACCGCCGGGGTGCCAAAGCGCAGGCCCGAGGTGACGAACGGCGAACGTGGGTCGTTCGGCACGGAGTTTTTGTTCACGGTGATGAAGGCTTTGCCCAGGGCAGCATCAGCATCTTTACCGGAAATGTCCTGCTTGATCAGCGACAGCAGGAACAGGTGGTTCTCAGTACCGCCGGACACCACGTCAAAACCGCGCTCGATGAACACGCTGGCCATGGTCTGGGCGTTTTTCACCACTTGTTGCTGGTAAGTCTTGAACTCAGGCTGCAGGGCTTCCTTGAAGCAGATCGCTTTGGCGGCGATCACGTGCTCCAGCGGGCCACCCTGGGCGCCTGGGAATACAGCGGAGTTCAGCTTCTTCTCGATGTCAGCGTTGGCGCGCGCCAGGATCAGGCCGCCACGTGGACCGCGCAGGGTCTTGTGGGTCGTGGTGGTCACGACGTCAGCGTAAGGCACCGGGTTCGGGTAGACGCCAGCGGCGACCAGACCGGCCACGTGAGCCATGTCGACGAACAGGTACGCGCCCACTTTGTCAGCGATTGCGCGGAAACGTGGGAAGTCCAGGATCTGCGAGTAGGCAGAGAAACCGGCCACGATCATTTTTGGCTTGTGTTCAACCGCCAGGCGCTCGACTTCGTCGTAATCGATCAGGCCGTTGGCATCGATACCGTATTGAACGGCGTTGTACAGCTTGCCGGAGGAGGAAACGCTGGCGCCGTGGGTCAAGTGACCGCCGTGGGCCAGGCTCATGCCCAGGATGGTGTCGCCACCTTGCAGCAGGGCCAGGTACACGGCGCTGTTGGCTTGGGAGCCGGCGTGCGGCTGGACGTTGGCGTAATCGGCGCCGAACAGTTCCTTTGCACGGTCGATGGCCAGTTGCTCAACCACGTCGACGTATTCGCAACCACCGTAATAGCGCTTGCCTGGGTAGCCTTCGGCGTACTTGTTGGTCAGAACCGAACCTTGAGCCTCCATCACCGCAGGGCTGGTGTAGTTTTCCGAAGCGATCAGCTCAATGTGCTCTTCCTGGCGCACGGCTTCTTGCTCCATGGCGGCGAAGAGATCGGCGTCGTACTTGGCAATAGTCAAATCACGGCTGAACATGGCGGTCCTCAAGGATCGGGGGCAGAAAAGGAGGGCATTCTAACCCAATGGGTTTTAGATGGCATATGAAAGGACATCATGTCGCGGATAAGCGGGGCTCATCTGGGGATAAGCGGCGCCAGGGCCGGCCCTATCGCGGGCAAGCCCGGCTCCCACATTTTGATCGGTGAACCCATTCAAGGCTGGGAGCTGGCTTGCCTGCGATGAGGCCATCCGCCCCAGCAAAAAACTCAGTCGAACATGAAGAGGGCATCATTGCTGAACTGCGCCTCGAACCGGTTCGCCGGCATCGGCCGCCCGAACAGGTAACCCTGCACCTCGTCACACCCATGCTCACGCAGGAAGTCCAGCTGCTCATGGGTTTCCACACCCTCGGCGATCACCGCCAGGTTCAGGCTGTGGGCCATGGCAATAATGGCGCGGGCGATCTGCGCATCCTGTTCGCCGGAGGGCAGGCCATCCACAAAGGTGCGGTCGATCTTCAACACGTCGATGGGGAATTGCTTGAGGTAGTTGAGCGACGAATAGCCCGTGCCGAAGTCGTCAACCGCAATGCTCAGGCCCAGGTTTTTCAGGCTGTCGAGAATCTGCATGGCCTCGTTGACTTCGCGCATCAGGATACTTTCGGTCAGCTCCAGCTCCAGGCACGCCGGCGGCAGGCCAGTGTCCTTGAGGATGGTGGCGATGCGCGTGCCCAACTGGCCGTCGGAGAACTGCCGCGCAGAGATGTTCACCGAGACTTTCGGCACGCGCACCTTGTTCTGGTGCCAGGTCTTGAGCTGGCGACAGGCTTCACTGATCACCCAGTCACCCACGTCCACCACCAGGCCCAGCTCTTCCAGCACCGGGATGAAGTCCCCCGGCGGCACCAGGCCACGACGCGGGTGGCGCCAGCGCAGCAAGGCCTCCGCGCCGGTCAGGCGTTTGCCGTCGCCGCTGAACTGCGGTTGGTAATAGAGCACGAATTCGTTCTGGTCCAGGGCGTGGCGCAGGTCGCTTTCCAGCTCCAGGCGTTCCAGGGCGCTGGCGTTCATGTCGGCCTGGTAGAACTGGAAGTTGTTCTTGCCGCGCTCCTTGGCGTGGTACATCGCGGTGTCGGCGTTTTTCATCAGTTGGCTCAGCTCATTGCCGTCCTGCGGGCTGAGGGCGATGCCGATACTGGCGGTCACAAAAAACTCGCGGCCTTCCAGTACGAAGGGTTTCACCAGACTGGCGAGGATCTGCTCGGCTACATGAATCGCCCGGTTCAGCGCCATCTCGCGGCTGACCCGCGGTTGCAGGAGCAAGGTGAACTCGTCGCCGCCCATGCGCGCCACGGTGTCGTCTTCGGCCACGCAGCCCAACAGGCGCGTGGCCATTTCCTTGAGCATGCGGTCGCCGGCGGCGTGGCCGAGGGAGTCGTTGATCGGTTTGAAACGGTCGAGGTCGAGGAACATCAGCACCACCCACGACTTCTGCCGTTCGGCCGACTGCAGCGCGGTGTGCAGACGGTCCTGGAACAGCGTGCGGTTGGGCAGGTGGGTCAGGGCGTCGTAGTAGGCCAGGCGGTGGATGCGCTGCTCGCTGGCCTTACGCTCGCTGATGTCGCTGAAGAAACACACATAGCTGGCCAGGTCGCCTTCGTCGTCGAACACGGCGGTAATGCCGACCCACGCCGGGTAATGCTCGCCATTGCGACGCTTGAGCCACACTTCGCCTTCCCAGGTGCTGTGCTGGTGCAACTGCTTGAGCACGTAGCGCAGGTGGGCTTCCTGCTGTTCGTCGACGGTGAGCATGTTCGGCAACTGGTCGAGCACATCGCTGACCGCATAGCCACTCACCCGGCTGAAGGCCTCGTTGGCCTGCACGATATAACCCGCAGGGTCGGTGATCAGGATCGCCGAGGTGGAGTGCTCGAACACCGTCGCCGCCATGCGCAGGTCTTTTTCGGCGCGGCGTTGCTGGCTGATATCACGGCCTACGCCGAGGATGCCCTCGAAGGCGCCATGTTCGTCCCACACCAGCACCAGGCGCAGCTCGATCGGCACTTTGCGACCATCGGCGCGCAGGCAGTCGAACAAGAACAACTGGGTCTGCACTTCGTCGCGCAGGGTGTTCAGTGCCTCGGCATCGCCCAATGCTCGGCTGACCTGTTCCACCAGGCTATAAATGCCGGTCAGTTGCTGCGGGTTGGCGATGATCGACTGCCAGCCGTTCTTGAACACCCAGTCCACGTCATAGCCCAGCACGGCGTTGACCGAGGGGCTGATGTAGTTGAGGGCCAACTGGCTGTCAGTGGAGCAGATGACGTCGCTGATGCTTTCGGCCAGCATGCGGTAGCGTTGTTCGCTGTCACGCAGGGATTCGCTGGCTTCGATCTGGTCGGTGATGTCCTTGGCCACGCCGATGATGCGGGTGATCTGCGCGGACTTGTCGCGGGCCAGGGCCTGTTCGCGGATGTCAAAGCGCCGCCACTGGTTGTTGCGGTGACGGAAACGCAGCTGGCATTGCAACTGGGTGGTATAGCCGACCTGGCGTTGCGCCAGGCGCAAGTCGTGGTAATGCTCGGCGTCCTCGGGGTGTAGCAGGATTTCCCAGAAGTACTCGCCCATTTGCTGCAGTTCGGCCTTGTTGTAGCCGAGTGTGTGCCCCAAATGGTGGTTGCTGAAAATCATCCGTTGGCTGATCACGTCCTGCACGTACAGGTGGTCGGGCACAGTGCGCACCACGTCCGACCAAAAGCTCTCACGCTCCACCAGCGACAGCTCGATCAGCTTGCGGCTGGTGATATCGCTGATGCTGAGGATCACGGCCTTGAAGTCGTCCTGCTGCTCCGGCAGGCGCATCACCAGCCACAGGTATTGTTCGTTGCCGGCCACGTCCTTGAGCTGGATTTCCAGCTCCAACTGGTGCTGTTGGGTCAGCACGGCTTCGAGAATCTGGTAACCGATGGACGTGGCATTGCGCGGGCAGTCATCGATCAGGCGTTCCCAGGCCTCCTCACAGGAGCCCACGTTGAGCAGTCGCACCGCCACCTGGTTGACCTCGGTGATGCGCAGTTCCTTGAGCAGTTGCTGGCGCTGGTCGGGGTTGTCCTGCAGCCAAGCGTGCAACTGCTCGCGGGTTTCGAGCAGCGTCTTGTCGAAGAAGGCGTTCAGGCCCGACAGGTCAAGCACGCACAGGGCCACGCCGGTGCCTTCGAAAATGTCCTGGTAGCGCCGGCGGCCTTCGTGCACCTGGCGCTGGCGACGGCGCATGTTGAGCAGCACGATCACCAGGACCAGTGAGAACGCCAGGCCCAGCAGGCATTTGCCGATGAAGGCCGGGAGCAATTGCTCCAGCACGGCCGTGCGGTCGAACAGCCCGCGCAGTTGCCAGTCGCTTTTGCTCAGGGGCGTGACCAGTACGCTTTTATTCAGTTCGTCCGGGGTGAGGGCGCCGGCCCATTGGGCTGGCATGCCGCTGTCACGGTTGATGACGCGATGGTTGACGCGATTCTCGATGACCCACATCGGGCGCTGGCCCTCGCCGTCCTGGCGGGTGAGGTTGGCCAGGTAGTTGGGCGCCAGGCGCAATGCCCAGTACAGGCGTGAACCGCCGCTGGGCTGGTGCAGCAACAGATAGATGATGGTGCCGTCGTTGCTGTTGCTCAGGTAATAGGACTGGGCGTGGCTGCGCTGTACCAATTCTTCCAGCCAGGCGCCGTCCTGGCTGTCGGTGGCGCTGTCACTGATCATTGCGCCGCTGGGGGCGAGCAGGGCGACGCTGCGCAGTTCCGGCAGCGAGCGTTGCAAGGTGCGCATCAACGCCTGTTGTTGTTCGCTGTCGCGCGGTGGCTCGACCATCGGCAGCAGGTTCAGGGCGATCTTTGCGCTCAGGGCCATGTTCAGGCTGATCTGTTCAGCCAGGTCGGCGCTGTAGTCGATGGTGTATTGCTGCTGGTTCTTCTGGTTTTGCTGCAACTGGTCCAGCAACTGCCAGAACAATAACGCGAGCAGCATGAGGACAAGCGTCGCCAACGCGCCTTTGAGGGTGCCGTGCAGGGGCGCTCCCGGCGCAATATGAGCGGCGCGCAGAGGAGTTGGCGGCGTGACTTTGGACAAGCTGTGATCCTGCGGTTTGGCTGGACTGGCGCGCGACGTGCACTATAAGCCGGACGCCCGGAGGGCGGCTAGCATGCCTTGACTTGTGGCAAAGTGCCAGCCCCGCCTGGCGGGACTAAAGCACGCCGCCGGTGTGGATCAGGCTGTCCGCCAGCCGAGTCAGGATTGCCAGCGTGAAGAGGCCGATAACCACAGAGGCCGTGCGGTTGATCGTGTGCGGCGTCAACCAGGCGTAACCGCCCCGTTTGATGCGGGCGCCAAACAACACCCAGACACACCCAACCGGCACCACCACAAGGGTGAATTGCGCGACGAACTGCATATACAGGGCCACGTCGGCAAACGTCTGCAGCGGCACGATAAACGAAACGATCAGCAAACCCTTGGGGTTGATCAGCGTCAGCAAAAAGAAATGCAGCCTGGAGACGCGGGCTTCAGGCGCTGATTTGAGTGTTTCGTCGGGATTGCACCACAGCAGGTAGGCGGTCCTGATCAAATAACAGACCGACGCGAACTGCACCAGCTTCAGGCCCCAGGGCGCGCTGTCACCCAGATGGCCGAGCAGGTAGCCCCAAAAGGATATTTGCAGCAGGTAGGCCAGGCACTCCAAAAGGCTCAGTGGCCAGGCGCGCTTGAAGCCGGCGAGTAATCCCGAGCGCAACAACAGCGTATTGGTGGGGCCCGGCATTAATAGCAGCAACCCGAGTGCAGACATGACGCTGAGCATGGAGGGTGTTTCCTGGAGCCGCTGAGGGGGATGGCCAGCTAATCTAACAGATAGATTTCGATACGCTCGGTCACTTAGGTTAACCTTGAGGATTCGCAATGCTATGTACAGCGCCATGACGCTACGTAGGCCTGTTCTCACTTTTTCATGAGGTCCACATTTTGGCTCAATACGTCTTCACCATGCATCGGCTGGGTAAAGTTGTCCCTCCGAAGCGGGAAATCCTGAAAAATATTTCGCTGTCCTTTTTCCCAGGCGCCAAGATCGGCGTGCTCGGCCTCAACGGTTCGGGTAAGTCCACGTTGCTGAAAATCATGGCCGGCGTCGACACCGAGTTCGAAGGCGAAGCCCGCCCGATGCCCGAGCTGAACATCGGCTACCTGCCGCAAGAGCCTCAGCTGGACCCGGCCAAAACCGTGCGTGAAGTGGTCGAAGAGGCCGTCAGCGTGATCAAGGACGCCCAGGCGCGCCTGGACGAGGTCTACGCCGCCTACGCCGAACCGGATGCCGACTTCGACAAGCTCGCCGCCGAACAGGCCAAGCTCGAAGCCATCCTGCAGGCCGGCGACGGTCACAACCTGGAGCGCCAGCTGGAAGTCGCTGCCGACGCGCTGCGCTTGCCGGCGTGGGACGCGAAGGTCGAACACTTGTCTGGTGGTGAAAAGCGTCGTGTGGCCCTGTGCCGCCTGCTGCTGTCGGCCCCGGACATGCTGCTGCTCGACGAACCGACCAACCACTTGGACGCCGATTCCGTCGCCTGGCTGGAGCATTTCCTCCACGATTTCCCGGGCACCGTGGTTGCAATCACGCACGACCGTTACTTCCTGGACAACGTTGCCGGCTGGATCCTCGAGCTCGACCGTGGCGCCGGTATCCCTTACGAGGGCAACTACTCCGGTTGGCTGGAAGCCAAGTCCGACCGTCTGGCTGCCGAATCCAAGCAGCAATCGGCCCATGAAAAAGCCATGAAGGAAGAACTGGAGTGGGTGCGCAAAGGCGCCAAGGCCCGCCAGTCCAAATCCAAGGCACGTCTGCAGCGCTTCGAAGAAATGCAATCGCAGGAATTCCAGAAGCGCAGCGAAACCAACGAGATCTACATCCCGGCCGGTCCGCGCCTGGGTGACAAGGTCATCGAGTTCAAGAACGTTTCCAAAGGCTATGGCGACCGCGTGCTGATCGACAACCTGTCTTTCTCCATGCCAAAAGGCGCGATCGTCGGCGTTATCGGTGGTAACGGTGCGGGTAAATCCACGCTGTTCCGCATGCTGATGGGCAAGGAAACCCCGGACTCCGGCAGCATCGAGATCGGCGAAACCGTGCAACTGGCCTGTGTGGACCAGAGCCGCGACGACCTCGACGGCAGCAAGACCGTGTTCCAGCAGATTTCCGACGGCTCCGACCAGATTCGCATCGGCAACTATGAAATCCCGTCGCGTACTTATGTCGGTCGTTTCAACTTCAAGGGCGGCGATCAGCAGAAGTTCGTCAAGGACCTGTCCGGTGGTGAGCGCGGTCGCTTGCACCTGGCCCTGACCCTGAAAGAGGGCGGCAACGTGTTGCTGCTCGACGAACCGTCCAACGACCTCGACGTTGAAACCCTGCGTTCCCTGGAAGAAGCCCTGCTGGACTTCCCGGGCGCTGCCATTGTGATCTCTCACGATCGGTGGTTCCTTGACCGCGTCGCGACGCACATCCTGGCGTACGAAGACGACTCGCAAGCGGTGTTCTTCGAGGGTAACTACACCGAGTACGAAGCGGACCGTAAGAAGCGCTTGGGCGACGCTGCTGCCCAGCCGCACCGTGTACGGCACAAAAAACTGGCCTGATTTGGGTTGGTTTAAAAAAACGGAGCCTTCGGGCTCCGTTTTTTTATGTGTTTTTCAGGGAGATCGAGGTGGACCCATCGCAGGCAAGCCAGCTCCCACATTTGACCGCGCTGATGCAGATGGGCTCGATCAATGTGGGAGCTGGCTTGCCTGTGATGGCTGATTACTTATTGGTGCACGGCTTGAGCTGAAATCCCCATTTGGGGGCGAAATACGGTGTTTATTTATATCTAGTGCACCATTTAAATTCATAAAGGCGACATTATGCGCTTTTCAGGTGCGGCGTGAATTGCTAAGGTCCGGCTCAATCTCATTTAAAAACAATCAATTTGCCGAGACTTTTCATGATCGAATCCGTCGAATCCTTCCTTGCCCGCCTCAAGAAACGCGACCCCGACCAGCCAGAATTCCACCAGGCCGTAGAAGAAGTCCTACGTAGTCTGTGGCCGTTCCTTGAAGCCAACCCCCACTACCTGACCTCGGGTATCCTGGAGCGCATCTGCGAGCCGGAGCGCGCGATTACCTTCCGGGTGTCGTGGGTGGATGATCACGGCAAGGTCCAGGTCAATCGCGGCTTCCGTATCCAGATGAACAGCGCCATCGGCCCTTACAAAGGCGGCCTGCGTTTCCACCCGTCGGTGAACCTGGGCGTACTGAAATTCCTCGCCTTCGAACAGACCTTCAAGAACTCCCTGACCTCGTTGCCCATGGGCGGCGGCAAAGGCGGCTCGGACTTCGATCCCAAGGGCAAGAGCGATGCGGAAGTCATGCGCTTCTGCCAGGCCTTTATGAGCGAGTTGTACCGGCATATCGGCGCAGACGTGGACGTACCGGCCGGTGATATCGGCGTGGGCGCCCGCGAAATCGGCTTCCTGTTCGGCCAGTACAAGCGCCTGAGCAACCAGTTCACCTCGGTGTTGACCGGCAAGGGCGTGACGTATGGCGGCAGCCTGATCCGCCCGGAAGCGACGGGTTTTGGTTGCGTGTACTTCGCCGAAGAGATGCTCAAGCGCAATGGTCAGCGGGTCGAAGGCAAGCGTGTGGCGGTGTCCGGTTCCGGCAACGTGGCGCAATACGCGGCGCGCAAGGTCATGGACCTGGGCGGCAAAGTGATTTCCCTGTCCGACTCCGAAGGCACTCTCTACGCCGAAAGCGGTTTGACCGAAGCGCAATGGTCGGCCCTGCTGGAGCTGAAAAACGTGCAGCGTGGGCGCATCAGCGAACTGGCCGAGCGTTTCGGCCTGGAGTTCCGTAAAGGCAACACCCCCTGGGAACTGGCCTGCGACATCGCGCTGCCCTGCGCCACCCAGAACGAACTCGACGCCGAAGCCGCCCGCACCTTGCTGCGCAACGGCTGCATCTGCGTGGCCGAAGGCGCCAACATGCCGACCACCTTGGAGGCTGTGGATATCTTTATCGAGGCGGGGATTCTGTTCGCGCCGGGCAAGGCCTCCAATGCCGGCGGCGTCGCGGTGAGTGGCCTGGAAATGTCGCAGAACGCCATGCGCCTGCTGTGGACAGCGGGCGAGGTGGACAGCAAGCTGCATAACATCATGCAGTCGATCCACCATGCCTGCGTGCATTACGGCGAAGAAAACGGCCGGATCAACTACGTAAAAGGCGCCAACATCGCGGGCTTCGTGAAAGTCGCCGATGCGATGCTGGCTCAAGGCATCGTCTAAGCCTCGGCCTCGATACGCAGCACTTCGATCAACTGATCGCCGACGGGGCGTCGCCACAGTACCTCGTCGCCGACCTGGGCGCCCAGCAAGGCGCGGCCCAAGGGCGAGCCCCAGTTGATCAAGCCTGCGCCGGCATCGGCCTGGTCTTCGCCGACCAATTGAATGCGCTGCTGTTCATCCTGCTCATTGGCGAACGTCACCCAACTGCCGATCTGCACCTTGTCGGTGGAGGTGACGGGCGCCACGACCTGGGCGCTCTGCACCCGTTGATTGAAGTAGCGCAAATCCCGCTCAAGGTCCGCCTGGCGCTGTTTATCAGCGTGCTCACCCCTGGCGGATTCGGCGCTGTATTCCTGCTGCAACTGTGCAACCTTGGCCTGCAACTGCGCCAGCCCTTGCGCGGTGAGGCGGTTAGGTTGCTCACTGACCTGGCGCTCCACCGGCTGGTCGGCCTGGGCAGCAGCGTTGTCTTCGTTTACAAAAGCTCGGCTCATGACGTTCTCCCTCTATGGAGTTTGGGCCATGGTCGCCGCGCTTTAGTTTCGATGGATGTCTGAAAGCGACCTATTGCGAGCGATAGGCCCGGGCTGCGTCGCGGTCTTTCTCCTGTTGCCATTCGCGATCACGGTCGTCCCAGTGGCGCTCCTTGTAATCGCGCAACTCCTCGTTCTCGCGCATGGCCTTGCATTGGCGAAAACCATCCTCCCACCCTTCGGCGTATTGGCGGTCCTTCAGATACCGCGGCACGTTCTTGCGAAACTCCCCGGTAATCACCCCCGCCGCCTGGCGACCACTGCTGCAGCCATCATCAAAACCATCGGCAAACGCCGGTGGGTAACCTTTGGCCAGCAACTCCTCATGGGTCGATTGGCAGCCGGCCAACCACATCACTGCACACAGCAATACCGCAGACCGCCACATGGCGTACTCCCTGGCCGTTTCACGGCTGATAGGGAGAGTCTAGAAGGGGATTTGTCGGGGCGGTGTGAAAGGGAGGTGAGAAAGGCGTGGGCAAATCCAAAATTTGCAGGAGCCGGCTTCTCCAGGTTAAGCAGTGCCTAGCAGTGCAGAATGCTCCGCCAATTCCTGCTGGATAAACGCCGCAATCATCGCGCGATACACCTGCTCCGTGACCTCGGGGTTGGCGCCCGCTGCGTTGGACAACTCCCGCACCTTGTCAATCACCTGCTCAACTCGTTGCGCAGCCTTGACACTTTCAGCATCTTTCTTGAAACGCGCCGCTTGTGACACGTAGCGGCCGCGCTCTGCCAGGAGGGTGACGATTTGCTCGTCGACGCGGTCGATATTGTTTCGGACTTCTCCAAGGGTAGTGCAGTTAACGACCATGTTGGTTGAGCTCCTGGTTGGATAGGCCATGCGATGTATTTGAATACAGGGCGATCAGTGTGGGAGCGGGCTTGCTCGCGAATGCGGTGTATCAGCCCAAGTTTCCAGTGACTGGCACTGCGCATTCGCGAGCAAGCCCGCTCCCACCTGTTGATCGTCGCCAGGTTCCGGTCAGTAGTGATACCACTTCACTTCCAGCATCACTTCATTGACCGGTGTCGACAAATGGCTGTACTCGCGCTGTGCGCTCAGGCGCAGGCCCAGGTTGCGGGACAGTTCCCACTGCTGGTTGAGGCTGATGCTGCGGCGTACTTCGCCGTTGGTGAAGAAGTCGCCCTTGGCTTCCAGGCTCAGATTGCCCAATGGGTTTTTCCACAGCACGCCGGTGTTGAAGCCGGCCGCTGGGGAGATGGCTTCGTTGAAGTCGTTGTTGTGTTCCACGCGCACGGTGCCGAGGGCGAAGCCGAGCATGTCGTCGCGCAGTTGCCAGGTGCCGCCGGCGCCGCCGTTGACGTGGGCGACCAGGGTTTCGTCGTCGTGCTTGCCCGGTACCCGCTCCAGGCCGCCGGTGACTTGCCATGACCACGGCTGCAGCAGGGCGTTGCGCGGGGTCAGGGAGCGGATGGTGGCCAGGTCCAGTTGCTGCAGTTGCCAGTGGTTGCCTTCGTACTGGCGCAGTTTCATCTGCAGGATCTCGATCTGTGCGCCAAGGGGGAAACCTTCGGCGTTGTCGTTGAGGTCGTGATAGGCCATGCGCAGGCCGTATTCGCCGAAGGCCTTGTCGCCCCGGGTACCGATGCCGGCCTGCCAGGTGCGCGATTCATGGCCGTTTTCCGGGAGACCAGGGGGCGTGATCTTGAGGTCGGGCGCCGGGTTCTGGTTGATCGCGCGCAATAGTTCGAAGCTGCGCTGGGAGCGTTCGGTGTCGCGTTCCAGGCCGTTGGCGCGGTAGCGGCCAAGGCGGTAGGCGGCGTCGATGATCAGGGCCTGGCGGTCGCGGGGCAGGGCCTTGAAGGCCGGCTCTTGCAATTGCTTCTGGTCGTCGCTGACCTTCAGTACCCATTGCTGCTCGTCGCTGTCCAGCGGCTTGGCGCGTTCCAGCAGTTCGCGTTCACGGGAGGGCCGGTAGTCGATTTTCTCCACCAGGCCGGCATCTTTCACGGCCTTGACCGTGTCGGTCGGGATGGCCGTGAGCGGGAACTGTTCGGTCAGGCGCAGGCCGGGACGTGCCACTTGCAGCAGTTCCAGCAAGCGGTAGGAGCAGTTTTCGTCAAAGAAGAAGTAGTCGAACTGGATCTGCTTGAGTTCCCACACGTGCTCGACCATACGCTCGGTCTCGACCTGCGTGAGGTTGAGGCGGTATTCCCACAGGTCACGGTTTTCGAGGCTGCGGTATTCCGACAGCTTCTCTTGGTAAGGCACCAGGGCGAACAGGCCGGGATAGCCGCCCATCAGGCCTTTCCAGGCGTAGAGGATGCTGTTGTCGGAGCCTTCGATGTAGGCGCCAAAGTTGATCGCATAGCTGAGCAGGGCGGTGTTGTTGCTTTGCACATCGGCCTGGTCGATGCGCAGCAGGGTGTGGCCGAACATCGACGACGGGCTGTTGAGGTAAGCCGCCGGGAAGATCATCACCGCGCTGTGGGGGGCGACGTCCTTGAACCATTGCTTGAATTCTGTGCAGTCCACGGCGGGCAGGTCAGTGAGGTGCAACTGATCCTTGAGCCAGCGGGTACGTGCGGGGTAGGCGCATTGGGCGTGTTTTTCACCCAGGCTGGCCGGCGCGTAGAGCGCGTCAACGGTAGCCTTGAGCTCGGCATCCGGGTGGTGGGCACCGTCGGCTGCGAGGAAGAATTTCTTGTCGCTGACATAGCTGCGCCAGCCACTGATCTTGCCGGCTTCGTAATGGCCGAGGGACAGCCAGAACGGATCGTTGGCCAATTGCTGCAAACGTTGATCATCAAGATGCGGGGCCGCGTACAGCGGAGCGCAGGCAAAGAGTGCCATCCAGGCAAAGCGTTTGAGCATAGGGGCAACTTAAGTCGGAAATAATAAAGACCCAAGGAGGAGGCGGGTCCAAAAATAAAACCCGCGCCTTGGTAGGCGCGGGCTGGTCGAGCTTAAGCCTGGGTAGCGTATTTCGCCAGACGGGCATCACTTTTCAGTACAGCAATGGTGTTGTTGTGCACGTCATCAGCGGTCACGTCAGCCTTGCTGAAGATTTGCTGGAAGTGCTCGTGGGTCACGGCAGCGAAGTGCTCGCGATCTTCTGGTGCAACGCCCAGTACCACAGCGTAGGTAGTCAGCGCTTCGCCGTTACCCTTGGCCATGTCTTCGGACAGCTCGTTCATCATGCCATTCATGGCAATCCAGGACTTGCCGCCGTAGGTCAGGGCGCTGTTGGTGCTGCAACCGTTGGTGCCCGAGGTCATGCCGAAGGTGGCGTTACCCGAAGTACCGTTGGTGGTGGAGGCCAGGAAGTGAGCTGGAGTACCGCGCTGGCCTTCAAACAACATGTTGCCCCAACCGCAGTTCGGGCCACCTGGTGCTTCTGCCATTGCATTGAGGGAGACGACGGTGAAGAGAGTACCGAGAAGGATCCGTTTCATAGCTTTGTTCTCTTTGTGTGCAAACCAATGGACAAGGGTTCAGGCACTTCATAGCGCCCTAGGGATCGGTTATTAGTCCAACCCGCGCAGTTTGGAGTTTAGGCACGTTCCAAGGGTTCCGTGTGTTTTTATAAAACAATCAGAGTTGTTGCGTTTTTTTTGTAGGACGCATCCCCTGTCTATGCTTTCCCACAAGCGCGCCTTGCCAGGGTGCGTAACCGGGAGCCAGAATGCCGTCATCTGCCCCGCCTGATGTAAGGAAGCCCGATGCCTGATCCTGTTGCTGCCAGCTTGCGTCTAGCGCCCGAAGCGCTGACTCGCCCTTTCTCCGCTGAACAGTTCAGCTTCTCGACCACCAATGATTTGGAGCCCTTTCGCGGTGTGCTTGGCCAGGAACGTGCGGTTGAAGCCTTGCAGTTCGGTGTGGCCATGCCACGCCCCGGTTACAACGTATTTGTCATGGGCGAGCCGGGTACCGGCCGCTTTTCGTTCGTCAAACGTTACCTGAAGGCCGAAGGCAAGCGCCTGCAGACCCCGGCGGACTGGGTCTATGTGAATAATTTCGATGAGCCTCGCGAGCCTCGTGCCCTGGAATTGCCGGGCGGCGCGGCAGCGGCGTTCATTGCCGATATCAACGGTTTGGTCGACAACCTGGTGGCCACCTTCCCGGCGGTCTTCGAGCACCCGACGTATCAACAGCGCAAAAGCGCCATCGACCGGGCGTTCAACCAGCGCTACGACAAGGCCCTGGACGTGATCGAACGCCTGGCCCTGGATAAAGACGTGGCGCTGTACCGCGATAGCTCCAACATCGCATTCACGCCGATGCTCGACGGCAAGGCGCTGGACGAGGCCGAGTTCTCGCAGTTGCCGGAAGCCGACCGCGAGCGCTTCCACTCGGATATTTCCGAGCTCGAAGAACGCCTCAACGAAGAACTGGCGAGCCTGCCGCAGTGGAAACGCGAGTCCAACAACCAACTGCGCCAGTTCAACGAAGAAACCATCACCCTGGCCCTGCAGCCGTTGCTGGCGCCGCTGTCGGAAAAGTACGCGGAAAACGCCGCCGTCTGCGGTTACCTGCAGGCTATGCAGGTGTACCTGCTCAAAACCGTGGTCGAGCAACTGGTCGACGACGCCAAGACTGACGCCCAGGCGCGCAAGCTGCTCGAGGAACAGTACTGCCCCAGCCTGGTGGTCGGCCATCCTGTCAACGGTGGCGCACCGGTGGTGTTTGAACCGCACCCGACCTACGACAACCTGTTCGGCCGTATCGAATACAGCACCGACCAGGGCGCGCTCTACACCACCTACCGGCAGCTGCGCCCCGGCGCCCTGCACCGTGCCAATGGCGGTTTCCTGATCCTGGAAGCCGAAAAAATGCTCGGCGAGCCGTTTGTCTGGGACGCCCTCAAGCGTTCCCTGCAGTCGCGCAAGCTGAAAATGGAATCGCCGCTGGGCGAGCTTGGCCGCCTGGCCACCGTGACTCTCAACCCGCAGATGATCCCGTTGCAGGTCAAGGTGATCATCATCGGTTCGCGCCAGCTGTACTACGCGTTGCAGGACGCCGACCCGGACTTCCAGGAGATGTTCCGGGTGCTGGTGGACTTCGACGAAGATATCCCGATGGTCGACGAAAGCCTGGAGCAGTTTGCCCAGTTGCTCAAAACCCGTACGTCGGAGGAAGGCATGGCGCCGCTGACGTCGGACGCGGTGGCGCGGCTGGCGACCTACAGCGCACGCCTGGCCGAGCACCAGGGGCGTTTGTCGGCGCGTATTGGTGACTTGTTCCAACTGGTCAGCGAGGCGGATTTCATTCGCCACCTGGCGGGTGACGAGATGACCGACGCCGGCCATATCGAACGCGCACTCAAGGCCAAGGCCACGCGCACTGGGCGGGTGTCCGCGCGGATTCTCGACGACATGCTCGCCGGGGTCATCCTGATCGACACCGCGGGTGCCGCCGTCGGCAAGTGCAACGGGCTGACGGTGCTGGAGGTCGGTGATTCGGCCTTCGGCGTGCCGGCGCGGATATCCGCCACGGTGTACCCAGGCGGCAGCGGTATTGTCGACATCGAGCGCGAGGTTAACCTCGGCCAGCCGATCCACTCCAAGGGCGTGATGATCCTCACGGGTTACCTGGGCAGCCGCTATGCCCAGGAATTCCCGTTGGCGATTTCCGCGAGCATCGCGCTGGAGCAGTCCTACGGCTACGTGGATGGCGACAGTGCGTCCCTGGGCGAGGCGTGCACCTTGATCTCGGCCCTGTCGAAAACGCCGCTCAAGCAGTGTTTTGCCATCACCGGTTCGATCAACCAGTTTGGTGAAGTGCAGGCCGTGGGCGGGGTCAACGAGAAGATCGAAGGCTTTTTCCGCCTGTGTGAAGCTCGCGGGCTGACGGGTGAGCAGGGGGCGATCATTCCCCAGGCCAACGTGGCCACGCTGATGCTTGATGAGAAGGTGTTGCAGGCCGTGCGTGCCGGGCAGTTTCATATCTATGCCGTGCGTCAGGCGGATGAAGCGTTGAGCCTGCTGGTGGGCGAGCCGGCGGGTGAGCCGGATGCCGAGGGGCAATTCCCGGAAGGCTCGGTGAATGCGCGCGTGGTGGAGCGGTTGCGTGCTATTGCCGAGATGATCAGCGAGGAAGACCTGAAGGAGGCCGAAAAGGAGCTGGCACAACAGGCCCTGGCCGAAGCCAAGCCGACCTGATTTTTTGTCGTGACGCGGTCAAGTGTGGGAGCGGGCTTGCTCGCGAAAGCGGTGTGTCAGAGAAAACTATGCATGACTGACAGGCTGCATTCGCGAGCAACCCCGCTCCCACATTGGGCCTGTGGTGTGTTTAGAAATAGTTGGCAAGTTCGTCATTAAATTGACTAGGGTTGGGGGCCGATGCCCGTTGGTCCCTACAACCTTGGTTTGTTTTGGTTTTCTTCTATTCTGTGCTCAAGGGATATCCACAGGAGTCGCTGGATAGAAACAGCCTCGCCCCAGGCGCAGGTTGAACACCGATCTACCGAGGGTCGCCGCCATGCCGCGCAACCTCTGCCTTACTCGCCAGTGCTTCGGCCTGGTCACCCGTATCGAATGCTCCATTCGCCCTCTCGCGGGGGATAACGGGATGTGGACCTTGTTGTTTGCCGCCGGAATGACCGGTGAGCAGCCGTCCACCATCAAGTCCCAAGGCCCGTTTCCAGGGCCATTCGTGGCGGAAAATATTCTGGAATCCATCGTGGACAGCCTGACCCTGCACGGTTACGAGCTGGCGGGCGACCCGCAGATCTGGTGCCTGCACATGCAGGCCCATCTGCGCCAGCTCAACGGCGGGCATGACCGGTTGGCCCTGTAGCCATCCGGTTATTTGCTTTCGGGTTTGTCCAGCTTGACCTCGAAACCGTATTGCACGGTGCTCAGGTCGGTGCGCTGGTAGCTTTCCAGGGTCGTCGGCTGGCCGTAGAAATAATGCACATCAAACGTCGCCGTGCCGTATTCCTCGGCGCGGTGGCTGACGCCGAGGATTTCCTTGAGGTAGTTGCCGCTGGCGTCCTTGGCGTAGAAGCGCCAGCTGTCGGCGGGGAATTCCTTCTGGTCGACCACCAGCGCGTTGTCCTTGAGCGTCAGCCCTTTGGGCAGCTTCGCCACGTCTATCTCGGCTTTCTCGATGGTCGCCAGGAACAGCGGGATCGAGCCCACCACATACGCCGGGTTTTCCGGGAACAGGTTCAGGTCGTAGGTGAGGGTGCCGCGCGCGGGGTTCAGTTCGAACGCTTCGGTGGGCAATTCGATCGGCTCGCCACGTTCGCCTTTTTCGTCGGCGGTGAAGAAAGTCACCGGCGATTCACTGCTGTTGCGCTCACTGCCCACCAGGTCGTCATTGAACGTGAACGGGTGGTCGAATTCGATGTGCGCGGCGCTGGCATCTTCGACCGACTGGCTGATGGTGACGCTGTTTTTCAGCTGGTCCTCGGTCAGGCTTGCGTCTTTGAGCCAACTGGCGGCGCCGTCGTCATACACGGTGACCGGCATCGGCAAGGCCTGCACGGTGGGTTGCAGGCTGTTCTTGTCGAAGCGCAGCACTGGCAGGTCGAGGTCTTTGCGGGTGCGGGTAGCGGTGGAGAAGTCCAGTACGTTGACCTGCAGATTGTCGATCACGCCATTGAAGTACACCTTGGCGTAGTGGCTGCCCTGCTTGTGTTCGAAGGCTTTCTGTTCATCGGTGAGCTGTTTTTCGAAGGCGTCCGACCAGGCCTTCTGCTTTTGCATTTCGGCCAGTTGTTTCTCGTAGAACGCCACTTGCGCACTGCTTTCGTTGATCGAGCCCGAACGCGTGAGGAATTGCCCGGTGCTGTCCCGCGCCTGTACCAGCAGCGGGTTGGGCGATTCGTCGCCCACTTCGGGCGCCAGCGGTTGGCTGTTGGTCAGCTCGATCTCGGCGTAGTTTTTCTCCAGGAGCAGCAGCTTGAGGCTGATATTGCCTTCGGTACGCGTGTGGCCCACGTCCTTTTTCGACAGGTCAAACGTCAACACCTTGCCGGGCGCGACCACTTCTACCGTGCCCTTGAGGCTCACGGGCTGCGGCTGGCTCTTGTTTTCTGTCTCGATGCCGTCGATGAAGGGATAGGTCACCGTCAGGTCGTCGGGGTTGGTCAGGTTGGAACTGCTGGGGCTCAGCTGGATGCCAGGGTCGGTTTCCGACCATTCCGGTTGAAAGGGGATGACCTTGTTGTTGCTCAAGGTCACCGACTGCCATTCCAGGCCGTGGGGGAAGGGGAACTGGTCGGGGATGTTGAAGTTGAAGGGGAACACCGGCTGCAAGTCGGTCAGGTAGTCGGAATGGGACGTCTTGCGCAGCACGAACAGGCCATTGATGTAAGTGTCGACCAGCGCCTGGGGCGTGGGGTAGTGCTTGAGCAGGGCCAGGGTGTCTTCGCCGTACTCGGCTTCGATGGGCTTGGTGGCGAGCTTGACCCGCGCCCGTTCCAGTAACAGCAGCGAACCGCCCAGGTCGGCGACGGCGTCGCGCAGCTTGGGGTCCTGGATGCTGTCGAGGGATTGTTCGAACTTGGCGGTTTTCTCTTCGAGGGTGGTTTGCTTCTGCTCGTCGCTGGGGGAGCAGCCGCCGGCCAGCAGCAATGCCGCGCACAGGCCGATACTGGCCAAAGGGGATCGCACATCCATCATCTGAGTTTTTCCTGTCCGACGTCATCGAGCCGATTTATTGGGCTCGACACTAGCAGAAAAATTCCCTTACAGATGCCGCACAGGTCAGTTTTCTCGTGGTTACAGGTGTCTTGTAGTGGCTGGTATACTCGCCGCCATTTTTAGCCAAGCTGTGTGAGATCCAATGGAACGCTTTATCGAAAATGCTATGTACGCCTCGCGCTGGCTGCTGGCGCCGATCTATTTCGGCCTGTCCCTGGGGTTGCTGGCGCTGGCGCTGAAATTCTTCCAGGAAGTGATTCACTTGCTGCCGAGCGTGTTCTCGATGGCCGAGTCCGAGCTGATCCTGGTGCTGCTGTCGTTGATCGACATGGCCCTGGTCGGTGGCTTGCTGGTGATGGTGATGATCTCCGGCTACGAGAACTTCGTCTCGCAGCTGGATATCGATGACAACAAAGAGAAGCTCAACTGGCTGGGCACCATGGACTCTTCGTCGCTGAAGATGAAAGTGGCGGCCTCCATCGTGGCGATTTCCTCCATCCATTTGCTGCGCATCTTCATGGACGCCAAGAACGTCGATCCGCAGCACCTGATGTGGTACGTAATCATCCACATGACCTTTGTGGTCTCGGCGTTTGCCATGGGTTACCTGGACAAGGTCACCAAGCACTGATGCCCTGCGCCAGCCTTACTGCTCCACGAAGTAGTAAGGCTGGCGGTTGATCGAGATCTGCTTGATCACCTTTACCGGGGTGGCCAGGCCGTTGGTATGGTCCAGCAACGCAATGTTGCCGGGCTTGGCGCCGAGGTAACTGTGCAGCTCGGCCTCGGTCTGCAGGATCGGCAAGTAGGCCCGCAGATAAAACACACTGGCGCCGGCGATACGTTCGTTGGGCTGGAACAACACCACTTCCCTGCCTTCGTCTTTAAACGCCTGGACCTGGCTGATCGCCGGCACGAACGACTGGCGCACGTCGGCCTTGGGTGCAAACCAGAAGGCCGCGATCAGGTAGCAACCCACGGCCAGGGTGAACACGCCGCCCACCACGCTTGTGTGATGCTTGTGCAACGCGGGTTGGTGGGTTTTCAGCCAGTCCAGCAGTACCCGCGCGTATTCCGCGGCCAGTACGGCGGCGGCAGGTGTGAGTGCCATCAGGTACACGGTGCGTTTGCTCGACGCCAGGGTCAGCAAGGTGAACTGCGCCACCAGCCACACGCTGAAGAACAGGCGGTAACGATTGCGCACCAGGCTTTTACGAAAGTGCCACAAGCCCAAGTACACCAGGATGTTCCACGGCAGGAACGCCTCGGGCAGCTTGGCGATGTAGTAGTAGAACGGCTCGTAGTGCCCGGCTTCGACAAAGGAACCGCTGAACCGGCCGACGCTGTTGGTCAGCAGCACCTCGGTCACCGCCTGCATCCCGCCGCGCTGGTACAGGAAGCCCAGCCAGATGATCAGCGGCACCAACGCCAATACAGTAAACAGTGCCGGCTTGAGCCAGTCGCCAAGGTGCAGGCGCTTGTCCATCAGGCTCGTGCTGGCCAGGTACACAAAAATCACAATGCCTGGCATCGCCAGGCCCAGCACACCCTTGCTGAGCGTGGCGATCACCATTCCCGCGGTAAACAGTGCCCATGCGCCTGTGCTGGAACCTTGGCGGTCGGGCCGTACGGCTTGGTAGAACGCCAGCAACGCGGTGGTGACGCCGAGTGTCAGCAATGAATCCTCACCGACACCGCGCACATTGCTCCAGTAGCTGGCCATGGTCGCCAGAATCAAGGCGGCGCTGAACGCCAGCGTCTGCGGACGCCCGAACCTGCGCAGCATTCCATACAGCAGCATCACGCTGAACAACCCGGCAAACGCCGACGCCAGACGCACCGCCCAGGTGGTGCCGCCAAACAGACGAATCGCCCCGGCATCGATCCACAGGCTCAGGGGTGGTTTTTCCAGGAAGGGCTCACGAAACAACTGGGGCACCACCCAGTTGTTGTCCAGGTGCATGGCCATGGCGATCCCGGCCACGCGGGCTTCGGTGGAGCCTTGCAGCTCGTGGTTACCCAGGGCAAAGAAGAACAACAGACCAGCAAGCAGGAGCAGCAGGGGAGCGGGACGCGTCATGAATGTGGCTACCAAGGCAGGAGGACCGTCCGGGGGGAACGGTCATTGCAATGGGCTAGTATCCGTTGGTGTTTCTGAATATTTCGTGAACGAGTGTTGGATTTTTGTAAGGCTGATTTTGCCGTTATGGCGTTTTCAAACTGGGCACGGCAGCTTTGCCTTGGGCCGTCAGCACCGGCTCCAATTGCTCCCAGGTAAAGCTCAGCTCGTTATCACAGCCATCGCCCTGCGCGGGCGTCGAGAGCTGCAGGCCCTGGGTGTTAAAGCTCAAATCGAAGGTGGAGTAGCTGGTCACCGCCGGGCACCCTTCGTCGACGGTGGTTTGCTTGGAAAGCCAGGCGCTGAACGCAGCGGGCAGTTTGACCTGGCCCGAGTAGGGGCTGTCCCATTGCTCATGGCCTCCCAGCCACGTCCAAGGGTCAACCTTTTCACCGGTTTGCAGGTTCCAACTGTGCAGGCCCCAACTGATGCCCCCGCGCCCGTAGCCTGCCGACCAGCGATAGAAACGCACGGTGATCCAGTGCGATGACCAGTAGTACGGCTCCACCGTGATCTCGCTGGTCGCAGTGCCGCCACTCTGGTCCAGTGAATTACGCCGCTCTCTGTAGAAATCAGCCTGGCCTTCCGGGTTGATGGCCATGCGCGCGAGGTCGCGGTTTATTTCGTCGATGGCCGCCCCGTCGCCTTCGAGTTTCAGGATGACCTGCCCACCTTGGGTCTTCACTTGATAGGCGTGCTCGGCGAAGGTCTTCCTCTCGACCTTTACCGCAGGCGGCACGGCTTCAAGCGGGTTGTTGTAGGTGTCGCTGGCGCAGCCATCGGCGTCTGCACGTTTGAGCACCAACGCCAGGCTTTTACCGCCCAGGGCTTTGCTCCAGGTGCCGGTCAGCGTATCGCCTTGCGGATCATCCAACTGCCAGAACCCGGTTTGCCCGTCCTCCACCCACGGCTCACTGGCGTTGGCTTGGGTAAGCTGAATGGGCGTGAGAATACGCTGGTAGTAGTAGCTGCCATTGGCACCGTGGGCACCGTTGAAACAGGCGGTGATCGCGGACTTGCCCAAGGTGCCCGTCCAGACACCGGCCAGGTCGGCGGCGGTTGCGAGCAGAGGGGCGCAGGCGAGGGCGAGGGCGGCGAGTGGCTTGAACACGGGTATCGGACTTCCGGTTGTCTGATAGAGGAGAGCAGGGTAATCGCAAGTGGGGGCGGATTCCAGACTGACAGCAAAAGGCCGAGTCGCTGAACGCGTCTCGGCCTTTTTGTTACTGGAATGTTTGTGTGTCTTGGGTGAGGACCGGCACGCGCTCAACCAACAACTCGCCCAGCACGACCAGTTGCTGGGTGGCCAGCAGCTTGTGACGGTGGGCGCCCTCGAGTTCGAAAGCCAGGCCGGTGGTCATGGCGTTGAGTGAGGCGAGGGTTTCGCTGGCTTGAATTAGCAGGGTTTCGGGGGGATATCCGGAGCGATGGTGAAGAGGGTTGCGGAGGGGGATTGGGGGTGATCTTTTTCATGATGAAGCTCCCACACTGTTTAAGGAGCTACCGCCCCCTGCTGTCAAACAGGAATGGGTGGCAGCTGTACGCGGGTTGACAGACCGCAAGTGTAGGAACCCGGCGCACCCGAAACTACAAAGACCAATACTCCTACGACATAAGGTTATAAAAACACTTTTGAGCGAACTGCCTGAACCTGAACGATCCTCTGGATGACCACACTCGTTAGTTACGTTGCACTCACGGCAGTAAAGTCGCCGACCGCTTGCGCACATAGCCGCTGGCCGGAACCTCGGTGACTTGCACAGAAAGATCCACCTTATGGCGCAGCAGCGCAGGCGCAAAGATATCGGCCATCACCTCAAGCAGCGCCGTGCTGATCGCGCGTCGCTGCTCATCGTCGCCGGCCTTGCCGGTCACCGTGGAGACGTTGAGGTGGATGAAATGCTGGCGCTCGTCACAATCGCCAACGAACGCGTGGTCGTAGCTGACCAGGCGGGTTTTGACCAGGTCCAGTCGCAACCCCGATACTTCGACCAGTGTTCGATGCAGACGCTGGCAGGCACTTTTGAAATCAACCTCGTCAGCTACCCCTGCGGTGTACTCAAGATAGACATGTGGCATGTTCGGTTTCCCCTCATGTAATAGAACGCCGACCGGCAAGTGCCGGCCGGAGTACACGGCTGTCAGCGGGTCGGGATAACGGGAAACTTGGGGTGCTCCATGGGCATGTCGAGCGTCAGCCCAAGCGGGTCGGTGCGATGGTTCGAGGCGCCGGTGTAGCGCGCCGACACCGGCAGCCACAGGGTGGAATACACCCAGCGCGGCACATTGGAGCTATTGGCAGGCGCCGCATGGATCACGTTCATGTCGTGCACAGTGGCATCGCCGGCCTTGAGTGCAATGGGCGGCGACATCTCGAACTCGTCCAGCACCCATGGGTGCTCGTCGAGCAAGGTCACGTTGTCGCGGCGGTTGAAGTAACGCCCCAGCATGCCCGCTCGATGGCTGCGGCTGAGAAACTGCATGGTGCCCATTTCCGGCGTCAGGTCGACCAAGGCGATCCAGATATTCAACGCGCCCTGCCGATCCAGCGGGTGGTGAGGAAAGTCCTGGTGCCAAGGGGTGTCGCCACCGGCCTCGGACTCGGGGTTCTTGGCGAACACGTGGTCGGAATAGAACCGCACGTCCTCGCCCACCAGTTGCGACGCAATGCTGGCCAGCTGAGGCGAATGGCTGAGCGCCTTGATCTGCGGGCAGGTGCTGGAGACTTCATCCCAGCGCGCATACCAGCGGTAGGCATTCTCGATCTGCTTGCCTGGGTCGTTGCGATCGACCGTGCGCGCCACCTCGCCCATGCGGGTCTTGGCCTCCTGGAGCAACATCTGCACCGTCTCGGCGTTGATCACATTTTCCAGTTTCATCCACCCATTGGCCCGAAAATCCAGGATTTGCTGGGCATCCAGTTGGCGCGGCGCGTAGCCGGAATTTGCCTCGGTCTTCATGACTGCTTGCATGTTCAATCTCCATTGCTTCCAGGGTTTATTGAGCACTGCTTCAGGCGGCCGATTGCGCGGCCAGGGGGTGCTTGCGCAACAACACGAGCGTCAACGCCCAGCCCGCGGCCAACAGCAGCGAGGACAGGGCGATAACTTGGGCGAACCCGTGGCCGAACTGGGCTGCATCGGTCACGTTGATCAACAGGCTGAAGATGGCCACTCCGATCAGGCCACCCACTTGGCGCGAGGCATTGACGATGGCCGAGGCCACGCCGGACTTATCGCTGCTGACGTGGTTGACGGCGGTGGCGGTCAGGGTGGGCACCGTGAGTGAGATACCGAAGCCGATCACAAACATTTGCACGGCGATGTTGGCGTAAGGCGCGCCACCCACGAAGGGTGTCAGTGCCACCACGCCGAGCAACGCGATGGCCAGGCCCAGCGCTAGCAGGCGCCGCTCACCCAACTTGGGCAGCCAGCGGGCAGCCAGCTGATTGCCGAAGAACAGCACCCCGGTCATGGGAATAAAGGCCAGCCCGGTATTGATCACCGAGTAGTGATTGACCTGCTGTAAAAAGATGCTGAACACGAAAATCAGCCCGTAGAACACGAAGTTCACGATCACGCCCAGGATCGAGGCCAGGCTGAACGCCGCGTTGTTGAACACCGTAAGCGGCACCATCGGCCGGGCCGTGCGCGACTCGACCCACAAAAACCCGAGCAAGCCGCCGACAAAGCACACGGCATGCACCGCAACGCGCAGGTCGACACCGTTCTGGCGGCCCAACTCGATCACCGCGTAGGTCAAGTTGGCCAAGGTAAACAACGCCAGCAACTGCCCCCACAAATCGAAACCGCCTTTGTGGTTGGCCGGGATACGTGGCGCATTGATCAGGCACAGCACGATGCCGATCAGGCCAATGGGCAAGTTGATGAAAAAGATGCTGCGCCAGCCGAACACACCAATCAGCAAGCCGCCCACCACCGGGCCGGCGGCCAGCGCAATGCCGGCAACGCCCGCCCACAAGGCAATGGCCTTGCTGCGTTCGGCGGGCACCTCAAAGGTAATTCGCACCAGCGCCAGGGAAGTGGGCACCAACAGTGCCGCGCCGATGCCTTGCAGCGCGCGAAAGCCGATCAGCGCGGGCAAGGTGTCCGCCAGGCCGCAACCGAGCGAGGCCAAGGTAAAGACCGCATACCCCCACAGGAAGATTTTCTTGTGGCCAAACCGGTCACCCAACGCGCCACCGGTCAGCAAAAACGAGGCAAACAACAGCGTGTAGGCGTTGACGATCCATTGCAGTTGCAGCACGTCGGTGGCGAACTCGGCCTTGAAGCTTTCAAGGGCCACGTTGACCACGCTCACATCGAGCAGCACCACCACAAAGCCAAGGCAGGTGGCGAACAGGGTCAACTTCTTATTGCTGGAAGTATCCATTATCAATTCCTCAGGAGGTGTGGAGCGCAGCCGGCAGCGACTGCAGGGTCGCCTCGATCTGCGCCTTGAACGCCAGTGCCGTAGCGCGCTCGACTTTCAGCGAACTGAACGCCAGCGCCGCATGCCAGTTGCCATTGAACCTGCCCAGGTGCAGGACGAAGTCGTAGTTGCCGCCGGAGCGGTTAACCAGGGTTGAGAAGCCGAGCACAGCCGGCGCGGGGTGAGTCAAGAAGCGGTCCAGCGGCCCGGTATTGGTAAAAGCCAGTGCGGGTCGCGGGCTGTCGTTGGCCGCACTGGCTGGGGGGGCGCCCAGTTGCGCGCGGCCCTCGGCGACCGCCTGCGCATAGCGCTCAATACAGCCGAGCACGCCTGGGTTTTGCCGTGCAAAGGCGGTTCTGCGCACATCGATCAGGCAGGCCTTGGTCAACGGATGGCCATGGCTGGCGGGCTCACGCAGTGAATACGCGGTGAACAAGTCGAACGCCGGCACATCCGCGAAGCTCAGATAACTGTGCGCCAGCACCCCACCCCAAATGGCATTGGTGGTGAAGCCAGACCCCGCGCGCAGTTGATCCAGGCGTTCTGTGGCCTGGTGGCTGACCTGCAGCCGGACAAAATCGGCGTAGCTGGCTTTACCCGTCTCAAGGGGTGACCTGCGCCAATGCTTCAGGCGGATATGGAACGCCTGCGACACCCGGCTATCGAGGCTCGCGGGCGTCGCACCGAGGTAACCGGCCAGGCTGTTGACCAGCCTGGCGGTGCTGTAGCCGTCGGAGATCGCATGGTTACGCGTCAGCAGAATGTGGGTCTGGTTGATCTCGGCATCGGCAACCACTAACGCGCGCCAGCCCTCTTGATCCCCCAGCAAGCGGTTCAATTCAAGCTTGAGCAATACGTCGGTACGCTGCGACGGTGGCGTCGTGCTGGTCGACGACTGCACGTGATTGTCGACCGGCACAAACCCGTACTGGCCGTCACCGACTGGCACAATCTTCTGGTGCAGGAACGGGTACTCCGCCACCAATTGCGCGAACGCTTTGCGGGCCTGCACAGGGCCCACACACCCAGGCACCGTCAGCAACGAGGTCACCTGCGTGTTGCCGTTATGTTGCAAAAAGTTCTGGTGAAAGCGCTGTTCCGTTTCGTCGAGCAAGCGGTGCGGTTGCATGGCTGGCCTCCCTGGCAGTGCCTATCGGTCGATGAACTGCATCATTCGCTGCTCGTAGCGCTCACCGGCAACCGCCCACTGCCCCAGCAAGGCCTCGATCGCCTGAAGCTGCTCATCGCTGAGTACGCAGTCGTCGGCGGCGACGTTTTCTTCCAGGTAGGCCACTCGTTTGGTGCCGGGGATCACCGCCAGGTGCGGGCTGCGCGTCAGCAGCCAGGCCAGCGCCAGTTGCGCAGGCGTCATCGACCAGGAGGCGGCCAGTGCCAGAATCGACTCGGTCAGAAAGGTATTGGCGGCGAAGTTCTCTTCGCGAAAGCGCGGGTCCTGCTGGCGGAAGTCATTGGCGTCGTAGTGCGTGGCGCTGACGGCCTTGCCGGTCAAAAAACCTCGGCCCAAGGGGCAGAACGCGACATAGCCGATCCCCAGGTTGTGCAGCAGCGGCAAGATCTCTTGCTCGACATTGCGCTCCCACAACGAGTACTCGCCCTGGACTACAGATATCGGGTGGGTTTTATGGGCGCGCTCGATCGTGCTTGTCCCCACCTCACACAAACCCAGGTATTTGACCTTGCCCTGCTCAACCAGGCGCCCCATCGCGCCTACCACCTCTTCGATGGGAATGGTGGGGTCGAGCCGGTGCTGATACAGCACATCGATGTGGTCCGTGCCCAGCCGTTTGAGGGAGGCCTCGACGACCTTTTGCAGATTGCTCTGCGAGCTGTCGACGCCAACGATCTGGCCGTCGACGATGCGAAAACCAAACTTGGTGGCGATCACCACCTCTTCACGCCGACCGGCAAACGCGCGCTGCAACAACCGCTCGTTGGTAAACGGCCCATACGCCTCGGCCGAATCGAAGAAGTCCACGCCCAGCTCCAGCGCACGGTGCAGGGTACGCACCGATTCGTTGTCATCCGTCGCGCCATACCACTGGCTCATGCCCATGCAGCCAAGGCCGATGCGGCCGACACGCAGCCCTTGAGTACCCAATGTGATCTTGGAAACCATGGAATCGCCCTCCTTGTGATACTGATCGTTCTACATAATTTTCAAAAAATCGGTTCTCCGTCAACACAAAACTTCAATAAATAAAATTTAATTTTCGCCTCAGCGCCGAAAGAACGACCCAGAAACAGCCCTAAAAACCTTTGAATAACAGATGTTTGGTCAAGAAAAACGGCACTTTATTAATCTCGTCATACAATCCAAATGATTGGATCCAATAACTAGAAATATATTGACACATAAATTTCGGAGGACTAAACACTCACAACAGAGACATACCAGTCTCTCTTTCCTTTCACGTGATCGAGGACGAACGCATGGGCAAGATGGACTCTTGGATCGGCCATTGGGAACGCAGGGTGCCGACCTTCAAAGCTGAATGCGCCCAAGCGCAAGCGAACTATTTGGAAAGGCTCGACAAACCCCTCAGGACACAGGAACACGTGCTTGAGGACATCATTTCGGTGTGCCAGAAATCGCTGTTCTGGAAGGAAAACGGCTTTCACGTCAGCCACTGCAACGGCCGCATCACCCGCACCAACATCCCGGTCATGACCTACGAAGGGTTCCGCGAAATCCTGGTGCGTGAAGGCCAGCAAAAAGGCGGGATACTCAGCTGCAGCCCGGTGGTGCGCTGGCTCAAGACCAGCGGCACCACCGGCCAGTCCAAGCGCATTCCTTACACGTTGCACTGGATCCGCCAGTACCGGGTGCCCGCCATCCAGGCCATGTGGGGCTTTTTTGGCCATGACTACCCGGCGCTGCATGCCAACCCCTGGGCCACGCTGGACACCCAAACCGTGCGTGACCCGAGTAACGAATACGTGGAAGGCCTGCCCTACCAGGCCATCAGCAACCGCCACCCGCAAATCGGCAGCGGCGACTGGAACCCGCCTTGGTATGACGCCCCCTGGTTCACGCCGACCCAAGATGCCAGCCATGAACAAAAGATGTACGCCCGGCTGCTGTGGACGTTGGGCGAAGACGTAAGGCTGCTCACCGCGATCAACCCCAGCACCCTGCTTTCCTTGCACCACAGCCTGCTGGAAAACCGCGAGCGCCTGCTGCGTGACCTGCATGACGGCGCCCACACCGGCAGCCTTTTGCGCGCGGCCGACCCGGCCGCCGCGCGACGGCTGGAGACGGTGCTCGCGGCTGACGGGGTGTCGCTGACCGATGTATGGCCTGGGCTTGAGCGCTTCAGTTGCTGGACGGCGGCGTCGGCCAAGCTCTACAAGCCGCAGCTGGAACGGATCATGGGGCAAGCCAAGGTGCTGCCCTTCATGTCGTGCGGTACCGAAGGCGTGGTGACCCTACCGGTGGACGCTGACCAGGACAGCCAACCGCTGGCGGTGGACCAGGCGTTCTTCGAGTTCATCCCCGTGTCGGTGGACATGGATGCGCTGGTACGCGACCAGGTACAACCGGAAACCGTTGCCCTGGACCAACTCAAAGAAGGCGACGAATACCACCTGGTCATGTGGCAGGGCAACGGCATGGTCCGTATGTACACCGGTGATATTTACCGCGTGCACGGCTACTACCGTGGCGTGCCGCGCATCAGTTTCAGCCGCCGCAACGGCGTCATGCACTCCTTTACCGGCGAAAAGATCACCGAGACCCAGCTGCACGAAGCCGTGCAGATGTGCGGCATTCCCAATGCCGGGCTGTACCTGTGCGCTCCGGTCTGGCACGAAACGCCTTACTACGCCGTCGCCATCGAGGCCGGCGGCGCGTCGTGCGGCGAGTCGCAAACCCTCAGCCAACTGCTCGACGGGCACTTGCAGGCGATCAATATCGAGTACGAGTCCAAGCGCTCCAGCAAGCGCCTGGGGCAAATCAAGGTCATTACGGTGCCCGGCAACGCGATCTCCATGGCCATCGAGCGCGAAAAGGCCGCGAGGAAAACCCTGCAGATCAAATACAAGCCCTTCCAACCGGACCTGTCCCTGCTGGGCATCCAGCAATTCTGACTTTGAGAGGCAATCATGAATATGCACTTGTTTGCACACAGCATTGCGCGTGAAGTCCACCACTTGGCTCAGGCAGATCGGCGCATGGCCCTGCACGCCTGGCGTCCACAGCGGCCGCAAGGGGCCATTTTGTATTTTCATGGCCTGCAAAGCCACGCTGGTTGGCTGTGGTCGGTGGGCAACGCTTTCGCCAACCTGGGTATCGCGTTTTACGCTCTCGACCGCGAAGGGTGCGGCATCAGCAGCGGCCAGAAACATGGCTTTCCGGATGTGCGCACGCTGCACGCAGATGCGGCGGCGGCCATCGAGCACATTCGCCGTGAAGTGCCCGACGACATTCCGCTGTGCCTGTTCGGCCACTGCCTGGGCGGGTCGGTGCTGGCTGCCATCGCAAGCAGCGCTTACACGCCATTGCCCTATGACAATCTGGTGATCTGCTCGGCGTGGCTGGGCAAGATGCACGACCGGCTGAGTGAGCAGGAGCGCGCCAGTATCGACCTGGACGACCGGCAGATCCTGTGGGATTCGGGGCTCGACGCCGAAGACTTCACCGCCAACCCGCACCTGGTCGAATTTATCCGTAACGACGCGCTGGCGACCACTCACCTGCAGCATCGCGAACGCAAGAAGTTGCTGGCCCTGGAGAAGGTTTACCTGGCGGCCGACGCCCGTCCCATCGACGCCCCCAGCCTGTTTATCTGCGCCAATAAAGACCCGCTGGTGGACGTCAATGCCACGGTGGGCCACTTCCAGCGCCTGTGTCGCAACGGCTCGACCCTGCTGGTGAATCAAGACAAGCACTACCTGTTTTTTACCCCGGCCATGGGGCAGGTCGTGCAGTTCACCGCCGACTTCGTCAAAGCCAACGGACGCTACGCCTATGACGCCGCCTGAGGTCTACCTTGTGCGCCAGCCCATGGCCAATCCGTTCGTGCATGGCGCCCACCGACGCCTCACTTCAGACAGTGTGGTGCTCAGTTGGACGCTCGGCGCCTTTACCGGGATCGGTGAATGCGCGCCGCGCCGCTACGTGACCGGCGAAGACTGCGAGTCAGTGTTGACCCAACTGCGCAGCCTTGACTTCGCGCGCTTGGCCAAAGCATTGGCCAGCGGCGACCCGGTCGACCGAGGCCGCGCGCTTTATGAGCACGGCCTGCCCGGCGATGCCGATGTAAGCCTGGGCAACAATACCCGCTGCCTGGTGGAAATGGCGCTGCTCGACACTCTGGCGCAACAGGCCGGCCTGCCCATGTCCGCCTACCTGCTGCGCATCACCGATACGGCGCCGATGGCACGCCGCAGCCTGCCCGCGCAGGTCAACATCACCCAGGTGCTCGACCTGTCGCAGCCGGTGCACGCGTTCCTCGAACAGCGCAAACCGTTGCACTCGCTCAAGCTCAAACTGGCCGGCGATGCCCAGGCCAATAAAGAGCGCCTGGACAGCATCAACGCGCTGGCGCCGAGCCTGGCGTTGTATGTCGACCCGAACATGAGCTGGTCCCCCGCGCAACTCCACAGTAGCGCCGCGCAGTTTCGCGAGCTCGGCGTGGCGTTGTTCGAGGAGCCTTTGCCGCGTGGCAGCCTGGAGGATTACCGCCAGGCGCGCCTCAAGCATGGCGTGCCGATCATGCTCGACGAGTCGGTCACCTCGCCCCTGAGCCTGGAACGCGCCTGGCACCACCAGGCGCTGGATGCGGTGAACCTGCGCATTGCCAAGTGCGGGGGCTTGCTCAGCAGCGCAAGAATGATCGAGCAATGCCGCCGCTGGGGCTTGCCGGTTTACCTGGGCGTGCAGGTCGCTGAAGTCGGCCCGCTGATTGCCGCCCACCGCGCACTGCTGGCGGCCTTCGACGGCTTTATCGGCGTGGAGGCCGGCCAGCACGACCGCTTCTTCGACGACCACCTGCTCGACCCCATGCCGGCGATAGACCGGCAACACAACGCCATTCACTTGCCAGCCCACATGCAACCTGGCCTTGGCGGGCGGCTGACCGCCCACGTACTGCCCTACCGCTGCGCCCTCGGCGCAGACCAACATACCTATTTGCCCCACCACATGGAGCGTGCGCGATGAAGTATTTTTCCGATTTGCTTGTGGATCTGTTGATCAACCAGGGCATCGAGTACGTCTGCTTCAACCCCGGCGCGTCATTTCGCGGCATTCATGACTCGCTGGTGCATCACCCCGACGCTGCCGTGCCGGCCATCCTGATGTGCTGCCATGAAGAAATCTCGGTGGCCATGGCCCACGGTTATTACAAGGCCAGCGGCAAGCACATGGCGGTATTGGTACATGCCAATATCGGCTTGCAGCACGCGAGCATGGCCATCTTCAACGCCTGGTGCGACCGCGTGCCCTTGCTGGTACTGGGCGGCAACGGTCCGATCGATGCGGCCCTGCGTCGCCCGTGGATCGACTGGATCCATACGTCCCAGAGCATCGATAAAATCCTCTCCGGCTACACCAAATGGACGGACATGCCAGTCTCCCAGGCCGCCACCCTGGAGTCGGTGCAACGCGCGCTCAAACTCTGCGCCGCCGAGCCCCATGCCCCGTGTTATGTGGCCATCGACAGTGCAGTTCAGGAAGAGTCACTGGCCGACGGGCTCTCACTGCCCGCCGGGCCGGTGCGCCCGGAACGCTTACCGGCGCTGGATGACCAGCAACTGGCCGAACTGGTCACCCAGTTGATGAGCGCGCAGCACCCCGTCATCGCCATCGATTACGCCGCACTCGACGATAAGCAGGCCGAACAGCTGCTGGGTATCGCCAGTCTCACCGGTGCTGCAGTGATTTCACGCAATGGCCGGTATAACGTGCCCAACACTCACCCTCTGGTGTTCCAGGACCATGATGCGCACCTGCTGGGCGAATGCGACTTTCTGTTGGCCCTGGAAGTCCAGGACCTGTACGGCCTGCTGGCCAACTCCGGGCAAAAACCCCACCCAGGTTTGTACATCGCCACCCTGGGCACCCATTCCCTGCTCATCAGCAGTTGGGTGGCCGACAGCCAGAAACTGGTGTGCGCCGACCTGGCCCTGCACGCCAACGTGGTCGCCTCCATCGCACGTATTGCCGAGGCGGTGCAGGCATCCGCCGAACGCCGCGATAGCGCGACACAGGCCTTGGTCAATGAGCGCATCGCGCGTATTACGGCGCACAAACAGGTGCGTCGCCAGGCGTTGCTTGCACAGGTCATCGAACCTGCCGATGGCCTGACCATCGCCCAGGCGCTGATCGCGATCCACGAAGCCATCGGCCATCAGCGTTGGGTACTCACCAACACCGGCAGCGTGACCATCGACACCCTGGTGCGCCAGCTCTGGCCGATCGAACGCAGCGAGGCTTACATCGGCATGAGCGGCGGTGCCGGGCTGGGTTATGGCCTAGGTGCAGCCATCGGCGCGGCCGTTGCCCACAAGGTCACTGGCCGGCTGAGCGTCAACCTGCAATCCGATGGCGACTTGCTCTATACGCCGAGCGCCCTGTGGACTTTGTCGGCCTACGACATTCCCTTGCTGGTGCTGGTGATCAATAACCGCCTTTACCTCAATTCCAAGCAGCACGCCGAACGCATTGCCGACCTGCGCCAGCGGCCCAGCGACCTGTCCAACCTGGGCACCAGCTTCCTTGAAAACGAAGTGGATTTTGTCGCCCTGGCGAAAACCTTCGACCTCTATAGCCCCGGCAGCGCCGACACTCCGGCGGCGATTCAAGAAAAGATCGCCGACTGCCTGGCCTATATGGAAACCCACGGCAAACCCGCCTTGCTTGAAATCAAGACCCTCTAGGAGCTTGCCCATGTCGATCATTTTTGAATGCGTGCGGGACGGCCAGCGCTATGTCACCAGCGCCGGCGCCGCCGGGCAGTACAGCCTCTACCCGGTCGCCGACTTGTATGCGTTGTTGCGCGACACACCGGCGCGCGAATTCCCCGGTGGTCCACTGGCGTATCTGCGCGAACATTCGCCAGCGCCATTGACGGTTACCGACCTCGCGGGCTTCGAGCTGCTGCCATGCCTGCTGCCGCCCGACCCGCGCCAGGGCGTGGTGTGCGGCTTTGGCCTGACCCACCAGAGCAAAGTCGCGCAGCCACCGGAAAGCGACGAGCGCCCGGCCTTTTTTATCAAGGGCTTTGCCGACACGCTCAAGCGCAGCGGCGACGTGCTGCGCATGAGTCGCGGCGCGCTGTCGGCGTGTGAAGAGGCGGAAGTGGTGGCGCTGTTTCTGGTGGCTGACGACGGCCGCCCGAACTACATCGGCTACACCTTCGGCAACGACCTTACCGATATCGCCCTGGCCAAATCCAAGCGCAACTACCTGGCCTACGCCAAGTTGCAGCCCAGCGCCATTTCCCACCTGCTGTATTGGCAGCCCCTGCCCGACCTGATCAGGGGCACAACCTCCATCTACCGCGCGGGCGACCTGCACTGGGAACAGCGTTTCAGCACTGGCCTTTCCTGCCTGTGTTATGACGCCGATGACCTGTTCGACACCCTGTGGCAGCACCCGTCACTGCGCCTGCCCGGCACGCTGATCTACCTCTACATGGGCGCCGATCGCAACAGTGCCGACGCCGGTATCCACCTTAGCCACGGCGATACCGTGGTGTGCGAGTTCGACAGCGGCCCGCGCCTGAGCAACTTGATCGAATGGGAGAACCTCCATGTATAAGCGCATCGTTTTGCTCAAAAGCCCTGACGCCCCGGCTGTCTCGGCGCTGCTGCAGGAACTGCACGGCTTTCCCGGCCGTGTGCCCGGCCTGGTCGCAGTGGAGGTGATTGCCGACAGCGGCGACCGTTCGCTGGGTTACGACCAAGGTTTTATCCTCACCTTTACTGACGAATCCGTGCTCCCCGGCTGGCGAGAACACCCGTTGCACGCAGGCTTTCGCCCGCGCTTACGTGCGTTGTGCGAGATGTTGATTTTCGATTACCCGCTCACACACCCTTTGCCACAGAAGGAAGATCGCCATGCCTACGCTTGAGCGCAATACCCAGGTGCTGGTCATCGGCGGCTCCGCCGGTATCGGCTTTGCCATCGCCAAACTGTTCCACCAGCAAGGAGCCACGGTCACCCTGGCCGGGCGCAATGCCGCACGGCTAAGCCAGGCGGCGCATGACATCGGCGCCGAGGTTGCCACCGTGGCACTGGACGTCACGCAGCCGGCCGAATTGGAGCGCTTTTTTGCCCGGCCCACGCGCTGGAAGCACATCATTGTCACCGCCGCCTCGCTGACGTTCGGGCCGGTGCGCAGCGTTGCGCTAGAGGATGCGCAGCGCATCTTCGACAGCAAGTTCTGGGCGGCGTACCACATTGCCCGGCTGGCACCTTTTGACGAGGATGCCTCGCTGACCCTGGTCTCGGGGCGTTTTGCCCAGCGCGCCGGGCCGCAGACGGCACTGATCAGCGCGGTCAACGCCGGTATCGAAGGGTTTGCCCGTGGGCTGGCCAGCGAACTCTCGCCGGTGCGCGTCAACGTGCTGTCCCCGGGCTTTGTCGACACCGGCATGCACCCCGAAGCACTGGTACAGAAAATGCGCCAACGCAGCCAATCACTGCCTGTCAAACGCATAGCCCGGCCGGAAGACATCGCTTCGGCGGCGCTGCTACTGGCCACCAACCCGATGATCAGCGGCACGGTACTGGCCGTAGACGGCGGGGATACCGTGAGCTTTACCTGAGTTTTTGCGACATATGGGCGAAACACCGAATGGAGTCTGAGATAGACTGGTCTATATCATAATGTTACGGTTTTCGCCCATCCCAACTACTTGAACCTGGAGTTCCGAGTTGTCCGTATCGAAGAAGCAGCATGTCGTCGACACTGCTACCAGCCTGTTTTCCCAGCACGGTTTCCACCCCGTAGGTGTTGACTGGATCATCGAAGCGTCGGGCGTCGCCAGAATGACGATGTACCGTAACTTCAACGGTAAGGAAGACCTGGTCAAAACCGTGTTGACGCAACGCTCGGCGCATCTGATCGAGCAATTGAAAGCGCGCATGGATGAAAAACTCAGCCTGGAAGAAAAGATCATTTCGATCTTCGATTGGCGCGGGCAGTGGTTCTGCTCCACCAGCTTCGCCGGCTGCCTGTTCGGCCGCGCAGTGGCCGAATTTCCGGAGCACTCCGATATCCGCGAGATCGCTCTCGACTACAAGCACAAACTGCATGCGCTGGTAGAACACGAGATAGCCCGCCACCACACCCCCGATACAGCGAAGACCCTCGCGACCTACATCATGATGTTGCTCGACGGGGCCACGGTGAATGCCCAGGCCTTCAGCAAAAGCCACTTTGCCGGCGATGCCTGCGATGCGGCGCTGATGTTGCTTCGATTTAACATGGGCAAGCAGATTCGCTGAGCGTTTTAGCGGTGTGCAGCGATGTCTGACAGCTCCATCTCTCTCGCCTACCTTTGTCACACCCTGGATGATCGAGGCGTTCATTTGGGCGCAGGGAGCGCCAGATGTACTCGGCATAGGCCTTGGTAACGGAGTCTTTCTTCAGTAGCCTGAAAAAAGAACGCATCCGCAAGAGGATCTACAAAACCCGGGATATGGCCCGTGCCGACGTATTCGATTACATTGAGGCGTTTTACAACCGAACGCGTCGTCACAGTCACCTGGGCGGCGTCAGTCCTGAGGCCTTTGAAAGTGCCTCACTTTAAGGCTGGAAAATGTCTACGGGAGCGGGGGTAGTCCACTTCTTCAAGACTGGAAACGAAGGTTGCCGGCTGACACAAAGCGGGCTTTCAGCTTTCTGGGGTTCGCACTGAAGCCTGGCGCTCAGGTCATAAATTTCCGTCTAGGCCATGAGGTAGCTGAAGCCGCCTTGTCAGCCAAGAAAGGACCGACCGACTACCTTTCAGCATTCCTTAGAACAATCGGTATCGTAGTCCTGGTTTTTGTCTTGGAACTTGCCAGCAGTGACAGCGAAGAAAACCATCCCTTGCACCTTCATGGAGTCGCCTGCATTCCGGCGGCCCTCGCTATACAAGCCATCCCCAAGCTACTTGCACCGGAGCCAGACCTGGGCGCATCACCTCCGACAAGGGGTTATCGCCAACGCTGGAGCAATAAGGCAATTGCAGTGACTGAGCTTCAGACGCCGGGTGCTTGGGTATCCTATAGCGGTAAAGAGTTCGACTTTACCGCCCACAACTTGCAATCCAGTCCGGGATACGCCAGCCGACCAGCGACCGCGTTAGGCAAAGAGCTTTATGAGGGGATGCGGGTTTGGCTGCGCTCCTAGAATCACCTTTGCAGCCCTTATGCCGACATCGGGCGCTCATGCTCACGGATACCTTTTTGAGACCGCCAGCAAGCTTCCAGGGCAATCTTGGCTAATCATTGCTGGCGCGGCGAGACTGTCCCCTGGCGCTGCTTCTCTCCTGCTGCACCCTGCTATCGCCTTCGAAGGTGCGATACGTCATACTTCCTGATTTCGCAGAGCTTTCTCGGCGTGATCTCTGGGTGCCCCAGGCAAGCAATCCTCGATTGTCATTCGCTCATCCCCAAATGTAAGCGTTGCCTTGGGTAGGCTGAAAAACAGGCCCGGTTCCAGAAAAGTCCCGCCGAAAAACCTCCTCCGCATCTACCGTAAGCGCACGGCATTGCCCTCGCATTTGACCCCGGTATTTGCATTCAAACTAAAGAGCCGAGGAACGCTTGAGCAGTATCGACTACTCCGCCTTGACCAAAGAACAACTCGTCGAAGTCCTCAAACGGCGCGACGTGCAGGCACGGTGAATCGCCCCGGATTCTCTAGACACCTTGCAAGCTCATTGCGTAACGCTTTTCAAACTCTACCGGTGACAGCTGATTGTTGAAACCATGGCGGCGTTTTACGTTGTAGAACATCTCGATGTAATCGAACACATCACTACGAGCATCTTCCCGCGTGATGTAGATTTTTCGCTTGATCCGTTCCCGTTTTAGAAGCTGGAAAAAGCTCTCGGCCACGGCGTTGTCATGACAGTTGCCTCGGCGACTCATGCTGGCAACCAAATTGTTTGCGCTCAAAAAGCTGCGCCAGTCGGAGCTGCTGTACTGGCTGCCCTGGTCGGAATGAACCATCACCTCTTGCTTCGGTTTACGCCTCCAAACCGCCATCAACAACGCATCAATAGCCAAATCACTGGTCATCTGCGCCTTCATTGACCAGCCAACGACCTGACGAGAAAACAGATCCAGCACCACCGCCAAATACAACCAGCCTTCATACGTACGAATGTAGGTGATGTCGGTGACCCAAACCTTGTTGGGTTCCACGACATCGAACTGGCGCTTCAGCAAATTGGGTGAGGCGACCGCTGGCTTACCGCCGTACTTTCCAGGGCGGCGTCGATAACCTGTCTGAGAGCGCAGCCCTTCAAGACGCATCAGCCTTGCCACGCGATGGCGCCCGCAAACTTCACCGACCTCGCGCAGATCGTCATGGATTTTGCGATAGCCATAAACGCCGCCACTTTCCAGCCATGAATGCTTGATCAAACCCAGCAGTCGCTGGTTGTCTTTGGCGCGTGCAGATTGCGGCTCAGACAACCAGGCGTAATAGCCACTTGGATGGACTTTCAGCGTCAGGCAAAGCCGTCGAATGGAATAGTCGCCGGCTCGCTGCTTGATAAAGGCGTACTTCAACCGCACTCCTTGGCAAAGTACGCGGCGGCCTTTTTTAAGATATCTCGCTCTTCAGTGACGCGCTTGAGCTCCGCTCGCAGACGACGCAGTTCAGCGTGTTGATCATCGTCTTGCTGTCGTTCTTCTAGAGGTTTGCTGTAGCGCTTTATCCAGGCATAGAGGCTATGCGTCGACACACCAAGACGTGCTGCCACCTCAGCGACAGGCAGCTTCTTTTCGGCCACTTGATTGACCGCTTGGATTTTGAATTCTTCGGGATAACGTGGGTTGCTCATGGCACCTCCTAATTGGCCTCAGTTTAAGGCAAAGAGGTGTCTACGAAACCCGAGGCGATTCACGGTATGGGCTGCACTGGGAGCGTCAAAGCATTGACCCAGACAAGGCGCTGAACCGAGATTTTGTCGGGTTCGAGCTTGTTCCTGAGCACTCCTACGGAGAGGGGCCTTGGGAAAACTTGATCGTCGAGGGTGACAACTACGATGCCCTGAGGCATTTGGCAACCACCCACTCTGGTCAGTTTCACCTCATCTATATTGATGTCCCGTACAACACGGGCAATAAAGATTTTGTGTACAACGACAGCTTTTTCGATCCTCGGAACCGCTACCGACATAGCACTTGGTTGGAATTTATCTACCAGCGCCTAGTGTTAGCCAAGGCTCTCCTCAGGGATGGTGGTTCCATCGTGGTGAGCATTGATGACAACGAGCTCTTCAACATGGGGCTTCTGATGAACCAGGTCTTTGGCGAGCGTAGCTTCGTGGCGACTTGCATTTGGCAAAAGCGCTATAGCCGTGAAAATAGAAGCGCCATTGGAGACGCGCATGAATATCTGTTGGTCTACTCGCTGACTCCTGACGCATTCAAGCAACGTCGTGGGCGAATCCCACTAAATGACGCTCAGGCCAAGGTTTACAAGAACCACGATAATCCGTTAGACAAAGACCCGACCAAGCGGTGGCGGGGCATTCCGATGACCGCACAAGGGTTCCGTCCGAATCAGATGTACAAAATCACGTCTCCAACCGGAAAGGAGCATTTTCCGCCTGAGGGACGTTGCTGGTCGATGATTGAACCAGAGTTTCTCTCGCTGAAAGCTCAGAATAAAATTTATTGGGGGCGAGATGGGAGTGCGCAACCTAGCGTGATTCGATATCTCAGTGAGGTCGAAGGACTTGTTCCTTGGACCTGGTGGTCCCACGATGAAGTAGGGCATACCGACGAAGCGCGCAAAGAGATCCAGGATATTTTCGGCACTCAAACCGCTTTTGATACACCGAAACCAACTCGATTGCTTGAGCGTGTGCTGCAAATATGCGCGCCGGAAAAAGATGCTTTGGTGTTGGACTTCTTCGCTGGTTCCGGCACAACTGCCCATGCGCTACTTCGAATGAACAAGGCTGACTGTGGGCAGCGACGGTTTGTTTTGGTTTCCAGTCGTGAATCGACAATTGAAAATCCAGATAAGAATCTATGCCGTGACATTTGCGCCGTGCGTGTTCGCAAGGCAATCGAGGGCTATGCCTCAGAGAAAACAGGTGAGGTTGAGGCTCTCGGTGGATCATTCGCCTACGTCAAAGCCTTGCCAGTGCCCATGCATAGGCTTGAGGAGCGCCTTTCGGATTCCATGGTTTGGACATTTGCTCTTCAAGCTAGTGGACATCCAGTCAGCGCGGTAAAGCCGGCTCTTTCTACATCCATTCAGGGCAATCACTTGGTTGCGTATTGCACTAACAGCAAGCCGTCAACGATGGCAGCACTTCGTGAGTTGTTGGAGTCGCACAAAGGCCCAGCTGTAGTACTTAGCTGGGCTGTTCAAGCAGTCAAGGAAGCGCTTGTAGGAATTGATACCACCGCCAGTTATGTAGCTGTCCCGCAAGACCTACAACGTGCCTTCCGGCAAGGCAATGCGCAAATTCGAGAGCCTATTCCTGCGGAAACAGAAGCAGTTGAAGGGCTGGTAGACGATCAGCATTTGGGAGAGCAGTCGTGAGTCGAACCATCCCTATGCTGTTCCAGGATCAGCACATTGATGTACTGGTTGATCGGTTCAATGTATTGAAGTCTAGTTATGACGCTTTGGGAGCGAAACCGGATGAAGCTGAGCTCACTCGGCTTCGTCGCGATGGTGCTTGCGTGCTCTTGCAAGCGCCAACAGGTATAGGCAAGACGTTGATTGCTTGTGAGTTTATGGCGAGATTTTCGCCGATGGATCGCGTGCTCTGGTTTTGGTTCTCTCCATTTACAGGGGTTTTGTCTCAAGCCAAGGCCTCACTCAAGCAACAGGCCCCGAGCCTCGTGCAGTTGGACATTGACACTGACCGCCAAATCGAGAAGATCACGCCAGGCTCTGTTTTTGTGTTGAGCTGGCAGACAGTTGCGGCGCGTTCCCGTGATTCTCGGTTGGTTCGGCAAAGCGGCGATGTTGGAATGGCCGTAGATGACTTGATCGCGGAGGCCCGGAATGCAGGTTTTCGGATCGGCGTGATTGTTGATGAGGCTCACCACGGTTTCGTCCGCGCAACGGAAGCTGGGCGCTTCTTCGCGCAGGTGTTGGCGCCAGACTACGTCCTGCTAATGACCGCGACGCCACGGGACGCAGATGCAGCCAAGTTTGCCCAGCAGACGGGATACCGTATTGGAGCTCCTGACGAATGGGCCTCGATTACGCGTGCTGAAGGCGTGGAAGCGCAATTGCTCAAGAAGAGCGTAAAGGCGGCTCGATTCATCGCTCAAAACCAAGACGACGCGCAACTGCTGGCCTTCGAAGAAGTCGCCATGTCTGAGGCGACCGCTATGCACCGCTTAATCAAGAAGACACTAATTGATGAGGGGGTAGATTTAGTCCCTCTGATGTTGGTGCAAGTGCCTAACGGTGGTCAGATGCTGGAGAAGGCGAAGAACTACATTATAAACACGCTTTTATTCCCAGAAACGGCTGTGCGCAGCCACACTTCAGATGAGCCCGATCCTAATCTATCTGCGCTTGCTAACGATCCGCAGGTGGAAGTCATTTTATTTAAAATGGCAATCGCGACTGGTTTTGACGCACCGCGAGCATTTACCTTAGCAGCACTGCGTGGCGCGCGAGACGCAAGTTTTGGTGTGCAGGTCGTTGGACGAATCATGCGGGTTCATCGGTTACTTCAAGGTCGTCTCGAGCAGCTTCCTCCGCTGCTTCAGTATGGCTATGTCTTTCTAGCCAATGGTGAAGCTCAGGAAGGACTGCTAAACGCCGCTGCGCAAATTAACCAGCTACCAGGTCAATTGGCTGCTGCTTCACCAGCCACCGTTGTGACTATCGTCGGCGGCCAATCGAGCGTGCAAGTGGTGAAGCCGGGGCAGACGTTTTCACTTCTTGCGAATCAGTCTGTTTCTACGGCCTCTGAAAATGCCGCCGACATTGCAAATTCAGAGGCCTCGACCTCTGAGGTTATTACGTCGTCTAGGCAGGCTACACGGCACGTAACGCCCTTTGGAGGGGAGCAGGCTTCCCTATTTCAGGTGATAAATACGTCATCACGCACCGGAGCCGACAGTGGTTATGAAGATCCTGTAGATCCGCTGCATCCGGGGTTAACGCACGGATTTACAGAAGCCTCTCAATTGGCTAATGCATTCCAGCTTGAGGCAGAATCGACTAGTTTCAATTATCCACTTAGATCCACAGCTCCCCGCTCACTCCAGACCGAAACCTTGCCTGTTTTGTCTGAAGATTTCGAGCTTAGGCTGGCCCAGCACATAGATTTCGCTCGCGTTCTAGGTGACCGACTGAAAGTGCGATCAAGAGTCACGGAACGCGTGACGGACGTGTTTGCTGCGGGTACAACTCCAGAAGATAAAGACGTCTGGGCAACGGTGTCTTCAGCGGCCATCGCCCAGAAAGCCAGACAGATTGCCTTTCAGTTTGAAGATGTTGATCGACGGGAGCTGCTCCAAGCACTTCGGACACGCTTTCGTGAGGTCTTGGTCAACGAAGGACATGAGCCGCCCGTGGACGAGGAAGAGCTGACAAGGCAGCTGGAGCTGGTATTAGTGCGCAATGATAAACTCATTCGCGATGCTCACAAGCGATTAAGGGCGGAGCAGGTAAGCACTGCAACAGTACACCTTCCGGTCTCGGTTTCATCGTTGCTGCCACTAGCGCCAGCAGTCCGGAACCTCTACGGTGTTTTCCCTGATGACCTTCGTCCGCAGGAGCGCGAGTTTGCTGAATTGCTAGACACGTCGCCCGAAGTGATGTGGTGGCATCGCAACCCTAGTAGAAAACCTTCCTCGGTGGCCTTGTATGGTTGGGCCGAAGGTGTTGGCTTCTATCCTGATTTTGTCGTGGGTGTGACGGAGCGTGTTGAAGGGGGCGGAGTCGCTCTAAGTGAGGTAAAAGGGCCGCAGCTTCAACAGTTTGATAAAGCGAAGGCTGGTGCACACCACATTGTCTATGGCCGAGTTTATATGGCTGGTAAAGCCGGTGCTGAAGGTAACTTCCGGCTTTTGCGTCTTACCAGCGACAGCCAAACCTTGGTCGATGACGGTCCTTTCGAAGTTCAGCGACTGCGTTACTCATAGGCGTGATGTTAGCCTTCAACCATGAAAAACTTGAAGGCTACTCCTACAATCGGGGGCAGCCCTGGGTTCGTTAGCAAGAGCAATCATGGGGTTTGACGCGGAAAGACGGCCCCTTAAATTGATCCGACAATTGCACTTCAGCTATTCCTCGCTTCAGCCCCAATCGGGGACAATGCGTACAACCTCGCTGGACCTGAGGTAACCTTCGGAATGTTGGGCCTGGATGCTTAGATGATCCGCCGGATCGCAACCAAAGCTCGACATTAGTCATTGCCTCCAAATGCTCATAGGCCACAGCATTGCTTTCAGAACCGTGGTGTGGCGCCGTGGCGACGACCCATTGAGCGCGCTCTGTTGGCCAATCCAAGAGGCTAAGTCTGTAGCCAGATCCATGACCCAGCGGAGAGTCTCCGGTGAAGACCACGCCGCGGTGACGCCATGTAGGGCCGGGTGACAAGAACACCAGGCACTCTTCGTTCACCGGCGTCAAACGAAGCATGTACATCATCATTTCGGTGGGGGGTGGTGGTACGACAACCTCTACTGCGTTCAGAGGCACAAGGAGATCTGGCTCCCCTCCAGATGCTTGCTTCGTCTTCGCGAATTCACCGAAGTCGAACCAACGTACCTTGACGCTGTGGCGAATCGCCTGAACTGCAATTTTTCTGATCCGTTCTGCTGTGTCGATTAATTCAAGCCCGAACGCAGTCCAGTTCTGATCCATATGATTCTTTCGGGCTTGCTGCCTGAGTAACTTACGCCCTCTGCCAAATGCCTTGGCAGAATCTGCATCATTTAGCTCGTTGAGTTCGAGACTTTCTGTTTGTTTCTTCAACCATGCCAACCCTGCATTGCCTACTTGTTGCTCTGGGCTAAGTTGGTCGTCATTGCTCCTGCTGTCACGTTCAAATTTGCGTCGTTCTGAGGCAATGAGTGCATGCATGTGCGATTCGAACTCGTCGACATCCTGTTGCTCCGGACCTTCGTGCTCGTGCTCGCTCTTGCGTTGAGCTTCATGCGATTCCTCGACAATACTTTTACGCGCGTGAGATTCCGATCTGTGGTCCTGATTGAGGGTGGGGTTGTCTTGGGGCGAAAAATTATCAAACTCTGCAATGAGAGCGTTCACCACTAAATCAGGGTTTTTTAAGAGCTCTGGCAGCGATTCCGACCATGCACCTGGCAGCCAAAATTCACCAACACTGATGGATGACTTGTCTAGCAGGTCCGTGAGACCGCCAGCGTGATCTTTATCGGCATGCGTGCAAACCACGATATGCAAATGGCTGATGGCAAGACGGGGTTTAGAAAGTGCCGCAATCAGCATCCGGCTGCTGTATCCCCCATCTACCAGAATGTTGTAGTTGTCACGTCGAAGAAGAAATGAATCACCAGAAACCGGCAATGCCACAAGCGTGTCCATGCTAATCCAGATTTTTTAGGTAAGTACGCCAGCACAAAAGAGCCCCAGCCTCCTTGTCGTGCCACTTTGGTTTTGAGCGGATGGAAATGAACCAATCTTCATTTATGGTAGCAGTCACTGCTATCCGCTGTGGCCCAACAGGTTGCCTTATTGTGAGCTGGAGACTTTCAGTTCAGGTATGGGCTGAGGTATGGGGTGGAAGGGTTATTTCGCAGAAAGTTGTTATTTTACAAAGTCTTATGGCATTGAAAAGCCGGCTTGTGGCCGGGTTTCTACTGAACCTTAGCTGGAGACTAGCTTCGCGAGCCAGTCCTGCAGAGCGCTGGGGGCCGTGAAGCATCCTCCGTGCAGGCTAACTACTCGTCTATGCGCGCTAGCTAGTAAAGATTACTCGCGGCACGGCAAGGTTAGTGGGCGCTCAATCCGCCATACCAATGATTGCTGACATCGAGAGACTTCCGGTAGCCGCTGCCTGGATGTGCTCGCTCCACCATTTCATCATTGGACGCCTACGCTCGATATAGTCAGCCCGGTTGTAGGCGCTCCGTACCTCATCCTTGTCAACGTGCGCGAGTGCGACCTCAATCAACTCTGGATCCCATCAATGTTCGTTCAGTATGGTACTCGCCATTGAGCGCATACCGTGGCTCACTAGACGCCCCTCAAAACCCATCCGTTTAAGCGCCATATTCGCAGTCTGGCTGTTGCAGTGGGTACGCGGATTTCGATCTGCCGGGAACACATATTCACGGTGCCCACTGAAAGGTCTTATAGCCTCCAAAAGCTCAAGAGCTTGTTGGGTGAGCGGGATAATATGCGTGCGACGCTTTTTAATCCGTTCCGGAGGAATTGCCCATACCTTTTTCTCAAGGTCGATGTCGGCCCAGCGAGCCGTAGCCGCTTCCGCTGGACGAGTCATGGTGTGGAGTTGCCACTCAATCAAGCAGCGTGTTGTCCTCTTGATGCTGGCATTAGCGATAGCTAGCATCAGCTCTTTAAGCTCATCCGGCGCGAGCGCTAACATGTTTTGTTTCTTCGGCTTTTTGAAGACGGAGCGAATACCACTGAGCGGATTCGAGAAGATGAGTCCGGCGTTTACTCCGTAGGTCATGATCTCGTTAAGACGTTGGCTAAGCCGCTTGACCGTCTCTAGGCTGCCCTTTGTCTCGAGAGGTCTCAGCAATTTAATCACCGCTGGCGCAGTGATTGGTGAAATCGGAGTCAGCGCCAGATCGGGGAAGACGTGTAGCGTTAAAGAGCGCCAGATGTCTTCGGCGTACGCGGTGGTCACTGAATCTTTCTTGAGATCAAACCAGGCTGTGGCCACGTTCTTAAATGTGTGCTCCGTGGTCGCCTTCAACGTCTGGCGATCCGTGTCACGCTTTTCCTTAGGATCGAGACCTCGGCCAACTAGCTCTCTGGCGCTAACTGTGCGTTTCCGTGCTTGAGCCAGGCCTACCTCTGGGAAAGTACCCAAACCCATGTTGATCCGTTTCTTGGTAACCGGGTGGATGTAATTGAAGTTCCAGAGCTTCGAGCCATTGGCTCTAACTCTCATCTGAAGGCCGTCACCATCAGTGAGGATGTAGTCCTTCTCCTTTGGCTTGGCGGCCTTGACTTTGATGTCTTAAAGGCGCGCCGCTTGAGCTCCCATGGTGTATTCCAAAACTTAGCAGGTGAACGCTTGGAATACCACTTGGAATACACAGGCTAATAGATGTCATTGGACGAACAAAGACGGTTGTGGAACCTAACCCATTGTATTTTCTGGATTTAAGGCAAAAAAAAAGACGTCCGTGGACGTCTTTAGTTGATCAAATGGTGGAGCCGGGGGGATTTGAACCCCCGTCCGCCAGTACTCCGCTGTCGGTACTACATGCGTAGCCGTTTCTATTAAGTTAACCCTCAGCGACCCGAAGGGCAGGGTGCTTTGGGCGAGTTGTGTAAGTTTTAGCCGCTTCGTCCACAACGTACTGCACGGCGATTCTGTTCTATATGACAATCACTTTGGGTTTACAGACATCCCCTGGTGATTGCTGGACCCGAAGGTACCAGAAGCTCAGGGCTAAGGCTGCTTACGCAGCGAGAGCGAATTCCTGGCCGTAGTTATCGTCATTGGCAACTATAAGAAGTTGCAACAGTGGATTTACGAGTTCTGTTACCAACTCGGCATGCACCTAAAGTTTCGCGACCGGCGTCGAATCCTAAACGGCCCCGTGCTTGTAACTCGTTGTTTCTTAGTGAGTGACAAGCCTGTGCAGTGTACGCCAAACGGTCACGGAAGGCCAACCCGAAGGTGTGCCTTCCGTGACTGAGCAGCTTATTGGCCGCCTTTTTCGCTATTCTGCAGGTCCTGCAGCGCCTTCGAGGTGATCTCGATGCACTTTTTGTCATCGCCCGCGGCGTGGGCCGCTTTGGCCTGGGAGACGGCAGTGTCGATTTCGCCGCTTTTACCGCTGGTGTCAGTGGCGAGCAGCGCTTTACCGTTGTTGATTTTGTCCAGATTGATCTTGCACAGATCGGGTTCGCCCGCAGCGAACACGGGGGAAGCCAGCATCGCAGCGGTAATGAACAAGCCAGCAAGAGCGGAACGCTTCATAGGGTATCTCCTTGCGCAAAAGGGCTCGACGCTGCTGGCGTTCAACGGCTGCCAGCGACATCACTGATGAGCCTCGATTGTCGAGGCCTATGCAGATGACTACGCCGGCGCGCGAGGGTTCTGTTTTTTTTCGCAGCATTAATGGACGCGGGCTTGGGTGACGCGGTCCACCAGGTACACCAACCCGTGATAATCAATGCCGCCATGCTGGCTCAGGCCGATCTCGCAGGTGCGACTGGTGGAGATCCCTTCGCTGCAATATTGCACTGCATCCTTGAGGGTGCGCAGTGAGTGGGCGTTGAGTTCCGGCGTGGTGAAGCCTTTGTCGCCGGCAAAGCCACAGCAATGAATGCCTTCCGGGATGACTACGTTCTTGGAGCAGTGTCGGGCCAGGTCGATCAGCGCCTGGCTCTCGCCCAGGTGCTGGGTACTGCAGGTGACGTGCACGGCGATCGGAGCCTCCTGGGGCGTAAAGTCGAGGCGGTCCATCAGGTGTGTACGGATAAAACGCACGGGGTCGTACAGATCCAGGCGCGTTTCGCCCAGGTCTTGCACCAGGCGCAGGGTGCAGGGGCTGGTGTCGCAGTAGATAGGGTCAAGCCCGCCACGGCTGGCGTGAAGCAGCGCGCCGATCAACTCCTGGCGTTTGTGCTCGGCCTGTTCGGCATAGCCTTTGGAGGCGAATGGCTGGCCACAGCACAGGCTGTCCTGATTGTCGGGAGACACGACTTGGTAACCGGCTTTTTCCAAAAGGCTGCGGGTCTTGTCGTACAGCGACATCTGTTCTTTATCACCTGCCGCCGGGCCCATGGCGCGTGAGACGCAGGCGGCCAGGTAGACCACCCGTGGGCGCTCGTCCGTCACGGCCGGGCTGAAGCGAATGGCTTTTTCCGGCTGCGGCATGGCGTTGGTCCACTGTGGAATCTGCCCCTTGGACAGCCTGGTCACGCTAGCCGACAGCTTCGCCAGGCGAGGCGCGCCGAGCAGCATGCGTGCGCCATTGGCCACATGCAGCGTAAAACGCGCGCCTTGCAGTGCGGTGGCGAAATGAGTGGCAAGCCATTCGGCCGTTTTAGTACGGTCGGCATCGCGGCTACGCAGCTTTTTCACCAGATCGCCGGTATTGATTCCTACAGGGCAGCGCTGGGCGCAAAGTCCGGTGGCGGCGCAGGTGTCGATGCCCTGGTAGTGATACGCAGCTTCCAGCTCAGTGGTGTCGACACCGGCGCGTTTCTTTGCCTGGATGTCGCGCCAGATCACGATGCGCTGGCGCGGGCTCAACGTCAGGCCTTTCGACGGGCACACCGGCTCGCAGAAGCCGCATTCGATGCACTTATCCACAATCTCGTCGGCGGCGGGCAACGGTTTGAGGTGCTTGAGGTGGATTTGCGGGTCTTCGCTGAGCACCACGTCCGGATTGAGAATACCGTTGGGGTCCAGCAGGCGCTTGAGCTGCCACATCAATTGATAGGCGTCGCTGCCCCATTCCAGTTCCACAAACGGTGCCATATTGCGCCCGGTGCCGTGTTCGGCTTTCAGCGAGCCACCGAACTCCACTGCCACCAATTGCGCCACGTCGTCCATGAACGCTTGGTAGCGCGTAACTTCTTCCGCGCTGTTGAAGCCTTGGGTGAACACGAAGTGCAGATTACCTTCCAGTGCGTGTCCGAAAAGTATCGCTTCGTCGTAGTGATGTTTATCGAACAGTTCGATCAAGCGATTCACGCCGATTGCCAGTTGCTCAACCGGGAAGGTCACGTCCTCAATGATCACGGTGGTGCCGGTCTTGCGCACGGCCCCGACGGCTGGGAAGGTGTCTTTGCGGATTGCCCAGAGGCGAGCGTTCTCCGTCGGGTCTTCGGTGAAGTCGACCTGCTTCTCTACCGGAAAAGGGGCCAGTGAAGCCATGATCAGCGCCAGTTGCTCGTGCAGCAAGGACGACGACGCCGCACGGGATTCGATCAACAGGGCGCAGGCATTTTCCGATAGTTGCTGTACGAAAGCGGGCATGCCCGGCTTGTCCTGTACCGAGCGCATGCTGCGCCGGTCCAGCAGTTCGACGGCTGATACCGGTTGGGTTTTGAGGACGGTGACTGCGTTGCAGCAGGTTTCGACATCCGGAAACACAATCAATGCCGACGCTTTGCTCGGGTGATCGATCACGGTGTCGTAGGTGACGGCGCTGATAAACCCAAGGGTGCCCTCGGAGCCCACCAGCAGATGACTGAGAATATCCAGCGGCTCATCGAAATCCACCAGGGCATTGAGTGATAGCCCGGTGGTATTTTTAAGACGGTATTTGTGGCGAATTTTTGCCGCCAATTCAGTGTTGGCGCGGGTCTCATGACCCAGTGTCGCCAGGCGTTCAAGCAGCGTCCCGTGCTGTTCACGAAACGCCGTCACACTGGCTGCGTCTTCGGTATCCAGGCGGCTGCCGTCAGCCAATACCAGGCGTATCCCGGCCAGTGTGTGGTAGGTGTTCTGCGCGGTACCGCAGCACATGCCGCTGGCATTGTTGGCGACGATACCGCCGATTTTGCAGGCGTTGATCGACGCCGGGTCCGGTCCGATCTTGCGCCCGAATGGCGCCAGCCACGCATTCGCCTGAGCGCCAATGACACCGGGCTGCAGGCGGATTTGGGTGCCCTGCCCACGGATTTCGCGGCCATTCCAGTTGTCGCCCAGGACGATCAGGACCGAGTCACTGATGGCTTGCCCGGACAGGCTGGTGCCGGCGGCGCGAAAGGTGACCGGTACATGGTCACGTTGAGCCAGTTGCAGCAAGGCAACGACTTCGTCTTCCGACTCCACGCGGATCACCAACTGTGGGATCAGTCGGTAAAAGCTGGCGTCGGTGCCGAAAGCGAGGGTGGAAAGCGGATCGTCGAAACGCCGATTTTTCGGGATCAGTTGTGCGATGTCGCTTATGAAAGCAGCAGGCAGGCTCATCGGTCCTCCAGAAATAGCTGACGCCGGAATCGTATCCGGCGTCGATTCTTACCCTATTGCGTGCAGGTCTTAGTGCACCAGCATACCGGTGAACCAGTAGGCCTGGGCGAGGGTGATCAGCCCGACGATCGTGGCAAAGAACAGGCTGTGCTTGAGGGTAAAGCGGAACAGGTCGGATTCCTTGCCTACCAGGCCGGTGGCGGCGCAGGCCACGGCGATGGATTGTGGCGAGATCATTTTGCCGGTGACGCCACCGCTGGTATTCGCCGCAACCAGTAAGGTGTCGTTGACGCCGATCTGGTGCGCGGTGGTGGCTTGCAGCGAGCTGAACAGGGCATTGGATGATGTATCAGAGCCTGTCAGGAAAACCCCCAGCCAACCGAGGAATGGCGAGAAGAACGGGAAGGCTGCACCGGTGCCAGCCAATACCAGCGCCATGGTCGAAGACATGCCGGAGTAATTGGTGACAAACGCGAAGGCCAGCACCATACCGATGGAAAGGATCGGCCAGCGCAGCTCGTAGAAGGTCTCTTTTAAAGTGGTAAGACCAGTTTTGATGTCAATCTTCAGCACCAGCATTGAGACCAGCGCAGAGAAAAAGATAGCGGTGCCGGTTGCTGAGATCGGGTCCAGTTTGAACACGGCCGGGATTGCCGTGGGGTTGGTCACGATCGGTGCGACCTTGATCACCAGTTGGTCCAGGTGCGGGATGGCGAAGTTGAACACCCAGCTGTACATCGAGCCACCCGCGGCGAACATCGCCTTGAACGGCTTGAGGGTCCAGAGGGTGACCAGCACGGTGAGAATCAGGAACGGCGACCAGGCCTTGAAAATCTGCACCAGGCTGTAGGGCGAGGCAATCGTGTTGCGTGGCAGGCCAAAACCGCCGGCACTGGCGGTGACTGCTGCACTGGAAGTGGCGCCGGCAATCTGTGCGCCTGCGGTGCGCTTGGGTTGCCAGACTTTCAGGAACAGGGTCAGGGAGATCAGGCTGGCCAGGGCCGAGGTGATGTCCGGCAGTTCCGGGCCGATGAAGTTGGAGGTGAAGTATTGGGTGATGGCAAAGCTCAAGCCCGCGACCAGCGCAGCCGGCCAGGTTTCACGCACGCCGCGCAGGCCGTCCATCATGAATACCAGCCAGAACGGAACGAATAGCGACAGCAGGGGCAGTTGGCGACCGGTCATAGCGCCGATCTTGAATGCGTCGATGCCGGTGACTTGCCCGGCAACGATGATCGGGATGCCCAGGGCGCCGAATGCGACAGGCGCGGTGTTGGCGATCAGGCACAGGCCGGCAGCGTACAGCGGGTTGAAGCCAAGGCCGACCAACAGCGCGGCGGTGATCGCCACGGGGGCACCGAAACCGGCCGCACCTTCCAGAAAGGCGCCGAAGCAGAAGCCGATCAGCAGCACTTGCAAGCGCTGGTCGTCGGTGATCGACAGTACCGAGCTGCGGATGATCTCGAACTGACCGCTTTTGACCGTGAGTTTGTAGAGGAACACCGCAGCGACAATGATCCACGCGATCGGCCATAGACCGTAGGCAAAGCCATAGCCGGCTGCAGCCAGTGCCATGTCTACTGGCATCTGGAAGGCAAAAATTGCCACCAGGATCGACACCGCCAGGGTGATGCTGCCCGCCACGTGGCCTTTGAGGCGAAATACGGCCAGGGCCAGGAAGAAGAATACGATCGGAATGACGGCCGCCAATGCGGACAGGCCGAGGCTGCCGAGCGGGCTGTAGAGCTGTTGCCAGGTTTGCATATGGGGTGGCCCCTGATTGTTGTTGTTTGGTCAGCTTGGATAATTGGTAATACCAATTTACAATCGCTGTTGGCTAGAGTAAAAGCCTTGGCAGGGGTGTGTCAATTTGCCGCCCGAGAAACTTTGGTCTTAGGTGTGCGGGAGAAGTGGCTGATCGGTTGGAATGAGGGCGTTCTGACAGGTGCTGCATTGGCTGCGATAGGCGAGAATAGAGGGCCCGGCGGGTGGTCGGGATGGTGGAGAGTGAGTTATGGCATTTGATCAGGTGCGTCAGCGCCGTTTGTCTGACGATATCGTCGAGCAGCTTGAGGGCATGATCCTTGAGGGCACGCTGAAGTCAGGTGAGCGCTTGCCGGCTGAGCGCGCTTTGGCTGAGCAATTTGGTGTGTCGCGTCCTTCTTTGCGTGAAGCGATCCAGAAGTTGGCGGCCAAAGGTTTGCTCGTCAGTCGTCAGGGTGGTGGTAACTACGTGGCGGAGTCTCTCGGTTCCACCTTCAGTGATCCGCTGCTGCATCTGCTGGAGAACAATCCCGAGGCTCAGCGTGATCTGCTGGAATTTCGTCAGACCCTGGAAGCTTCTTGTGCCTATTACGCAGCATTGCGCGCCACCGAAGTCGATCGCGAGCGGCTTACGACAGCGTTCGAAGCGTTACAGGATTGCTACACCCGCTCTGATGAAGTGAGTCGAGCGGAAGAGGGTGCGGCGGACGCGCGGTTTCACTTGGCAATTGCCGAGGCCAGCCACAATGCTGTGCTGCTGCACACCATTCGCGGCCTGTTCGACCTGCTGAAACGCAACGTGGTCACCAACATTGGTGGCATGTACCAGCAGCGCACGGAAACCCGCGACATGCTGATCAATCAGCACCGGGATCTGTACCTGGCGATTATCGAGGGGCGTGCCGAGCAGGCACGGGAAGTCTCAACACGTCACCTGCTGTATGTGCAGGAAGTGTTGGAAGAAGTGCGTCAGGAAGTTCAGCGTGTGGCGCGTGCGGAACGGCGCAAGGGGATGTAGCCGAAGGAAGCTCCCGCGGCTGCATCACTGCAAGGATCAGTCTTCCTTGCCCTTGTTGCGCACGGCGCGATGCAGCTCACGGTTGGAATCGCGCTCGCGCTCGGTATCACGCTTGTCGTATTCCTTCTTGCCCTTGCCCAAGGCGATCTCGCACTTGACCAGGTGCTTGCTCCAGTACCAGGACAGGCACACACAGGCGTAGCCTTTCTGCTGTACCGCAGCGGCGAGCTTGTCGATTTCACGTGCATTGAGCAACAGCTTGCGCGTGCGCACCGGGTCGGCAATCACGTGGGTGCTCGCGGTGGTTAGCGGGGTGATATGACTGCCGAGCAGCCATGCCTCGCCATCCTTGAGCAGCACATAGCTGTCGACCAGCTGCAGCTTGCTGGCACGCAGACTCTTTACTTCCCAGCCGGCCAGGACCAGACCAGCCTCGAACCGATGTTCGATGAAGTAATCGTGTCGCGCCTTTTTATTTTGCGCGATGGTCCCTGTGGGGTGTTTCTTTTGTTTAGCCATAGGGGCGGCATTATAGGGAGTTGCGAGCGTGTCGGCTACGGTCAACCTGCGTGCTTGAGCGTGTTGGACGAATCCCGGACAATGCGGGCAGTTCTCTGGTTTTTTTCTTTCGCGGATTGGGCTGTTCTTTCGCGATGTTTGCCGCTCAGCTGTGGAAATAACGCACACATGACGACGCATATTCAACGTTCAGCGCTGTTGCCCTATCCGGCACAGGCGCTCTATGACCTGGTCAACGACGTGGCGCGTTACCCGGAATTCCTGCCGTGGTGCTCAACGGCCGAGGTGCTGGAAAGCGGTGATGAGCACATGGTTGCCAGTGTTGGGGTCGCGAAAGGCGGCCTTAGCCAGCACTTTGTTACGCGCAATGTGCTGGTGCCTGGGAAATCCATTGAAATGAATTTGCAGGAAGGGCCGTTTACTCAGCTGCATGGCGTGTGGGTATTCAAGGCGCTGACAGACAAGGCCTGCAAAATCAGCCTGGATCTTTCCTTCGATTACGCCGGGCCTATCGTGCGAGCAACCTTGGGCCCTTTGTTCAACCAAGCCGCCAATACGTTGGTGGACGCGTTTTGCCAGCGAGCCAAGCAACTGCATGGTTGAGATTGAGGTGGTGTATGCCGCCGTGGATCGTCAGGTGTTGCTGGCGGTGACGGTGCCGGCGGGCATGAATCTGCGTGCTGCGGTGCAGGCGTCGGGTATTGCAGTGCAGTTTCCCGAGCTGGATCTGGCTGATTGCCCTTTGGGTATATTTGGCAAAGTGGTAGCGGATGCTGAGGTGCGTGCCGTGCAGGCAGGTGATCGTATTGAGATCTACCGGCCGTTGCTGGCGGACCCAAAAGAGGTGCGCCGACTGCGCGCGGCCAAGGCGGCCCTGGCCAAGCAGAATTCCTAGGCTCGCCAAATGGCAGGCAACAAAAAAGCCCGGCATGCCGGGCTTTTTGCTGAGCGCCGCAATATTACTGCGGGCTGGTGTCCAGAGGTTGTGGCGTCGGGACGGGAACCGTTTCCACGCCGTCGACGTCCTTCTGGATCTTGTCGAGCAGTGAGCCTGGCTTGGCCGGTACTTCGGACTTCGGCTTTTCACCTTCCTGCGCAGGGGCAGTCACGTTGGTGCCGTTATCCTTGCCGAGCAGGGCTTCATCACGGCTCACGCCGGGCATGAAGTCGCCGGACAGGCTGACAAGCTGGTCATTGCCATTGAAGACGACACTGACGCGCTCCTGCTGGCGTTCACCGCCACCTGGTTGCAGGCTGTAGAGATAATCCCAGCGATCGGCATGGAAAGTGTCGGTCAGCAGGGGGTTACCCATGATAAACCGTACTTGCCGTCGGGTCATTCCGGGGCGTAACTGGTCTATCATGTCCTGCGTGACGACATTGCCCTGCTGGATGTCGATTTTGTAAACCCCGGGGAATGAACAACCGGCGAGTGCGAGCAGTCCCACAAAGGTGAAACTGGTTAGCAAGAGCTTGGTGTTTTGCATCGGTGGGCGACTTCCACTATCTTGGCTGGGACAACGTAAACGCCGATCATACCCGTATTAAGAGAAGCTGCGAAGCAGCATCCGCGAGAAAGCTAACCATGGTTGAAAATAGCGAACTACGCAAAGCCGGTCTTAAAGTGACTCTGCCACGAGTCAAGATTCTACAAATGCTCGATTCTGCTGAGCAGCGCCACATGAGTGCCGAGGATGTCTACAAGGCGCTGATGGAGTCTAACGAGGACGTTGGCCTGGCCACGGTTTACCGTGTGCTGACCCAGTTTGAAGCCGCAGGGCTGGTGGTTCGTCATAATTTCGACGGCGGTCATGCGGTGTTCGAATTGGCTGATGGTGGTCATCACGATCACATGGTTGACCTGGATACCAATGAGGTAATCGAGTTCACCAGCCCAGAGATCGAAGCGCTGCAGCACAAGATTGCTGAGGAGCATGGCTTCGATTTGGTTGATCACAATCTTGTGTTGTACATCCGTAAGAAAAAGTAAAAATCGAAGCAGATTCGCTCTGCAAAACGATTGAAGGCGACCCTAGGGTCGCCTTCGTGCTTTCTATAAGGGAGAAAATCGTCAGCTCAAGCTCTCGCTGCCACCACCATTTTCTTCGCGTGCGCCAAGGACTCCTTGGTCAGATCAATGCCGCCGAGCATGCGTGCCACTTCTTCCACCCGTTCCGACTTGTTCAGCTTGGACACGGCTGTGTGCGTTGCATCGCTGCCGCGTACCTTGTGCACGAACAGGTGTTGGTGACCCTGCGCTGCCACTTGCGGCAAGTGGGTGACCGTCAGCACCTGCCCCCGATCCCCGAGACGTCGCAACAATTGGCCAACAATCTCCGCCGTTGGCCCGCCGATCCCTACGTCGACTTCGTCGAATACCAGCGTCGGTACCCGAGAGGTTTGCGCCGTTATCACCTGGATCGCCAGGCTGATCCGCGACAGCTCGCCGCCGGATGCCACTTTGGCCAGGGCCTTGAGCGGCTGCCCGGGGTTGGCGCTGACCAGTAGTTCGACCTGCTCCAAACCGTGGGGCTGCAGTTCGTTGCTGGCGTTGGCGCGCAATTCAATGGTGAAGCGCCCGCCAGGCATGCCCAGGCGTTGGATTTCCACCTCCACCGCGCTGGCCAGGCTCGTCGCAGCTTGCTGGCGCAGGTCGCTGAGTTCGCGTGCCTTCTCCTGATAGTGGCGAGCGAAGGAGGCAAGTTCTTCACCCAGGCGCTCGATGGATTCGTCGTTGGCGTTAAGGGTCTCGATTTCATCCAGCAGTTTTTGCTGCATCGTTGCCACTTCGGTGGGCTGGATTCGATGTTTGCGCGCCAGGGTATAGATGGTGTCCAGGCGTTCTTCTATTTCCTGCAGGCGTGCCGGGTCTGCATCGAAGTGATCCAGGAAGCGGTTCAGTTCGCCGACGGCCTCTTCTACTTGGATCTGTGCACTGGTGAGTAGGGTGGTGGCCTCGCTCAGGGAGTCGGAGGCGTTGTTCACACTGGACAGGCGATTAAGGCTCGCCGTCAGCGCATTGAGTACGTTGCCGGAGTCGCTCTCGCTGCATTGCTCTACCACTTGGCGGCAGATACCCAGCAGGGTTTCCGCGTTGGTGAGATTCTTGTGTTCCTGCTCGAGTTGCTCCAGTTCGGTTTCGCCCAGGCCCAGGCTTTCCAGCTCCTCGAGTTGATAGCTGAGCAATTGATGGCGAGCACGTTGCTCGTCACCGGAGTTGGAGAGTCGTTCCAGTTCCTGCCGCGTCTGGCGCCAGCGTTGAGCGGCAAGTTGCACCTGGCGGGCGAGGTCTGTCGCGCCCGCGTATTCGTCGAGCAGGCGGCGATGAGTGTCGGTTTTCAGCAGGGACTGGTGTTCATGCTGGCTGTGGATATCTATCAGCAGTTCGCCAAGGGCCTTCAGGTCGCCCAGTGGGCAGGGCGTACCGTTGATGTAGCCGCGCGAGCGACCTTCTGCCGTGATGACTCGGCGCAGGATGCACGGGCCGTCATTATTAAGGTCGCGCTCTGCCAGCCAGGCCTCTGCCTCGGGAATATCCGCCAGGTCGAAGGTGGCCAGGATATCGGCCTTGTCCGCACCGGGGCGTACCACGCCGCTGTCAGCGCGATCCCCGAGCGTCAGGCCCAAGGCGTCGAGCATGATCGACTTGCCGGCGCCGGTTTCGCCTGTGATTACGCTCATCCCGCGATCCAGTTCGAGATCCAGGTGTTCAACGATGGCGTAGTTATGTACGGACAGGTGCACGAGCATGACGGCCGCTCCCAGGCTTTAGGTCTGGTTATTTATACAGTGTTTTGTTTGGGGCTGACAATCCTGGCGCTTAGCTCGATTTGCTTGAATGGGCTTCTTTTTTAGCGCAATCAGGAATGTGGAGGCAGGAATTGATCCCGATCACCGGAAAGACTTTTGGTAACGCCTGCGCCCTTGAACCTGGAAATTGTGGCCCCATATACCGGAACAGAAGCGCGAGTTGGGTTCGCGCATGATTTTGAAAGGAGAAATCTATGGCTGACGAACAGACGCAGGATACGCAAACTCCAGACGCCAATTCGGCTGTCGGCGATGAGCTGGCAACTCGTGTGCAGGTGCTCGAAGAGCAATTGGCCGCTGCGCAGGACCAGTCTTTGCGTGTTGCCGCCGATCTGCAGAACGTCCGCCGCCGTGCTGAGCAGGACGTAGAGAAGGCTCACAAATTCGCACTGGAAAAATTCGCCAGTGACTTGCTGCCGATCATCGACAGCCTGGAGCGTGGTCTCGAGTTGTCCAACCCGGATGACGAAAACATCCGCCCGATGCGCGAGGGGATCGAGCTGACCCTGAAAATGTTCCAGGACACCCTGAAGCGTTATCAGCTGGAAGCCATTGATCCAACCGGCGGCGAGCCGTTCAACGCTGAGCATCACCAAGCCATGGCCATGCAGGAAAGCCATGACCTGGAGCCTAACAGCGTGTTGAAAGTGTTCCAGAAGGGCTATCAGCTCAACGGTCGCCTGTTGCGCCCGGCGATGGTCGTGGTGAGCAAGGCGCCTGCACCGGTTTCGCCTTCTATTGATGAGCAGGCTTGAAATACGCCGCAAGGCCCCCATCTATAAGTCAAGCGTTTAAGTGCTACCGCAGTTAGCCACCACTGCTGCGGCATCCAAATTCAAGTTTCGGGAGAGTAAATCATGGGCAAAATTATCGGTATCGACCTGGGGACCACCAACTCCTGTGTCTCCGTCATGGAAAACGGCAAAGCCAAAGTTATCGAAAACGCCGAAGGCGCGCGTACTACGCCGTCGATCATTGCTTACGCAAATGATGGCGAGATCCTGGTTGGCCAGTCGGCCAAGCGCCAGGCTGTCACCAACCCGCACAACACCCTGTACGCGGTAAAACGTCTGATCGGTCGTAAGTTCGACGAAGAAGTCGTACAGAAAGACATCAAGATGGTGCCTTACAAAATCGCCAAGGCTGACAACGGTGACGCCTGGGTTGAGGTGAATGGCAATAAGATGTCTGCACCGCAGATTTCGGCTGAAGTCTTGAAAAAGATGAAGAAGACTGCCGAAGACTACCTCGGTGAAACAGTGACCGAAGCGGTGATCACTGTTCCGGCCTACTTCAACGACAGCCAGCGCCAGGCGACCAAAGACGCCGGCCGCATTGCGGGCCTGGACGTAAAACGTATCATCAACGAACCAACCGCAGCTGCTCTGGCTTACGGTATGGACAAGGCCAAGGGCGACCACACTGTGATCGTTTATGACCTGGGTGGCGGTACCTTCGACGTCTCGGTTATCGAGATCGCTGAAGTTGACGGCGAGCACCAGTTCGAAGTGTTGGCCACCAACGGCGACACCTTCCTGGGTGGTGAAGACTTTGACATTCGTCTGATCGACTACCTCGTTGACGAATTCAAGAAAGAAAGCGGCATGAACCTCAAGGGTGATCCGCTGGCCATGCAGCGCCTTAAAGAAGCTGCCGAGAAGGCCAAGATCGAACTGTCCTCGAGCATGTCGACCGACGTGAACCTGCCGTACATCACTGCAGATGCCACCGGTCCTAAGCACTTGAACGTGAAGATCTCTCGCGCCAAGTTGGAAGCACTGGTTGAAGACCTGGTTCAGCGCACCATCGAACCTTGCCGCATCGCCCTGAAAGACGCCGGTATCGACGTGGGTTCCATCAACGACGTGATCCTGGTGGGCGGTCAGACCCGTATGCCACTGGTTCAGCAGAAAGTGACCGAGTTCTTCGGCAAGGAAGCACGTAAAGACGTGAACCCGGACGAAGCAGTTGCCATGGGTGCTGCCATCCAGGGCGCGGTATTGGCTGGTGACGTAAAAGACGTGTTGCTGCTGGACGTTAGCCCGCTGACCCTGGGTATCGAAACCATGGGTGGCGTGATGACTGCGCTGATCGAGAAAAACACCACGATTCCTACCAAGAAATCCCAAGTGTTCTCGACTGCCGATGACAACCAAGGCGCTGTGACCATTCACGTGCTGCAAGGTGAGCGTAAGCAAGCGGCTCAGAACAAGTCCCTGGGCAAGTTCGACCTGGCCGAGATTCCACCAGCACCACGTGGCGTGCCGCAAATCGAAGTCACCTTCGACATCGACGCCAACGGCATCCTGCACGTCGGCGCGAAAGACAAGGCGACTGGCAAAGAGCAGAAGATCACCATCAAGGCCAACTCCGGTCTGTCTGATGAAGAAATTCAACAGATGATTCGTGATGCTGAAGCCAACGCTGATGCGGATGCCAAGTTTGCCGAGCTGGCTGGCGCCCGTAACCAGGGTGATGCACTGGTTCACTCGACCCGCAAAATGGTCGCTGACGCTGGCGATAAAGTGACTGCTGAAGAGAAGGCTGCTATCGAAGCTGCCGTAGTTGCCCTGGAAGCCGCCGTTAAAGGCGATGACAAGGCCGCTATCGAAGCCAAGATCGAAGAGCTGTCGAAAGTCTCTGCACCTGTTGCGCAGAAAATGTATGCCGAACAAGGTCAGCCAGCTGACGGTGCCGCGCAACAGGCAGAGCCTGAAGCCAAGCATGACGACGTTGTCGATGCCGAGTTCGAAGAAGTCAAAGACCAGAAGTAAGTTGGTCGCCCGGTTGACCGCTATCAAGCGGTGACTGGTAGGATGTCGCCGCGCGGGAGCTTGCTCCCGCGTTGGCGTGTCTGGGGTATGTGAATTTTTACAGCATGCGACAGTGTTCGGGTGCTGGCGGTGTGATCGGGAATGCTCCTGCTTTCCGAGCAATAAATACCGCATTTTGGCCGGGTACCTGGCTAAAAGTAGTAATGACCAGGATCGTTGAATTGACGTGAGTTGGGTCCGGGCCTGTATTGGGGCTCAACGAGTTTGGCAGGGCTCAGGAGGGTCTGGCTGAACGTCCTTAAGAGTGCAAAGACTTATGGCAAAGCGTGACTATTACGAAGTGTTGGGTGTGGAGCGCGGCTCCAGCGAGACGGACCTGAAGAAGGCCTACCGTCGCTTGGCGATGAAGCACCACCCGGACCGTAATCCGGACAGCAAAGAATCCGAAGAGATGTTCAAAGAGGCCAATGAGGCCTACGAATGCCTGTCTGATCCCAACAAGCGTGCGGCCTACGACCAGTATGGCCATGCCGGTGTCGACCCAAGCATGGGCGGCGGCGGTGCCGGTTTTGGCGGTCAGAACTTCTCCGACATTTTCGGCGACGTATTCAGCGACTTCTTCGGCGGTGGTCGGGGTGGTCAGCGTGGTGGTGCCCAGCGTGGCAGCGACTTGCGCTACACGCTGGAGTTGAACCTGGAAGAAGCCGTGCGCGGTACCAGTGTCAATATCCGTGTGCCGACGCTGGTCAACTGCAAGCCGTGCGATGGCTCGGGCGCCAAGAAGGGCTCGTCGCCCATCACCTGCCCGACGTGCGGTGGTATTGGTCAGGTCCGCATGCAGCAGGGCTTCTTCTCGGTGCAGCAGACCTGCCCGCGCTGCCATGGCCAGGGCAAGATCATTTCCGATCCGTGCGACTCCTGTCACGGCGAAGGTCGTGTCGAAGAGTACAAGACGCTGTCGGTAAAAGTGCCGGCTGGCGTGGATACCGGTGACCGTATTCGCTTGTCGGGCGAAGGCGAGGCGGGTACCCAGGGTGGGCCTACGGGCGACCTGTACGTGGTGATCAATGTGCGCGAGCACTCGATCTTCCAGCGCGACGGCAAGCACCTGTTCTGTGAAGTGCCAATCAGCTTTGTTGATGCGGCGCTGGGTGGCGAGTTGGAGATTCCGACCCTTGATGGTCGCGTCAAGCTCAAGATCCCTGAAGGCACGCAGACCGGCAAACAGTTCCGCATCCGTGGCAAAGGCGTTGCGCCGGTGCGCGGTGGTGGTGCTGGTGACCTGATGTGTCGTGTGGCGGTGGAAACGCCGGTCAACCTGAATCGCCGTCAGCGCGAACTGCTGGAAGAGTTCCGCAGTTCGATGGAGGGTGATGACTCCCACTCGCCGAAAACCGCGGGCTTTTTCGATGGCGTGAAGCGCTTCTTCGGCGACCTGTAAGGAATTGAGTATGCGACGTATAGCCGTAATGGGCGCTGCCGGGCGCATGGGCAAGACGCTGGTCGAAGCGGTGCAGCAGCGCTCGCCGGCCTCCGGGCTGACCGCGGCGATCGTTCGTCCGGGCAGCACGTTGATTGGCGCGGATGCCGGTGAGTTGGCTTCGTTGGGGCGTATCGGTGTTTCGTTGTCCGGCAACCTGGAGCAGGTAGCCGACGAGTTCGACGTGCTGATCGATTTCACCCTGCCGGATGTGATGCTGAAGAACCTGGCTTTTTGCCGCAAGGCGGGCAAGGCGATGGTGATCGGCACCACCGGTTTGACGCTTGATCAGAAGCAGTTGCTGGTGGAGGCGGGCAAGGATATTCCTATCGTCTTCGCAGCCAACTTCAGCGTGGGTGTGAACCTGTCGCTCAAGCTGCTTGATCTGGCGGCCCGTGTGCTCGGGGATGAAGCGGATATCGAAATCATCGAGACCCATCACCGCCACAAGATCGACGCACCTTCGGGCACCGCGCTGCGCATGGGTGAGGCGATTGCCGATGCGCTCGGTCGCGACTTGTCGAAAGTGGCAGTGTACGGGCGCGAAGGCCATACCGGTGCGCGTGCGCGTGACACCATCGGGTTTGCAACCGTACGCGGTGGTGATGTGGTGGGGGATCACACCGTATTGTTCGCCACGGAGGGTGAGCGCCTGGAAATCACGCACAAGGCGTCCAGTCGCATGACATTTGCCAAGGGGGCGGTACGTGCTGCGCTCTGGCTGGAAGGTCGCGAGGCGGGCCTTTATGACATGCGCGATGTGCTGGATCTGCACTAATCAGTAGCAAAAAAGGGGTCTCAAGCTTATGCTTAGGCCCCGTTTTTACCCGCTAAGCGACGCCCTGTCGCATTCCCCTGCCTTTAAGGCTCATTAGCGGTGGACCAAAAAAGCCTTTTTCTGTAAGCTACAGCTTTAGTGTGTCCACTAAAAGCGCGCAGAATAATTCAGTGAAGAAGCGGGGTGACGTGTCCATACGTCACTCCGCTTTTTTACAACCTGCGATCGCCCTTTCAGGCTTTATTTACGGGAGGTCTTCTTGACTAAGCCAGCCATACTCGCCCTTGCTGATGGCAGCATTTTTCGCGGCGAAGCCATTGGAGCCGACGGTCAGACCGTTGGAGAGGTGGTGTTTAACACTGCCATGACCGGCTATCAGGAAATCCTTACCGATCCTTCCTACGCCCAACAGATCGTTACCCTGACCTATCCGCACATCGGCAACACCGGTACTACACCGGAAGATGTCGAGTCTGATCGTGTCTGGTCGGCCGGTCTGGTGATTCGCGACCTGCCACTGGTTGCGAGCAACTGGCGTAACACGATGTCGCTGTCCGATTACTTGAAAGCCAACAACGTTGTGGCGATCGCTGGTATCGATACGCGCCGCCTGACACGCATCCTGCGTGAAAAAGGCTCGCAGAACGGCTGTATCATGGTCGGTGACAATATTTCCGAAGAGGCGGCGATTGCCGCAGCGCAAGGCTTCCCTGGCCTGAAGGGCATGGACCTGGCGAAAGTCGTCAGCGTCAAAGAGAAGTACGAGTGGCGCTCCACGGTCTGGGACTTGAAGACGGACAGCCACGCGACCATCGATGCTGCCGAGTTGCCTTACCACGTGGTCGCCTACGACTACGGTGTGAAGTACAACATCCTGCGCATGCTGGTCGAGCGCGGTTGCCGCGTGACCGTGGTGCCGGCGCAAACCCCGGCCAGCGACGTGCTCGCCCTGCAACCGGACGGCGTGTTCTTGTCCAACGGCCCGGGTGACCCTGAACCTTGCGACTACGCTATCCAGGCGATCAAGGACGTGCTGGAAACCGAGATTCCAGTATTCGGTATCTGCCTCGGCCACCAGTTGCTGGCCCTGGCCTCCGGCGCCAAGACCCTGAAAATGGGGCACGGCCACCACGGTGCCAACCACCCTGTGCAAGACCTGGACACCGGCGTTGTGATGATCACCAGCCAGAACCACGGTTTTGCGGTAGATGAAGCCACCTTGCCGAGCAACGTGCGCGCCATTCACAAGTCGCTGTTCGACGGTTCGCTGCAGGGTATCGAGCGCACCGATAAGAGCGCGTTCAGCTTCCAGGGCCACCCTGAAGCCAGCCCGGGCCCGAACGACGTAGCGCCGCTGTTCGACCGTTTCATCAATGAGATGGCCAAGCGACGCTGACTGAGCGGCCTGCGGGCGGCCCCGGATCTCGGTGGCCCCCGCAGGCTCTTCAAAGATTGTTCAAGACGGCTTGCCGACTGACCTGCGGATTTGAGTGACAAACCCATGCCAAAACGTACAGACATAAAAAGCATCCTGATTCTCGGCGCTGGCCCGATCGTGATCGGCCAGGCCTGCGAATTCGACTACTCCGGCGCCCAGGCCTGTAAAGCCCTGCGCGAGGAGGGCTACCGCGTCATCCTGGTGAACTCCAACCCAGCCACCATCATGACCGACCCGGCCATGGCCGACGCTACCTACATCGAGCCGATCAAGTGGCAGACCGTTGCCAAGATCATCGAAAAAGAGCGTCCAGACGCACTGCTGCCAACCATGGGCGGCCAGACTGCACTGAACTGCGCCCTGGACCTGGAGCGCGAAGGCGTCCTGGAAAAATTCGGCGTAGAGATGATCGGCGCCAATGCCGACACCATCGACAAGGCTGAAGACCGTTCGCGTTTCGATAAGGCCATGAAATCCATCGGCCTGGCTTGCCCGCGTTCCGGTATCGCCCACAGCATGGAAGAAGCTAATGCGGTCCTCGAGACCCTGGGCTTCCCGTGCATCATCCGTCCGTCCTTCACCATGGGCGGCACCGGTGGCGGTATCGCATACAACCGTGAAGAGTTCGAAGAGATCTGCGCCCGCGGCCTGGACCTGTCGCCGACCAAAGAGCTGCTGATCGACGAATCCCTGATCGGCTGGAAAGAATACGAGATGGAGGTGGTCCGCGATAAGAAGGACAACTGCATCATCGTCTGCTCCATCGAAAACTTCGACCCGATGGGCGTGCACACCGGTGACTCGATCACCGTGGCTCCGGCACAAACCCTGACCGATAAGGAATACCAGATCCTGCGTAACGCCTCCCTGGCGGTATTGCGCGAGATCGGCGTGGAAACCGGCGGTTCCAACGTTCAGTTCGGTATCTGCCCGAACACTGGCCGTATGGTCGTGATCGAGATGAACCCGCGTGTATCCCGTTCGTCGGCCCTGGCATCGAAAGCCACCGGCTTCCCGATCGCCAAGGTCGCTGCCAAGCTGGCCGTGGGCTACACCCTGGACGAATTGTCGAACGACATCACCGGCGGCAAGACCCCGGCGTCCTTCGAGCCATCCATCGACTACGTGGTCACCAAGCTGCCACGTTTTGCCTTCGAGAAATTCGCCAAGGCTGATGCACGCCTGACCACCCAGATGAAATCTGTGGGTGAAGTCATGGCCATCGGTCGCACGTTCCAGGAATCCCTGCAGAAAGCACTGCGCGGCCTGGAAGTGGGCGTTTGCGGCCTGGACGAGAAACTCGACCTGAGCAACCCGGAAAGCATGAGCGTGCTCAAGCGCGAGCTGACCGTGCCTGGCGCCGAGCGTATCTGGTACGTGGCTGACGCCTTCCGCGCCGGCATGACCGTCGAAGACATCTTCGGCATGAACATGATCGATCCGTGGTTCCTGGTACAGATCGAAGATCTGATCAAGGAAGAAGAGAAGGTCAAGACCCTGGGTCTGGCCAGCATCGACCGCGACATGATGTTCCGCCTCAAGCGCAAGGGCTTCTCCGACCAGCGTCTGGCCAAATTGCTGGGTGTGACCGAGAAGAACCTGCGCACACATCGCCACAAGCTGGAGATCTTCCCGGTCTACAAGCGCGTTGACACCTGCGCGGCCGAGTTCTCTACCGACACCGCCTACCTGTACTCCACCTATGAGGAAGAGTGCGAAGCCGCGCCGTCGGGTCGCGACAAGATCATGATTCTGGGTGGCGGTCCAAACCGTATCGGCCAGGGTATCGAGTTTGACTATTGCTGCGTCCACGCCGCCCTCGCGCTGCGCGAAGATGGCTACGAGACCATCATGGTCAACTGCAACCCGGAAACCGTTTCCACCGACTACGACACCTCCGACCGCCTGTACTTCGAGCCAGTGACCCTGGAAGACGTGCTGGAAATCGTACGCGTCGAGAAGCCGAAAGGCGTGATCGTCCAGTACGGCGGCCAAACCCCGCTGAAACTGGCGCGTGCCCTGGAAGCCGCCGGCGTTCCGATCATTGGCACCAGCCCGGACGCTATCGACCGTGCAGAAGACCGCGAGCGCTTCCAGCAAATGGTTGAGCGCCTGAACCTGCGTCAGCCGCCAAACGCCACTGTGCGCAGCGAAGACGAAGCCATCCGTGCAGCCAGCAAGATCGGCTACCCGCTGGTGGTGCGCCCGTCCTATGTATTGGGCGGCCGTGCGATGGAAATTGTCTACGAAGAAGAAGAGCTCAAGCGTTACCTGCGCGATGCGGTGAAAGTGTCCAACGACAGCCCGGTGCTGCTTGACCACTTCCTCAACTGCGCCATCGAGATGGATGTGGATGCGGTCTGCGACGGTACCGATGTAGTGATCGGCGCGATCATGCAGCACATCGAACAGGCTGGCGTTCACTCCGGTGACTCCGCTTGCTCGCTGCCGCCTTACTCGCTGCCGGCGCACATCCAGGACGAGATGCGCGAACAGGTCAAGAAAATGGCCTTGGAATTGGGCGTAGTCGGCCTGATGAACGTACAGTTGGCGCTTCAAGGCGAAGACATCTACGTCATTGAAGTCAACCCGCGTGCTTCGCGTACCGTGCCATTTGTTTCCAAGTGCATCGGTGTCTCCCTGGCCATGATCGCTGCCCGCGTGATGGCAGGTAAGACCCTGAAGGAAATCGGCTTCACCAAGGAAATCATTCCAAACTTCTACAGCGTGAAAGAGGCGGTGTTCCCATTCGCCAAGTTCCCGGGTGTGGACCCGATCCTGGGCCCAGAGATGAAGTCCACCGGTGAAGTGATGGGTGTAGGCGATACCTTCGGTGAAGCTTTCGCCAAGGCCCAGATGGGCGCCAGCGAAGTACTGCCGACCGGCGGTACTGCCTTCATCAGCGTGCGTGATGACGACAAGCCACTGGTTGCAGGTGTAGCCCGTGATCTGATCAACTTGGGCTTCGAAGTCGTGGCCACTGCCGGGACCGCCAAGCTGATCGAAGCTGCCGGCCTGAAAGTGCGTCGCGTGAACAAGGTGACGGAAGGCCGTCCGCACGTGGTCGACATGATCAAGAATGACGAAGTCACGCTGATCATCAACACCACCGAGGGGCGTCAATCGATCGCGGATTCCTACTCCATTCGTCGTAACGCCTTGCAGCACAAGATCTACTGCACCACCACCATTGCTGCTGGCGAAGCCATCTGCGAAGCGCTCAAGTTCGGTCCGGAAAAGACCGTGCGTCGCTTGCAGGATCTACACGCAGGATTGAAGGCATGACCAAATACCCAATGACCGTCCAGGGCTTTAAGGCCCTGGAAGAGGAGCACGCCCATCTGACCAAGGTCGTACGTCCAAAGCTGAGCCAGGACATCGGTACGGCCCGCGAGCTGGGTGACCTGAAGGAAAACGCCGAATACCATGCTGCCCGCGAGCAGCAGGGTATGGTCGAGGCGCGGATCCGTGACATCGAAGGCCGCCTGCAGAACTCGGTGGTCATCGACGTGACGACCATTCCGAAGACTGGCAAGGTGATTTTCGGCACGACTGTGGAAATCGCCAACGTCGAGACTGACGAAAGTGTGGTCTATCACATCGTTGGCGAAGATGAGGCTGACTTTAAACTCGGCAAGATTTCTGTCGGTTCCCCACTTGCCCGCGCCTTGATTGCCAAGGAAGAGGGCGATGTGGTGGCTGTGAAGACGCCAGGCGGCGTAATCGAGTACGAGATCGTTGAAGTTCGTCACGTCTGAAAGGCGGCGCCCGCTTCGTGCGGGCGCCATGCTTTGGCAGCTTTCCCAGATGCTTTGGGTCGGCGGCCTGTGGTTGTTGCATATTGGTGTACTGCCGGCGCTGGGCCTTATTGGCCTGGCACCGTTGCTGATCGATGAGATCGATGGATTGCTCAGCGCGTTGCTGGTGGGTTTCGCGGCGGCGTGCGTGACGCTCCAGGCGTTGGTGCTGGTCAAGGCCGAGGGCTTGGGGAGTCTATGGCGGGATATTCGCGGGCAACTGCTGTTGATGGCGCTGTATGCGTGCGCAATGTTTTGCGTGGTGCATGTCTGGCTGCCGGAGGCGTTGCGCTGGCAGCTGTTCAGCTATCTTGTGCTAGGGTTCTCCGGCCTGGTGCTGGTCATGCAGCCGGCACCGGGATGGAGTGGCAGGGCACGCGAAGCGCGCCCATGACCCTTTTGTAATTTAAACGCTACTTGAAGCGGTGTACGTTCGACAGTTGCTTGTTGACGCTGAAGTTCTTGCGATAAAGCAGCGCCATCTTGCCGATGACCTGGACCAGGTCCGCTTTGCCCACCTTGCACAGTTCTGCAATGGCGGCCAGGCGCGCTTCGCGGTCAAGGATGTTGACCTTGATCTTGATCAGTTCATGATCGTTCAGTGCACGTTCGAATTCGGCTAACACACCTTCAGTCAAACCGTTATCTGCCACAATCAGAACTGGTTTCAGATGGTGGCCAATGGATTTGTACTGTTTCTTCTGCTCTTGAGTGAGCGGCATAATCTGACCCCTGCGTCTGATCTTGTAAAAAGCGGCGGCCAGTTTACCCGAGCGAGTCCGGGACCGCCCAGTTAATCACGACCCGTTTTATTTTTCGAGGTGGCCCGTGGCCCGTTCCAAAACCAGCCTTAAGTGGCTACAAGAACATTTCAACGATCCTTACGTCAAAAAGGCGCAAAAGGACGGCTACCGTTCCCGGGCCAGCTACAAGCTGCTGGAGCTGCAGGACAAGGACAAATTGTTTCGCCCCGGCATGAGCGTGATCGACCTGGGCGCCGCCCCGGGTGGCTGGTCCCAGGTGGCCAGTCGTCTGATTGGTGGGCAAGGCCGCTTGATCGCTTCCGACATCCTGGAGATGGACAGTATCCCGGATGTGACCTTTGTACACGGTGACTTTACCCAGGACGCTGTCCTGGCCGAGATCCTGGAAGCTGTAGGAAATTCGCAAGTGGACCTTGTGATTTCCGACATGGCCCCCAATATGAGTGGATTACCGGCTGTTGATATGCCGCGCGCCATGTTCCTCTGCGAGTTGGCACTGGATCTGGCGGGTCGGGTATTGCGTCCGGGTGGTGATTTCCTGGTCAAGGTCTTCCAGGGTGAAGGCTTCGACGAGTACCACAAGAACATCCGCAAGCTGTTCGACAAGGTACAGATGCGCAAACCGGACTCTTCTCGTGACCGGTCTCGCGAGCAGTATCTGTTGGCGCGGGGGTTCCGCGGGATCGAAGGCGCCGCCAGTGATGAGCGTCTTTGAAGGTTTGAAGGGAGTCGATAGGTTTTTTTATATCGCTTTCGTCACGAAGCTTTACGAATATTGTGTAGTCAAAGTTTCACAAAGGGTTACAGACGGCGCCTGCCAGTGTTGTAGGTAATGTAGTAAGTTAGGCCGGTGAATATCATGCGAAGCGCGCGCCAGTAGCGGAGCTTGCTTCAGAGGGTAGTTAATTGAACGATATGGCAAAGAATCTGATCCTGTGGTTGATCATCGCGGCTGTCCTGGTGACGGTGATGAACAACTTCTCCAGCCCTAACGAGCCGCAGACCCTCAACTATTCCGACTTCATCCAGCAAGTTAAGGATGGCAAGGTCGAGCGCGTAGCGGTTGATGGCTACGTGATCACCGGCAAACGCAACGATGGCGACAGCTTCAAGACCATTCGTCCGGCAATCCAGGACAACGGTCTGATCGGCGACCTGGTGGACAACCACGTGGTTGTCGAAGGCAAGCAGCCTGAGCAGCAGAGCATTTGGACCCAGTTGCTGGTAGCCAGCTTCCCGATCCTGGTGATCATTGCCGTGTTCATGTTCTTCATGCGCCAGATGCAAGGCGGTGCGGGCGGCAAGGGCGGGCCGATGAGCTTTGGCAAGAGCAAGGCACGCCTGCTCTCCGAAGATCAGGTGAAAACCACCCTGGCTGACGTTGCTGGTTGCGACGAAGCCAAAGAAGAAGTGGGCGAGTTGGTCGAGTTCCTGCGCGATCCGGGCAAATTCCAGCGCCTCGGCGGCCGCATTCCTCGCGGTGTGTTGATGGTTGGTCCTCCGGGTACCGGTAAAACCTTGCTGGCCAAGGCGATTGCTGGTGAGGCGAAGGTGCCTTTCTTCACCATTTCCGGTTCTGACTTCGTCGAGATGTTCGTCGGCGTGGGCGCCAGCCGTGTTCGCGATATGTTCGAACAGGCTAAAAAGCATGCGCCTTGCATCATTTTCATCGATGAAATCGACGCCGTTGGTCGCCACCGTGGCGCCGGCATGGGCGGCGGTCATGATGAACGTGAGCAGACCCTTAACCAGTTGCTGGTTGAGATGGACGGCTTTGAAATGAACGACGGCATCATCGTGATTGCTGCAACCAACCGTCCGGACGTTCTGGACCCTGCGTTGCTGCGTCCAGGCCGTTTCGACCGCCAGGTTGTGGTTGGCTTGCCGGATATCCGTGGTCGCGAACAGATCCTGAAAGTACACATGCGCAAAGTGCCAATGGGTGACGACGTGGCTCCGGCCGTGATTGCCCGTGGTACTCCAGGCTTCTCCGGTGCCGACCTGGCCAACCTGGTCAACGAGGCTTCGTTGTTTGCTGCCCGTACCGGCAAGCGCATCGTGGAGATGAAAGAGTTCGAATTGGCGAAAGACAAGATCATGATGGGCGCCGAGCGCAAATCCATGGTCATGTCCGAGAAAGAGAAGCAGAACACCGCTTATCACGAAGCCGGTCACGCCATTGTCGGTCGCGTTGTGCCTGAGCACGACCCGGTCTACAAAGTGTCGATCATTCCTCGTGGTCGGGCGCTGGGTGTCACGATGTTCCTGCCGGAAGAGGATCGCTATAGCCTCTCCAAGCGTGCACTCATCAGCCAGATCTGCTCGCTGTACGGTGGCCGGATTGCTGAGGAGATGACCCTGGGCTTCGATGGTGTCACTACCGGCGCTTCCAACGACATCATGCGTGCCAGCCAGATTGCACGGAACATGGTGACCAAGTGGGGCTTGTCGGAAAAACTCGGCCCGCTGATGTATGCCGAGGAAGAAGGCGAAGTGTTCCTAGGTCGTGGCGGTGGCGGTCAAAACGCCAGTTTCTCCGGTGAGACAGCCAAGCTGATCGACTCCGAAGTGCGCAGTATCATTGACCAGTGCTACGGCACGGCCAAGCAGATCCTGACTGATAACCGCGACAAACTGGACGCGATGGCCGACGCGCTGATGAAGTACGAGACCATTGATGCCGACCAGATCGACGACATCATGGCTGGCCGCACGCCGCGTGAGCCTCGCGATTGGGAAGGCGGTTCGGGCACCTCTGGCACTCCGCCGGTGGTTCAGAATGAACGCCCTGAAACCCCGATCGGCGGCCCTGCAGCCGACCACTAAGGTTTGAAATGACTTCTGCGTTGTCCTCCACCCGGTTGCCTTGCGGCAACCGGGTTCTTGATTTGGCCCATACACATGTCATGGGCATTCTTAATGTAACCCCTGACTCCTTTTCCGACGGTGGCCGCTTCAGCCAGCTTGATGCTGCATTGCGTCATGCAGAGGCGATGGTCGCCGCAGGGGCGACGCTGATTGATGTCGGTGGTGAGTCGACTCGGCCTGGCGCTCGCGTGGTTTCTCCCTTGGAGGAGCTGGAGCGAGTCGCGCCAATAGTCGAGCGCATTGCGCGTGAGCTGGATGTGATCATCTCGGTGGACACCTCGACGCCAGCAGTGATGCGCGAAACTGCGCGGCTGGGCGCGGGGTTGATCAACGATGTGCGCTCCCTCCAGCGCGACGGTGCCCTTGATGCTGCTGCCGCGACCGGGTTGCCGGTGTGCCTGATGCATATGCTCGGAGAGCCCGGCAATATGCAGGACAATCCTCACTATGATGACCTTGTGGGCGAAGTCAGCGGTTTCCTCGCTGAGCGGGTCGCTCAATGTACTGTCGCGGGGATTGCTGCGGAAAAGATCATCCTTGATCCCGGCTTTGGCTTCGCCAAGACCCTGCAGCACAATCTAAGTCTGTTCAAGCATATGGAATCCCTGCATGCCCTTGGTCGACCCCTTCTGGTCGGCGTTTCGCGCAAAAGCATGATAGGGCTGGCCCTGAATCGCCCGGTGGGTGAGCGGCTGTACGGTGGTCTTGCACTGGCAGCGCTTGCAGTAAGCAAAGGCGCGCGTATCTTGCGTGTGCATGATGTTGCCGAAACAGTGGATGTGGTGCGCATGATTGCCGCAGTAGAATCAGCCGAATAAGAATGATGGAGCACTTATGACTAAGAAATACTTTGGCACCGACGGTATCCGTGGTCGGGTCGGCGAATACCCGATTACTCCTGATTTCATGCTCAAGCTAGGTTGGGCTGCGGGCATGGCGTTCCGGAGCATGGGCGCTTGCCGCATCCTGGTGGGTAAAGACACTCGTATTTCCGGTTACATGTTCGAATCCGCACTCGAGGCTGGCCTGTCCGCCGCGGGCGCAGATGTCATGCTGCTAGGCCCCATGCCGACACCGGCGATCGCTTACCTGACGCGTACCTTTCACGCTGAAGCCGGTATTGTGATCAGTGCTTCGCACAATCCTCATGATGACAACGGCATCAAATTCTTCTCGGGGCAGGGCACCAAGCTGCCGGACGAGATCGAGTTGATGATCGAAGAACTGCTGGATGCGCCGATGACGGTGGTTGAGTCCAGCAAGCTGGGCAAGGTGTCGCGAATCAATGACGCCTCTGGCCGGTATATCGAATTTTGCAAAAGCAGTGTGCCCAGCAGCACCAATTTCGCCGGCCTGAAGATTGTGGTCGATTGCGCACATGGCGCGACCTACAAAGTGGCGCCAAGCGTATTCAAGGAATTGGGCGCGGACGTTACAGTCCTGTCGGCCCAGCCTAACGGGCTGAACATCAATGACAACTGCGGCTCCACACACATGGAGCAATTGCAGGCCGCCGTCCTTGCCGAACATGCCGACCTGGGCATTGCTTTTGACGGTGACGGTGACCGTGTGCTGATGGTGGATCACACCGGGGCCATCGTTGATGGCGATGACCTCTTGTTCATCATTGCCCGCGACCTGCACGAGCGTAACAAGCTGCAAGGTGGTGTTGTCGGTACCTTGATGAGTAACCTGGGGCTTGAATTGGCCTTGGCGGACCTGGGTATTCCGTTTGTGCGCGCCAATGTCGGTGACCGCTATGTGATCGCCGAGTTGCTCGAGCGTAACTGGCAGGTGGGTGGCGAGAATTCCGGTCACGTTGTCTGCTTCCAGCACACCACTACGGGCGATGCGATCATTGCTGCGCTGCAGGTTCTGCTGTCGCTGCGCCGTCGCGAAGAGAGCTTGGCCCAGGCGCGCCAGGCGCTGCGCAAATGTCCGCAAGTACTGCTGAATGTACGGTTTGCCGGCGGCGAAAACCCGATCGAGCACCCGGCTGTCAAAGAGGCGTGCGAGCGCGTGACCCTGGCAATGGCGGGGCGTGGCCGCGTGCTGTTGCGCAAGTCCGGCACAGAGCCGCTGGTGCGCGTCATGGTCGAAGGTGACGACGAAACACAGGTTCGCGGCCATGCCGAAGACCTGGCAAAACTAGTAACTGAAGTTTGCGCCTGAATTCGGCTTGCCAGTGATGATGTGGTTGGGTAACATCTGCGCCCACTTTGACCGACGAGGTACAGCATGCGTCGCACTATGGTAGCTGGTAACTGGAAGATGCACGGTACCCGCGCCAGTGTCGCTGAGCTGATCAATGGCCTTCGTCACTTGGCCTTGCCTAGCGGTGTCGATGTTGCGGTTTTTCCGCCTTGCTTGCATATCAACCAAGTGGTTGATGGCTTGAAAGGCAAGTCGATCCAGGTCGGCGCGCAGAACTCTGCGGTGGAGCCGATGCAAGGTGCGTTGACCGGCGAGATTTCGCCGAGTCAGTTGATCGATGCAGGTTGTTCCTATGTGCTTGTCGGGCACTCCGAGCGTCGTCAGATGATGGGCGAGCGTGATGGGACACTCAATCGCAAGTTCGCAGCGGCACAGGCTTGTGGCTTGATTCCAGTGTTGTGCATAGGGGAGACCCTGGAGCAGCGTGAATCGGGCAAGACTCTTGAAGTTGTCTCGCGTCAGCTGGGCAGCATCATCGAGGAGCTGGGTGTTGGTGCGTTTGCAAAGGCAGTTATTGCTTACGAGCCGGTCTGGGCTATTGGTACCGGGCTGACTGCTACACCGCAACAGGCGCAGGATGTGCACGCAGCCATCCGCGCGCAGTTAGCGGCAGAGAATTCTGAAGTCGCACAAGGTGTGCGTCTTCTATACGGCGGCAGCGTGAAGGCGGCCAATGCGGTCGAACTGTTCGGCATGCCGGATATCGATGGGGGGCTCATTGGTGGAGCTTCCCTGAATGCAGATGAGTTCGGTGCGATCTGTCGCGCCGCGGGAAACTGAAAAAATGCTGGAAACAGTCGTAGTCGTTTTTCATCTGTTGGCTGCCCTGGGCGTAGTTGCCCTGGTTTTGTTGCAACAGGGTAAAGGTGCGGATGCTGGTGCGTCTTTCGGTGCAGGTGCTTCAAATACTGTGTTCGGAAGCCAAGGTTCCTCTACCTTTCTTAGTAAGTTTACTGCTATACTTGCCGCCGGTTTCTTCATAACCAGCTTGGGGTTAGGTTACTTTGCTAAAGAGAAAGCTCATGTGCTGACTCAAGTAGGTCTCCCAAACCCAGCAGTGTTGGAAGTGCCAAAAGCAAAACCGGCTTCTGATGATGTCCCGGTGCTTCAAGAGCAAAAGTCGGCTACTCCAGCGACTGACGTACCTCCAGCTCAAGAGCAGAAGTAAGAAGGTTGTAAACGCTGTATTGCCGAGGTGGTGGAATTGGTAGACACGCAACCTTGAGGTGGTTGTGCCCATAGGGTGTAGGGGTTCGAGTCCCCTTCTCGGTACCAATTATCAGGAGAGCCCGCTGTTGCGGGCTTTCTTGTAGGTGGAAGGTTACATTGACCCTGTAAGGGATCGGTCGTATACTTCCGCCCCAGCTTTGTCGCGGGGTGGAGCAGTCTGGTAGCTCGTCGGGCTCATAACCCGAAGGTCGTCGGTTCAAATCCGGCCCCCGCAACCAGTTTTAGCGGAGCCCCTTTTAAGGGGCTTTTTGTTAGCTGGACACTTTCAACGCCGCTGTTCGACGGCGTTTCAAGGATGGGCGTTTCGCCCATTTTTTTATTTTGCACAGCATGCACATACATGCACGAGGGGGTTCAGGTGTCGAGCAAGCTAGAAGAGTTGCAGGCCTTGTTGGCCCCGGTGGTCGTGGCCCTAGGCTATGAATGCTGGGGTATTGAGTTTTCGGCTCAAGGTCGCCACTCAATGTTGCGCGTTTATATCGATAAAGAGGGCGGCGTGCTGGTGGACGATTGTGCCATTGTCAGCCGTCAGATCAGCGGTGTGCTGGATGTTGAAGATCCGATCTCCGTTGAATACACCCTCGAAGTTTCCTCGCCAGGCATGGAACGCCCACTGTTCACTATTGATCAGTTTGCAAAATTTGCCGGTGAACAAGTGAAGATCAAGCTGCGATCTCCCTTTGAAGGGCGACGCAACTTTCAGGGCCTTCTGCGCGGTGTAGAAGAACAGGATGTCGTGGTGCAGGTAGAAGACCATGAATTCCTGTTGCCGATCGATATGATCGACAAGGCCAACATTATTCCCAGTTTTGACTGAGACGCGGATCCCGCGGATCCAATGGCTTGCGAAAGGCGAGGCGTACGATGAGCAAAGAAGTACTGCTGGTTGTTGAGTCGGTATCCAATGAAAAGGGCGTACCGGCAAACGTGATTTTTGAAGCGCTGGAGCTGGCCCTGGCCACTGCTACCAAAAAGCGTTTTGAAGACGAAGTTGATCTGCGTGTGGAAATCAACCGCCACACCGGTGCCTATGAGACTTTCCGTCGCTGGACGGTCGTTGAAGAAGCCGATCTTGATGATCCGGCCATCGAAACCTGGCCAAGCAAGGTTGCCGAAACGCATCCTGGCGCCAAGGTCGGTGATGTCGTCGAAGAAAAGATCGAATCGATCGAATTCGGCCGTATCGCTGCACAGACCGCCAAGCAGGTCATCGTGCAGAAGGTTCGCGAAGCCGAGCGCGCTCAAGTCGTTGACGCCTATCGCGAGCGCCTGGGTGAAATCATCTCCGGCACCGTGAAAAAAGTCACCCGCGACAACGTGATCGTCGACCTGGGCAACAACGCCGAAGCGTTGCTGGCCCGCGAAGACATCATCTCTCGCGAAACCTTCCGTGTCGGCGTGCGCTTGCGTGCGTTGCTCAAGGAAATCCGCACCGAGAACCGCGGCCCTCAGTTGATCCTGTCGCGTACCGCGCCGGAAATGCTGATCGAGCTGTTCCGTATCGAAGTGCCGGAAATCGCCGAAGGCCTGATCGAAGTCATGGCTGCGTCCCGCGACCCGGGTTCGCGTGCCAAGATCGCGGTCCGGTCCAAGGACAAACGCATCGACCCGCAAGGCGCTTGCATCGGTATGCGCGGTTCGCGCGTCCAGGCAGTGTCGGGTGAATTGGGCGGTGAGCGTGTGGACATCGTCCTGTGGGACGATAACCCGGCGCAGTTCGTGATCAACGCCATGTCGCCGGCTGAAGTGGCGGCAATTATCGTTGACGAAGATGCCCATGCAATGGACATCGCCGTTGGCGCAGACAATCTGGCTCAGGCCATTGGTCGTGGTGGTCAGAACGTGCGTCTGGCCAGCCAACTGACCGGTTGGACCCTGAACGTGATGACCGAATCGGACATCCAGGCTAAGCAGCAAGCTGAAACCGGTGACATCCTGCGCAACTTCATCGAAGAGTTGGAAGTCGATGAAGACCTGGCGCAGGTGCTGGTAGATGAAGGCTTCACCAGCCTGGAAGAGATTGCCTACGTACCGTTGGAAGAAATGCTCAACATCGACGGCTTTGACGAAGACACCGTCAACGAGCTTCGCGCTCGGGCCAAGGATCGTTTGTTGACTAAAGCCATCGCTACTGAGGAAAAGCTGGCAGACGCCCATCCGGCCGAAGACCTGCTCTCGCTTGAGGGTATGGACAAGGATTTGGCGATGGAACTGGCGGTGCGCGGCGTAATTACCCGCGAAGACCTGGCCGAGCAGTCTATTGACGATCTGCTCGACATCGACGGCATTGACGATGATCGTGCCGGCAAGTTGATCATGGCCGCCCGAGCCCATTGGTTCGAGTAACTAGGCGCGGCCTGAGGAGAGAAGTGCATGACGCAAGTCACGGTGAAACAACTGGCCGATGAGGTCAAAACACCGGTAGAGCGCCTGTTGCAGCAGATGCGTGAGGCAGGTCTGCCGCACACCGCCGCCGATGAAGGTGTGAGCGATAGTGAGAAGCAGTCTTTGCTGACTCACTTGAAGAGCAGCCACAAGGCGAAAGTGGAAGAACCGCGCAAGATTACATTGCAGCGCAAAACCACCAGCACCCTGCGTGTTGCTGGTAGCAAGAGCATCAGCGTTGAAGTACGCAAGAAGAAAGTCTTCGTACAGCGCAGCCCGGAAGAAATCGAAGCCGAGCGCAAACGCGAACTGGAAGAACGTCGCGCAGTAGAAAATGCTGCTCGTCAGAAGGCTGAAGAAGAAGCCAAGCGTCGCGCCGAAGAAGAAGCGCGTCGCCAGCCTGCTGCTGCGCAACCCGCTGCCACTGAAGCGGTCGCCGCGCCTAGCGCGCCGGTAGAAGCTGTGCGTGAGGCCGCTCCGGTTGCCGCTGCACCAGCACCTGCTGCTGACGCCCGTAAACGCGACGAACCTCGTCGTCCGGACAAGCCACGTGCTGACGATAACAATCGTCGCGGTGGTGGTGGCGATGGCGAGCGCAAAAACGCTCCACATCGTGCTTCGGTCAAAGAGAAAGCGCCTGCTCCACGCGTTGCCCCGCGTACTACCGACGAAGAAAGCGATGGCTTCCGTCGTGGTGGTCGCGGCAAGGCCAAGCTGAAGAAACGCAACGCCCACGGTTTCCAGAGCCCAACCGGCCCTGTCGTGCGTGAAGTGAAGATCGGCGAGACCATCACTGTGGGCGATCTGGCCCAGCAGATGTCGGTCAAGGCAGCTGAAATCATCAAGTTCATGTTCAAGCTGGGTACTCCAGCCACCATCAACCAGGTACTGGATCAGGAAACTGCCCAGCTTGTGGCTGAAGAATTGGGCCACAAAGTGACCCTGGTCAGCGACACCGCCCTGGAAGATTCCTTGGCCGAGTCCCTGAAGTTTGAAGGTGAGGCTGTTTCCCGTGCACCGGTTGTGACCGTAATGGGCCACGTTGACCACGGTAAAACTTCCCTGCTCGACTACATCCGTCGTGCCAAGGTGGCTGCGGGCGAAGCCGGCGGTATCACCCAGCACATCGGCGCGTACCACGTTGAAACCGACCGTGGCATGGTGACGTTCCTCGATACCCCTGGTCACGCCGCGTTTACCGCAATGCGTGCCCGTGGTGCCAAGGCGACCGACATCGTGATCCTGGTGGTTGCAGCCGACGACGGCGTGATGCCACAAACCATCGAAGCCGTTCAGCATGCCAAGGCAGCTGGCGTTCCGTTGGTGGTTGCGGTGAACAAAATCGACAAGCCGGGCGCTGATCTCGATCGCATCCGTAGCGAACTGTCGGTTCACGGCGTGACATCCGAAGAGTGGGGTGGCGACACACCATTCGTACCAGTCTCCGCGAAGATGGGTACCGGCGTTGACGAACTGCTCGAAGCCGTTCTGTTGCAAGCCGAGGTTCTGGAACTGACCGCGACTCCATCGGCTCCTGGCCGTGGTGTGGTGGTTGAGTCCCGTCTCGACAAGGGCCGTGGCCCGGTTGCGACCGTTCTGGTTCAAGACGGCACCCTGCGCCAAGGCGACATGGTACTGGTCGGTTCGAACTACGGCCGTGTACGTGCCATGCTCGACGAGAACGGCAAGCCAATCAAGGAAGCAGGTCCTGCTATCCCGGTCGAGATCCTCGGCCTGGACGGTACCCCGGACGCTGGCGACGAGATGAGCGTAGTTGCCGACGAGAAGAAAGCCCGTGAAGTGGCTCTGTTCCGTCAAGGCAAGTTCCGTGAAGTCAAGCTGGCCCGTGCTCACGCCGGCAAGCTGGAAAACATCTTCGAGAACATGGGCCAGGAAGAGAAGAAGACGCTTAACATCGTCCTCAAATCTGACGTACGTGGTTCCCTCGAAGCGTTGAACGGCGCCTTGAATGGCCTGGGTAACGACGAAGTGCAAGTGCGCGTTGTCGGTGGCGGTGTCGGTGGTATCACCGAATCCGACGCCAACCTGGCATTGGCTTCCAACGCTGTACTGTTCGGCTTCAACGTGCGTGCCGATGCTGGCGCTCGCAAGATCGTCGAGCAGGAAGGCCTGGACATGCGTTACTACAACGTCATCTACGACATCATCGAAGACGTCAAGAAAGCCCTCACCGGCATGCTTGGCAGCGACGTCCGGGAGAACATCCTGGGTATCGCCGAAGTACGTGACGTGTTCCGCTCGCCGAAATTCGGCGCGATCGCCGGCTGCATGGTTGTCGAAGGCACCGTGTTCCGTAACCGTCCAATCCGTGTACTGCGTGAAGACATCGTTATCTTCGAAGGCGAGCTGGAATCCCTGCGCCGCTTCAAGGATGACGCTTCTGAAGTACGTGCCGGCATGGAATGCGGTATCGGCGTCAAGAGCTACAACGACGTCAAGGTTGGCGACAAGATCGAAGTCTTCGAGAAGGTTCAGGTTGCTCGCAGCCTCTAACTCGCGCACTTCCGGAGCCACGCGGCGTGTGGGCATGGAGATGCCCCGCACCGCGTACGGACTCTAAACGCAACGCCCGGTCTGGCTTTTGTCAGGCCGGGCGTTTGCCGCTTTCAGACCCCACGGGTTTCACCGTGTGGCAGTAACAGGTAACAAGACATGGCAAAAGAATACAGCCGTACCCAGCGTATCGGTGATCAGATGCAGCGCGAGCTGGCCCAACTGATCCGTCGCGAAGTCAAAGACCCACGCGTTGGCCTGGTCACCATCACCGCCGTTGAAGTGAGCCGTGACGTGGGTCACGCGAAGATCTTCATCACCGTGATGGGGCAGGACAGCAGCGAAGAAATCGCGCAAAGCATCAAGGTGCTCAATTCGGCGGCAGGTTTCCTGCGCATGCAATTGGCCCGTGAAATGAAGCTGCGCAGTGTTCCTCAGTTGCACTTCCACTACGATGAAAGCGTCGTGCGGGGTGCGCACCTGTCGGCACTGATCGAGCGCGCCGTGGCTGAAGACAGCCAGCGCCCGTCCACACCTGAAGACGCCAAGGAGTAAGCGGTGGCTCAGGTCAAACGTATCCGTCGCAACGTCAGCGGCATAATCCTGCTCGACAAGCCCATTGGCTTTACCTCCAATGCCGCATTGCAGAAGGTCCGCTGGCTGCTCAACGCCGAAAAGGCCGGGCACACCGGTAGTCTCGACCCCCTCGCCACCGGCGTACTGCCGTTGTGCTTTGGCGAGGCCACCAAGTTTTCGCAATACCTGCTCGATTCCGACAAGGGTTACGAAACCCTGATGCAACTGGGCAAGACCACCACCACGGCCGATGCCGAAGGTGATGTTCTGCAGGTTCGCGACGTGACCGTTGGTCGTGCTGATATTGAAGCTGCTTTACCCGGTTTTCGTGGGGAAATCAGTCAGATACCGCCGATGTACTCGGCGCTAAAGCGTGATGGCCAGCCTCTTTACAAGCTGGCGCGTGCGGGCGAAGTAGTGGAGCGCGAACCGCGTTCTGTTACTATTGCGCGCTTGGAATTGCTCGCCTGTGAAGGCGACACCGCCCGGTTGGCCGTGGACTGCAGCAAAGGCACCTATATCCGTACCCTGGTGGAAGATATCGGTGAGAAGCTCGGTTGCGGCGCGTACGTTGCAGAACTGCGACGCACCCAGGCCGGTCCTTTCAGCCTGGCCCAGACGGTCACGTTGGAAGAGTTGGAAGCGGTACACGCCGAAGGCGGCAATGAAGCGGTTGATCGCTTCCTGATGCCATCGGACAGCGGTTTGCTCGATTGGCCATTGCTGCACTTCTCGGAACACAGCGCGTTCTACTGGCTAAACGGCCAGCCGGTGCGTGCCCCGGATGCGCCGAAGTTCGGCATGGTGCGGGTACAGGATCATAACGGTCGCTTTATCGGTATCGGTGAAGTGAGCGAAGACGGGCGCATAGCGCCGCGTCGACTGATTCGGTCAGAATGACCGAACGAGTGTGGCTGTTAACAGGCACGGTCAACACTCATTTTTAGATACAGGGATTTGTCCCTGGCCTGTTGAAACTGCCCTTTGGGTGGTTTCCTGAAAAAAGGATTGCCTCATGGCTCTCGACGTTCAAGAAAAAGCACAAATCGTTGCTGACTATCAGCAAGCTGTTGGTGACACTGGTTCGCCAGAAGTGCAAGTTGCACTGCTGACCCACAACATCAACAAGCTGCAAGGTCACTTCAAGGCCAACGGTAAAGATCACCACTCCCGTCGTGGTCTGATCCGCATGGTAAACCAGCGCCGTAAGCTGCTGGACTACCTGAAAGGCAAGGATCTGGGTCGTTATCAGACTCTGATCGGTCGCCTGGGTCTGCGTCGCTAATAAGCGATTGCGCTAGAGGTTGGTTGTCTGCCGTGTGTCAGTGGGATTCCCGCTGGCCCATGGCAGGCTCCCAGCCTCAAGTTTTATCTGGATACACGTTTTACCCTGGACTAGCGTCGGGCCGATTCCCGGCATTGCCCAAGAATTTCGCAAGAAGACAAGTTCCCCAAGAGCCACAAAGAAGGTAGGACACCGTGAACCCGGTTATCAAAAAATTCCAGTTCGGTCAGTCGACCGTTACCCTCGAGACAGGCCGTATTGCCCGTCAAGCCTCCGGCGCAGTGCTGGTTACCGTTGATGACGACGTTACCGTACTGGTAACCGTTGTTGGCGCCAAGACCGCTGACCCGAGCAAAGGCTTCTTCCCTCTGTCCGTTCACTACCAGGAAAAGACTTACGCTGCCGGTAAGATCCCTGGCGGTTTCTTCAAGCGCGAAGGCCGTCCTTCCGAGAAAGAAACCCTGACTTCCCGACTGATCGATCGTCCGATCCGTCCGCTGTTCCCAGAAGGTTTCATGAACGAAGTGCAGGTTGTCTGCACCGTCGTTTCCACCAGCAAGAAGACCGATCCGGACATCGCTGCGATGATCGGTACCTCGGCTGCCCTGGCCATTTCCGGTATTCCTTTCGATGGCCCGATCGGCGCAGCCCGCGTTGCCTTCCACGAAAGCACCGGCTACCTGCTGAACCCGACTTACGAGCAACTGAAAGCATCGAGCCTGGACATGGTCGTTGCCGGTACCTCGGAAGCCGTATTGATGGTTGAATCGGAAGCCAAAGAGCTGACCGAAGACCAGATGCTGGGCGCTGTACTGTTCGCCCACGACGAGTTCCAGGCGGTCATCAAGGCTGTCACCGAGCTGGCTGCCGAAGCTGCCAAGCCAACCTGGACCTGGGCTGCTGCCCCGGAAGCCACCGAACTGCTGGGCGCTATCCGCTCCGAGTTCGGCGCTGCCATCTCCGACGCCTACACCATCACCGTCAAGGCCGACCGTTACGCTCGCCTGGGCGAGTTGAAGGACCAGGTTGTAGCCAAGCTGTCCGGTGAAGAAGGCCAGCCTTCCGCCAGCGACGTCAAAGCTGCATTCGGTGAAATCGAATACCGCACCGTTCGCGAAAACATCGTTAACGGCAAGCCACGTATCGACGGTCGCGACACCCGCACCGTACGCCCGCTGAACATCGAAGTCGGCGTTCTGCCGAAGACCCACGGTTCGGCCCTGTTCACCCGTGGTGAAACCCAGGCACTGGTTGTTGCGACCCTGGGCACTGCCCGTGACGCACAGCTACTGGACACCCTGGAAGGCGAGAAAAAAGACCCCTTCATGCTGCACTACAACTTCCCTCCGTTCTCGGTGGGCGAGTGTGGTCGCATGGGCGGTGCTGGTCGTCGCGAAATCGGTCACGGCCGTCTGGCCCGTCGTTCGGTCCAGGCCATGCTGCCGGCTGCTGACGTGTTCCCGTACACCATCCGTGTTGTGTCGGAAATCACCGAGTCCAACGGTTCCAGCTCCATGGCTTCCGTTTGCGGTGCTTCCCTGGCGCTGATGGACGCTGGTGTGCCAATGAAGGCGCCGGTTGCCGGTATCGCCATGGGCCTGGTTAAAGAAGGCGAGAAGTTCGCCATCCTGACCGACATCCTGGGTGACGAAGACCACCTGGGCGACATGGACTTCAAGGTAGCCGGTACCGCCAAAGGTGTGACCGCGCTGCAGATGGACATCAAGATCAAGGGCATCACCGAAGAGATCATGGAAATCGCCCTGGGCCAAGCCCTGGAAGCGCGCCTGAACATCCTCGGCCAGATGAACCAGATCATTGGTCAGTCCCGTACCGAGCTGTCGGAAAATGCTCCGACCATGATCGCGATGAAAATCGACACCGACAAAATCCGTGATGTCATCGGTAAAGGCGGCGCGACCATTCGTGCGATCTGTGAAGAGACCAAGGCTTCGATCGATATCGAAGACGACGGCTCCATCAAGATCTTCGGCGAAACCAAGGAAGCGGCTGAAGCTGCACGTCAGCGCGTTCTGGGCATTACCGCTGAGGCCGAGATCGGCAAGATCTACGTCGGTAAGGTTGAGCGCATCGTCGACTTCGGCGCATTCGTCAACATCCTGCCGGGCAAAGACGGTCTGGTTCACATCTCCATGCTGAGCGACGCTCGCGTTGAGAAAGTGACCGACATTCTGAAAGAAGGCCAGGAAGTGGAAGTGCTGGTTCTGGACGTGGACAACCGCGGCCGTATCAAGCTGTCCATCAAGGACGTAGCAGCAGCCAAGGCTTCGGGCGTTTAATCCCCCCGAGCTTTCAGCTGAAAAAGGGACTCTTCGGAGTCCTTTTTTTATGGGCGCTGGAAAGTAGCGGGAAATCAGCCGTTTAGCTGAATCCAAAAGCCGCAACTTGCATGCAGCCACGATGGTATTCATGCAACTTGCACGATTCCGAAAATTACGTGTTTTTATAACTTGTTGTTTTATATGAGTTTTATTGGCTCATCAAACTTGGCACACTGCCTGCAATATCCCTGTTAACGCTGCAGCATCAAGGTTTACGTACTGCAGACTTTTAATAAAACAGGAGTTACTCGTATGAAGAAGTTCGCTCTCGCTACTGCTACCGCTCTGACCCTGGCCATGGGTGCTAACGTAGCCTTTGCTCAGACTTCCCAAGCCCCTATGACCCTGGCGGCCGGTGAAGTGACCAAGGCTAAAGAGTCCACCTCGGATACCTGGATCACCACCAAAGTGAAAGCTGACCTGCTGACCGAGAAAGGTATTCCTGGTTCGGACATCAAGGTTGAAACCAACAAAGGTGTGGTTTCCCTGTCCTCCGACGTCGCTATTTCGGACTCGCAAAAAGCGACCGCTGTAGCCATCACCAAGAAAATCAAAGGTGTGACTGCTGTTTCTGCTGATGGCCTACTGGCTGGCGGCGCAACCAAAGCTGATGGTATCGATAAAACCAAGGGCGCAGCTGCTAGCGCTAAAGAGTCCACCTCGGATACTTGGATCACCACCAAAGTCAAAGCTGATCTGGTAACCGAAAAAGGCATTCCTGGTACCGACATCAAAGTCGAAACCAACAAAGGTGTAGTTTCCCTGTCTTCGACCGTAGCGGTCACTGAAGCTCAGAAAACTACCGCGGTGAATATCACCAAGAAAATCAAAGGCGTTAAAGCTGTATCGGCCGACGGCCTGAAAGCAGAGTAACGCTGGAGGAATTCGTCTGAACTAGGCGGCAGAGAGTGAGCTAGTTATCCACTCAACGCACCACACAGGTTCATGCGACCGGCCACAAGGATGTGGTCATTAAAGGCCCCGACATTCGTGTCGGGGCCTTTTCTATTTCGCGCTGGATGCAATCTCACGCCAATACAAGTCATCTGTAGGACCTGGCTTGCCGGCGATAGCGTCACCACGGTTCAACTGAAAACCCGAGGTGCCCGCATCGCCGGCAAGCCAGCTCCTATAGATGTGCGGGGTCTATTCGGCGTCCAGGTGCATGGGCGTCACGACCCGTCCGTCCTTCTCAGCCTGACCCAGGTTGGCATCAATGAAGTACACCCGGTCGTCTTCCAGCTGGCCCTTATCCACCAAGTAGTCCTTGATGGTGCTGGCACGGTCCTGGCCCAGTTGACGCAGCAATACATCACTGGTGCTCCAGAACTTGATCACGCCGTCCTTGAGCCTCGCTGTGCGGTCATCGCGGCTCAGGTCTTTCCATTCCGCCGGCGGTTGCTGTTTCAAACGGGTGCGGTAAATGCCTTCAAGCAGAGGCGCCTTTTCACCTTCCGGGACGACCAGCAGCGACGCCTGTGCGGGCACCTTGTCACCCCGGCGCTGGAGCATTTTGTAGTAGTTGTATTGGTATTCACGTTCCAGGCGCTGCGCAGCGAGGAAAGGCCCGTCGCTGCTGGCAGCGGCAGTGCCTTCGATTTCCAGACGCAGGGTAGGACGCTCTTTCAGTGCCTTGGCCAGGGTGTTCAAGGCGCCTTCGGCGTCTTTGTTCAACTCGCTGGAACCTGGGGCGAACGACACATTCCCAAGGTCTTCCGAACCGCCGCCGGTCACCAACCCGCCGATGAATTTGAAGGGCGCTGTCGCTGCGCGCACCACCAGGTTACGCAGGGTCTGCCACACGATGGGCATCACACTGAATTGCGGGTTATTCAGGTCGCCGGTTACCGGCAGTTCGATGGAGATCTTGCCGTCGCTGTCCTTGAGTAGCGCGATCGCCAGGCGAATCGGCAAATCCACGGCATCGGCGCTGTCGACCTTCTCACCCAGTTGCAATTGCTCGACCACCACCTTGTTCTCGGCCTTCAACTGGCCCTTGGTGATCACGTAGTGCAGGTCGAGGTTGAGACGGCCCTTACGGATACGGAACCCGGCGAACTTGCCGGAATAGGGCGTCAGGGTGGTCAGCTCGACGCGTTTGAAACTGGTGGCAATGTCCAGCGCCGCCATCGGATCAAACGGGTTTACGCTGCCTTTGATCGTGACCGGCGCGTAGCGGTCGACCTTGCCCTTGATATCAACGCTGGCTGGTTTGGCCTGGCGGCTGTCAATGGTGCCGATCTGACCGTTGAGCTGCTGAATCGCCGTGGCGAAGTTGGGGGTGAGGCTGAAGTCGGCAAAGTTGGCGGAACCGTCGTTGATCGCAATCTGGCCGATGCGAATGCCCAAGGGCTTGTCCTTGCTGGCGGGCTTGGGTCCTTTGTCGGGGGCTTGCGGAATCAAGAGGTCATCAACGTTGGTGGTACGGTCATCGTTGATCATGAAGCGTGCATACGGCTGCAGCAGGTTGACCTTGTCGATCGACAGGCTGTCGCCGTGCTGGTAGTTGACGCCTTCGAGCACCAGGCGCTGCCATTTGAGGAAGTCGCGGGTCTTGAGGGTGTCCAGCGTGTGTAATTGGTCGACCTGGGCGCGGCCAGTGACCTGCAGTTTCAGAGGGTCAGTGCTTTTCAGGTTTACATCGAGGTTGCTGCCGAGCATGCCGCTGCGCAGTTCCAGGCGGATGAACGGGCTGATGTAGGACTGGGCAACCCGAAGGTCGATGTCCTGGGTGTTCACTTTGAGCTTGGCGCTGACCGGGTTGAGGTTGACCTCGCCGGTCGCCTGGATTTTGCCTTGCTTGCCCACGCCTGAGTCGACTTTCAGGGTAAACGGGCTCTGGTTAAGGCTATCGAAGTTCTGCAGGTCGACGTTCAGCGGGCCTACCTCCAGCGCGACCGCCGGTTTGGCCTGGCGGTCGGCCAGGTGCACCTGATAGTTGCGCAGTTGCACGTCCTTGAGCAGCACTTGCCAAGGCTTGCTCGGCGCGGCGGGCTCGGCTTTTGGCGAGTCGGCGGTCGCCGGTGCGGTGGCAGGCTCCGGCGCCTTGGCCGGTTTGCTCGGTTGGCTGGCGAACAGTTTCTGCCAGTCAAGTTGCCCGTCAGCCTCAAGGGCCGCCCAGGTTTCGAGTTTGTTGCTGCGGATCTTGCCCACCACCACTTGCTGTTTCGCCAGGTCTACCGTGGTCTCGCTGACGTCCAGGCGTTCCAGGCGCACCAGTGGGCGACCGTCGGGCGCCTTGATGGCAAATGGCGCGATGCTGGCGGCGGTGTTGGTGAGGTTCAGCTCGGTCTCTTTGGCCAGGCTGAACTTGTACTCGGTACTGAAGTTGAGCACGCCGTCTTCAAGTACCAGTGGCAGCGCATCACGTACATAGGGCCACCAGGCTTTCATCTTGCCATCGGTGACCTTCAACGTGCCTTCGGAGAGCATCGGCACCAGGCTGAAATTACCTTTCCAGTCGATTCGCCCACCTTCAGGCCCGGCCGCCACCAATGTCATGTCGGCATTGTCTTCAGGCAAGGTGCTGAGGTTTTTCAGTTCGAAGTCGAGCGTATCGTAGAGGAATTCGATCGGTTCGCTGGGGCGCAGGTCCTGAAAGTGCACATAGCCGCCCGCCAGCTTGATGCTGTCGATGCGCAACGGGAAGGGCTTGGCATCAGGATCGGCGGGCGTTGGCTCGCTGGGGGGCAGCTTGAACAACTGTGCGAGGTTCAACTGGCCGGATTTGTCGAACAGCAGCTCGGTCTTCGGCTTGTCCAGTTGCACATCGGCAAGGTGCAGGGCGCGGGTCCAGAGGCTGTCGATCTGAAGATTGGCATAGAGGCGTTCGAAACCCACCTGTTCCTTGCCGGGCTCACCGATCTGGAGCCCCCATGCCGTCACTTCCAGGCTGAACGGGTTGAGCTCGATCCGCTCGATCCGGGCCGGCACCGTGGCGTAATTGGCCAGTTGCTGGTTGGCAATCCGAAGCGCGATACCGGGGAGAATCAAAAAGCCCAGCAAGCTGTACAGGGCAAGAGCGGTCAACAAGGCGCCGGCGGCGCGAATCAATCCTTTGGGCATGGGGTGACGCCATCTATGTCAAACAGGAGTGCCTTGGAGTATGGCACGGGTTTTCGGTTCCGAAGAGCAAGGCCCTTTGAGAAACGTCTTACAGCTGGAGTATCAGGGTTTTCAGCGGTGGCTGTTGATCCTGCGAGGGGAAGTCCGCGCCTGGCGTCATGATTGTCCAGTCACGTACGGGGCGTCCGGCTTTCTCCGCGCAGCGCAGGACCTGTTCGCGCCAATCATCCATGCTGACTTTTGCCAGGTTGTTGCAGCAGATCAGCACGCCATTGTCGGCGGTGGCTAGCAGCGCGGGCTTGAGCAGACTCTGGTAATCGCGCAGCAAGTCGACTGTGCCAAACGCGCTTTTGGCCCAGGCTGGCGGGTCGAGCAGTACCAGATCGTATTGACGCTGCTCCAGGCGTGGATAACTCGGCAGCTTCTGCCCGCGCCGTTGGGTGATCGGCAGGCCCGCCAATTGGCGGATCGCCGGGAAGTAATCCGACTGCACAAATTCCATAGTCGGCAGTTGCGGGTTCAGCAGGCCATTTTCGCGGCCGACCGCCAAGTTGCCCTCGGCGAAGTCCAGGTTGCAAACCTCACGGGCGCCCCCGGCGGCCGCGCTCAGGCCCACGCCGCAGGTGTAGGCGAACAGATTCAGCACGCTTTTGCCGGCACTGTTTGCCTTGACCCAGCCACGGGTGTTACGCAAATCCAGGAACAGCAGCGGGTCCTGCCCGGCATGGCGCCCGCGCACGCGGTAATTGAGGCCCCACTCGTGGCCGATCAGGTCTTCCAGCGCAGCGGACTCGGCACGATAAACCGTGTCTTCGCGGTCGATGCGCGAATTGCCACGGGAGCGGTCGTTGTACACCAGCAACAATTCCAGGCCCATGTACTGGTTGACCTGTTGATGCAGCGCCAGCAGCTCTTCGGTTTCCAGGGCTTGGTGAAAGCTCTGCACCAGCAATTGCGGGCCGTAGCGGTCGATGGTCAGGCCGCCGGCGCCTTCCTGGCTGCCATGGAACAGTCGGTAGCAGTCGGTGCCTTGGGCGTGCAGTTCGCTGATCAGGTCTTGGCGATGATCGAGGGCGGCGCGCAGCGCCTGATTCAGGGAAAACATGGAGCGCGCCTTGCAGGGGAATTGAGGGCGCGAAGTTTAACAGCTATGCACCGTCGCCTACATCAACCCCATCCGTCGATGGGCGCGCTGCACCGAACCGTTGCGCATCGCCCAGCGCAGCATCGGCGCACTGCGCTTGACCCCGGCACGGATCATCTGGCGTTGCAGCGGGCTTTGGTGTTGGTCGAGCATGGCGCTGGCCCAATCCGGCAGCAGGTCGATTCCGGCTTGCATCATCAAACTGCCAAAGGGCTTGGCCAGTAGGCTGGGGGAGGGCGCGTCAAGCAGTAAACGCAGTACTTCGCGGCTGCGATCGTCGCACAGCAATTGTGGGCGGATACGTGCCAGATAATCTGAAATTTCCTGCCGAGAGCGCGGCACATGCCGCGCACCTAACTGTTCGGCGACCAAGGCAATTTCGCTGTAGTAACGGTCCTGGTCTCGACCTGAAAGCTGCGGGTTGCGATAGCGCAGGTGAGCGGCGAGGAAGTTACTGACCTCCGCCACATGCACCCAGGTCAGCAACTCTGGGTCGCTGGCCGCATAAGGTCGCCCGTCCGGAGCGTGGCCGACGACCTGGAGGTGAATGGTGCGGACTTTTTCGATCAGCCATTCGGCGTCTTTGCGCGAACCAAACGTCGTGCCCGAGATGAACTGCGAGGTGCGCCGCAACCGCCCGAGCATGTCCTGACGAAAGTTCGAATGGTCCCACACGCCCGCCAGGGCCAGTGGGTGCAAGGCTTGCAGCATCAAGGCGCTGATGCCGCCGATGAGCATGCTGCTGAAGTCGCCATGCACCTGCCAACTCACCGAATCGGGCCCGAACAGGCCGGGGTCGCCCTTGGGGTTTTCCAGGTCCAGTTGGCCCAGCGACAGGCCTGTAAGGCTCATCAACTGGCTTTCGATACGGCTGCGGATAAATTCCATGGCGACTCAGGGGTTCCTATCGGTTCAAGCGTTTGTCGATCAGGCCATCCACCACGCTCGGGTCGGCCAGCGTCGAGGTATCACCGAGGCTGTCGAGTTCGTTGCAGGCGATCTTGCGCAAAATCCTGCGCATGATCTTGCCGGAGCGGGTTTTCGGCAAGGCCGGTGCCCATTGAATCAGTTCCGGCTTGGCGAAGCTGCCAATTTCCTTGCTGACCAGGTCCAGCAGGTGTTTTTTCAGCGCGTCGTCGGGTTCCACGCCATTCATCGGCGTGACAAAGGCGTAGATGCCCTGGCCTTTGACATCATGGGGATACCCCACCACGGCGGCCTCGGCGACCTGGTCGTGCAGCACCAGGGCGCTCTCCACCTCGGCGGTGCCGATACGGTGACCGGACACGTTGATCACATCGTCGATGCGCCCGGTGATCCAGTAGTCGCCGTCTTCATCGCGTCGCGCACCGTCACCGGTGAAGTAGTAGCCGGGGTAAGGTTTGAAATAGGTGTCGATCATGCGCTGCGGATCGCCGTACACGCTGCGGATCTGCCCCGGCCAGCTCGCTTTGATCGCCAGTACGCCGCTGCCGGCCCCGCTGAATTCTTTGCCCTGTTCGTCGAGCAGCACGGGCTGTACGCCAAACATCGGCTGGGTGGCGCAGCCAGGCTTGATACGCTGCGCGCTGACCAAGGGGCTGAGCATGATGCCGCCGGTCTCGGTCTGCCACCAGGTATCCACAATCGGGCAGCGCTGTTCGCCCACCGCATTGAAGTACCAGTCCCAGGCTTCCGGGTTGATCGGTTCGCCGACGCTGCCCAGCAGACGCAAGCTGGCGCGAGAGGTGCTCTCCAGCGGACCATGGCCCTCGCGCATCAAGGCACGCAACGCGGTAGGGGCGGTGTAGAAAATATTGACCTTGTGCTTGTCGATCACCTGCCAGAAGCGTGAGCTGTCCGGGTAGCTCGGCACGCCTTCGAACATCAGCGAAGTCGCGCCGTTGGCCAGCGGGCCGTACACGATGTAACTGTGGCCGGTGACCCAGCCCACATCGGCGGTGCACCAAAACACTTCGCCCTCGCGGTAGTCGAGCACGTATTTGAAGGTCATTGCGGCTTGCAGCAGGTAGCCGCCGGTGGTGTGCAGCACACCTTTGGGTTTGCCGGTGCTGCCGGAGGTGTAGAGGATGAACAGCGGGTCTTCGGCGTCCATTGGCTCAGGCGGGCAGTCGCTGCTGGCCGCATCCAAGGCTTGTTGATACTTGAGATCGCGGCCTTCGCTCCAGTTAACGGTCGCTCCGGTGCGTTCTACCACCAGCACCGTGCTCACATTCGGGCAACTGGCCAGGGCTTTGTCGACATTCTGTTTCAGTGCTACCGGTTTACCACCGCGCACGCCTTCGTCCGCAGTGATTACGGTGCGGCAGTCGGCGTCGAGAATACGGTCACGCAAGGCATCCGGCGAGAAGCCGCCAAATACCACGGAATGTACCGCGCCGATCCGCGTGCAAGCGAGCATGGCGTAGGCGGCTTCAGGGATCATCGGCATGTAGATGCACACCCGGTCGCCTTTCTTTACGCCACGGCTTTTCAGCACATTGGCCAGGCGGCTGACGTTCTGGTGCAGTTGGCGGTAGGTGATTTTTGAAGATTTTGTCGGATCATCGCCTTCCCAGATGAAGGCCGGCTGATCGGCGCGCAGGGCGAGGTGACGGTCGATGCAGTTGTAGCTGACATTCAGTTGGCCGCCGGCAAACCATTGCGCAGCGCCGGTCTTGATGTCTGAGCGTTGAACGGTGTGCCACGGGGTTGTCCAGTCGAGAAAGCCTTTGGCCTGTTCAGCCCAGAACGTATCCGGCTGATCGATGGATTGGCGATAGAGGCGCTGGTAGTCCTCCTGACTGAGTTGCGCAGCCCGGCGGACGGCATCGGCGGTGGGGAACGTGCTGATATCGAACATGAGCGATCCTTATTCTTGTTTTGGCAACAAGTGATAAAGATGCACCCTGCAAGGGGAGGGTTCAAGGCCAACGTCCAAACGGACGTTGGCCCTGCGATACCTGGATCAGCCGCGGTGACGACCGCGGAAGTAGTTGATCAGGCCCTGGGTCGAAGCATCTTCGGCCGAGGTTTCTTCGGCGCCGGTCAGGCGGTTGTAGACGCCCTTGCCCAGCTCCTTGCCCAGCTCCACGCCCCATTGGTCGAAGGCGTTGATGCCCCAGATCACGCTCTGTACGAATACTTTGTGCTCATACATGGCGACCAGTGCGCCCAGGCGACGCGGGCTGATGCGCTCGACCACGATGGTGTTGCTCGGACGGTTGCCCGGGATCACCTTGTGCGGTGCCAGCTTCTGCACTTCGTCTTCCGGGATGCCTTTGTCGCGCAGCTCGGCTTCGGCTTCGGCGCGGGTCTTGCCGAGCATCAGTGCCTGGCTCTGGGACAGGCAGTTGGCGTACAGCCACTGATGGTGGTCGGACACCGGGTTGAAGCTGACGATCGGCACGATGAAGTCGGCCGGGATCAGTTGGGTCCCCTGGTGCAGCAACTGGTGATACGCGTGCTGACCGTTGCAACCTACGCCACCCCAGATCACTGGGCCGGTATCGGTCGCCACTGGGGTGCCGTCCTGGCGCACGCTCTTGCCGTTGGATTCCATGTCCAACTGTTGCAAGTGCTTGGTGATGTTACGCAGGTAGTGGTCGTACGGCAGGATCGCATGGCTCTGCGCACCCCAGAAGTTGCCGTACCACACACCCAGCAAGCCGAGCAGTACTGGCATGTTGGCTTCGAATGGCGCGTTCTGGAAATGCTGGTCCATGGTGTAGGCACCGGACAGCAGCTCCTTGAAGTTGGACATGCCGATCGCCAGGGCGATTGGCAAGCCGATGGCCGACCACAGCGAGTAACGACCGCCTACCCAGTCCCACATCGGGAAGATGTTTTCTTCGCGGATACCGAAGGCCACGGCTGCCGCGTTGTTGCTGGATACAGCGATGAAGTGACGGTACAGCTCTGCTTCCGAGCCACCCTGGGCCAGGTACCAGGCGCGGGCGGCCTGGGCGTTTTTCAGGGTTTCTAGGGTGTTGAAGGATTTCGACGAGACGATAAACAGCGTGGTCTCGGCGCGCAGCTTCATGGTCAGCTCGTGGAACTCGCTGCCGTCGATGTTCGCCAGGTAATGGCAGCGCACGCCTTTATGGGCGTAGGACAACAGGGCTTCGGAGACCAGCTCCGGGCCGAGGAACGAGCCACCGATACCGATGTTCACCACGTCGGTGATCGGCTTCTCGGTGTAGCCACGCCACAGGCCGTCGTGGATGCGCCCGACCAGGTCAGTGATCTGGTTCAGCACTTTGTGCACGTCCGGCATGATGTTCACGCCGTTCACCGACAACTTGTCGCCCACCGGGCGGCGCAGGGCGGTGTGCAGGGCCGGGCGACCTTCGGACGAATTGACGGGCTCGCCGGCGTACAGCGAGTCGATCGCGTCTTTGAGGCCGACTTCTTTGGCGAGGCCCACGAGCAGGTCACGGGTTTCGCTGGTGATCAGGTTTTTCGAGTAATCGAGGAAAAGTCCGCAGCTGCTCAAGGTGAACTGGGAGAAACGCTGAGGATCGGCATTGAACGCTTCGCGCATGCTGAAATCCTGCATGGCTTGGCGATGTTGATTGAGCGCTTGCCAGGCGGGCAGAGCGGTAACGTCATGAGGAGTGCGGTAGTACGCCATCGCTGCGGGTTTCCTTTTATTACGGGGACTGCCTTTAGGACACTTCTAAGCCCGGAACGTCCAGTCTTTTATCAAGCAATGGATTCCGGACAGCGCTAACCATAGCGCAGGGCGATTACATTAAACCTAGCGTGTCGATATGTCTTGGCTTTGTCTGCGCTAAGGCCGGTACTTTTTTATACCGGCACTTTTATTCACGCAACGAAGAGGGCAACGGGGAGGGGTCAGTCGAGGGTCAGGTGCAGGTTATCGATGAGGCGGGTGGCTCCCAGATAGGCGGCGACCAGGATCACGATATCGCGGTCCTCGGGTGTGGCGGGGCGCAAATGCACGCCTTGGCGTACTTCGAGGTAGTCCAGGCGCAGACCGGCGGCTTCGATCTGCAGCACCTGCTCGGCACGCAGCTTGGCGAAGTCGTGGTCACCGGCTTTGATTGCTGCGCCAATGTGGCTGAGGCTGCGGTACAGCACTGGCGCAATGGCCCGTTGTTCATCGGTGAGGTAGCCATTGCGCGACGACAGCGCGAGGCCATCGTCGGCGCGCACAGTGGGCTCGCCGATGATCTGGATCGGCATGTTCAGGTCATGGACCATGGCGCGGATCACGGCCAGTTGCTGGTAATCCTTCTGGCCAAACACCGCCATGTCCGGCTGGACCATGTTGAACAGCTTGCTGACCACCGTCGCCACGCCTTCGAAGTGCCCCGGACGGCTGGCGCCACACAGGCCTTCAGACAATTGCGGCACGCTGACGCGGGTCTGGCCGGTCATGCCACCGGGGTACATTTCCTCAACGGTGGGCGCGAACAACAGGTTGCAGCCGGCTTGCAGCAGCTTTTCCTGGTCGGCGGCGAGGGTGCGCGGGTATTTGTCCAGGTCTTCGCCGGCGCCAAACTGCAGCGGGTTGACGAAGATGCTGGCCACCACGAAGTCGGCCTGCTGGGCCGCCTTGGTCACCAGCGTGGCATGGCCACTGTGCAGGTTGCCCATGGTCGGCACAAAGCCAATGCGCTTGCCGGCGTTGCGGGCGTGGGTAACAGCGGCCCGCAGTTCACGTACGGTTTTAACGGTGTTCATGCAGAAAATCCGTGTTCGGCGCCAGGGAAGGTCACGCCTTTGACTTCGGCGACGTAGGCGCTTAATGCGTCGTGGATGCTGGCTTGGCCGGCCATGAAGTTTTTCACGAACTTCGGCACGCGGCCGCTGATCGACAGGCCGAGCATGTCGTGCAGCACCAGCACCTGGCCGTCGGTGGCGGAACCTGCGCCGATACCGATCACCGGCACTTTCACGGCCTGGGTGATCTCCGCCGCCAGTTCGCTCGGCACGCATTCAAGCAGGATCATTGCCGCGCCGGCCTGCTCCAGGGCAATGGCATCGGCACGCATCTGGCGCGCCTGGGCCTCATTGCGGCCCTGAACCTTGTAGCCGCCGAGGATGTTCACCGACTGTGGCGTCAGCCCCATGTGCGCGCAGACCGGCACGCCGCGTTCGGCCAGCAGGCGGATCGACTCGGCAAGCCACACCGCGCCTTCGACTTTGATCATGTGCGCACCGGCTTGCATCAGCTTGCCGGCATTCAGGAAGGTTTGTTCGAGCGTCGCGTAACCCATGAATGGCAGGTCGGCGATGATGAAGGCACCATCGTTACCGCGCTTGACGCTGGCGGTGTGGTACGCAAGTTCATCAGTGGTGACGGGCAGGGTGCTGTCATTCCCTTGAAGAACCATGCCGAGGGAGTCACCTACCAGCAGCACTTCAACCCCGGCCTGGCAACTGGCGTGGGCGAAGGTGGCGTCATAGCAGGTCAGCATGGCGATTTTTTCACCTTTGAGCTTGAGGCTCTGCAAGGTGGTCAGGGTAATGTCTGGCATGAAAAGGGTCCTCGTTCAGGCGCTTGGAAACAGCGAGTAACGCGCGTGAGTCTTCGTTTATACAGGCGCACTGTCTTGAGAGCAGTGCTTATAAGGCCTGGATTGCGCCCTTTAGCGCCGGGTTGGCGGCAGCGGGACGCCTATAGTCGTGAGGAGGACACGGGAAGTCAATTGGATGTGTTACCGCATTGTTACGATGGCGGTGTTACCGCTGTTACTGACGCGATTCAGCAAGTGGGAAAGCGATTTTGAGGGGCGTAGGTGAACAAAATGTGAGAGCTGGCTTGCCTGCGATGCAGGCGCCTCGGTCTTTCAGTGAAACCGAGGTGATGCTATCGCAGGCAAGCCAGCTCCCACATTGATCGAGTCAGTTTTGGGGCAAGCGTTCCAGGCCGACAAACGGGCAGGCTGCCAGTAAGTCGTCGAGGGTTTGGCCATCGGGTAACGTCAGGCTGGCGGGTGCCAGTTCGGCCAACGGGTACAGCACAAATGCGCGCAGGTGCATCTGGTAGTGCGGGACCTTGAGGCGCGGTTCATCGATCAAGCGATCACCAAACAGCAGGATGTCCAGGTCGAGCGTGCGTGGGCCCCATCGTTCAAGGCGTTCGCGGCCTTGGTCATTCTCGATGGCTTGCAGCGCGTCCAGCAGTTCCAGGGGCGCAAGGTGGCTGTCCAGGGCGGCCACCGCGTTGGTGTAGCGCGGCTGGCCCGGGAGCAGGGAGTCACTTTGATAGAAGGTCGAGACACCGGCGACGGTGGTGCCTGGCAATTGCGCCAGCGCGTCAAGAGCGCTGCGCAATTGCTGATCCGGGGCCGCGAGGTTGCTGCCCATGCCGACGTAGATGCGTTCCACGTTTATTCGCCTGCTGCGCCCGAGGCATCAGCGGCGCTGCGCTTGCGCTTGGCACCGCTGCGACGGCGCTTCTTCGGGCCTTCGCCGGCGCCATCGCCCTTGCTGCCGAGGTCGCGGATCATATCGCGGCGCTCGCTGTCGTTGGCGTCCTGGTAGTCGGTCCACCATTCGCCCAGGCCATCAGTCTGCTCACCGGCGCTCTCACGCAGCAGCAGGAAGTCATAGCCGGCGCGGAAACGCGGGTTGTCCAGCAACAGGTCGGCGCGTTTGCCGCTGCGGCGTGGCAGACGCTCCTGCATGTCCCAGATCTCGCGGATCGGCATAGTGAAGCGTTTCGGAATAGCGATGCGCTGGCACTGTTCGGCGATCAGCTCATGCGCGGCTTCCTGCATGGCCGGGATCGGCGGCATGCCACGTTCCTGCAAGCGCAGTACACGTTTTGGCAGGGCTGGCCACAACAGGGCAGCAAACAGGAACGCCGGGGTAACCGGCTTGTTCTGCTTGATGCGCAGGTCGGTGTTGATCAACGCTTCGCTGATCAAGGTGTGGGTGTACGTCGGGTTGTATTCCAAGGCCTCGGCGCTGGCCGGGAACAGTGGATCGAATAGCTGCAGGTCCACCAGCATTTCAAAGGTGTCGGCGGCGTAGCCCGAGAGGAACAGCTTGAGCACTTCTTCGAACAGGCGTGCCGAGGGAATTTCCCGCAGCATCGGTGCCAGGTCGCGAATTGGCGCAGCGGTGTGTTTCTCGATGCCGAAGTTCAGCTTGGCGGCGAAACGCACGGCCCGCAGCATGCGCACCGGGTCTTCCTGGTAGCGCTGGACCGGGTCGCCGATCAGGCGGATCAGGTTATTGCGGATATCGTGTACGCCATTGGCGTAATCGAGGATGCGCTCGCTGACCGGATCGTAATAGAGGGCGTTGATGGTGAAGTCGCGGCGCTGCGCGTCTTCTTCCAGGGTGCCGTAGACGTTGTCGCGCAAAATGCGCCCGCTTTCGTTGCGGGAGGACTGGTTAGTGTCTTCCTCTTCATCGTTTTGCGGGTGGCCTGCGCGGAACGTCGCGACTTCGATGATTTCGCGACCGAAGTGGATATGCACCAACTTGAAGCGCCGGCCGATGATCCGCGCGTTGCGGAATTCAGCGCGTACCTGCTCGGGTGTGGCGCTGGTGGCGACGTCGAAGTCCTTGGGCGTGATATTGAGCAACATGTCGCGTACGCACCCGCCCACCAGATAAGCCTGGTAGCCGGCGTTCTGCAAACGTTCGACGATGTTCACTGCATAACGGCTGAATTGAGCGCGTTGCAGCGAATGCTGGCTGCTATTGAGCACTTCAGGCGTGCTGCGTTTGTGTTGCGTACGACGCAAGGGAGAACGGAATGACTGGAACAACTTCTTCAGCATGGGATGCACTGTTTGAAGGAATGTTCGGCCATAACGAAGAATGACCGCATGATGGGCCGGGATTCTAGCATTTAGTCAGGGGATGGTGTAGGAACAAGCTGCAAGCCCCAAGCCAAAAGCTTCAAGAGATTGCTGGAAGGTCAAATCGCGGAAACTACAAGGGGAGCCGAAGCTCCCCCAGAAGTAGTTGCGTGCTCTATTTTTATTATTTATTTCGGGCTTCTTGTTTTTGTTGATCGCCCTCGCCATGAAGCTTCACCTTCATGACACTCCCAATCGGGAGTCAAGAGCAAACGGATTGCTTTGGTCGCTGTGTTGCTGATCTACGATCCAACCAGTTCAGGCTCTGCCTTAGGGCAGTTTTTGTTGTTCTCGGCCTGGTTGCGGGGCAAGCCCCAAATGCAACGCCTCTCCAAAAGAATCAGTTAGCTGCGCCTCCGCCGTGTTGTTTTTGTTATGCGTGAGTCGATTCGTCTTATTTTTATTGTCTTGTACAAAGCTTGTTATTGTTTTTGTACTAAGCATATAGCAGGGTGCGTGCCAACTTTTGCGCCACCCAGCAAAACCGGGGGGTTGAGGTGGTTTCGGGTTTTTGACGGGCCAAAAAAAGCCGGGGCTTCGTTACCGTAAGCCCCGGCTTTTGTTACGCGAAATATCCGCGGTAACAGTTTTTTCACATCGGTGGGTGTTACCTGTGGGCGCGCGCCCTCAGCTCTCGCTGGCCACACCCGTCTTGCGCCGTGGAATACCCAGGCGTTGGCGGCGCTCCCACAGGCATTTGCGGCTTACGCCCAGCTTGCGCGCCAGTTCGGTCTCGGTCATGTGGTCCTGATGCTCAAGGACGAAATGCTGGAAGTAGTCTTCCAGCGACAGGTCTTCAGTCGGCTCATGGCTGGTATTGCTGCCGCCGCCCTGTTGAGGCGCGAGGCCGATGAAGTCGTCATCCTCCAAGTCGCTGAGCTCGATGTCGATACCCAGCAGTTCGGCGGAAATTTCCGGGCTCTCGGACAGAATCACCGCACGCTCGACCGCATTTTCCAGCTCCCGCACGTTACCCGGCCACGAGTAATGCCGAATGGCCTGCTCGGCGTCCGGGGCGAACTTCAGGTCGGTACGGTTGATGCGCGCGCTCTGGCGCAGCAGGAACGCGCTGGCGATCTCGTTGACGTCGGCGCCACGCTCACGCAGGGCCGGCAGCTTGAGCGCGATCACGTGTAGACGGTAGTACAAGTCTTCACGGAACTGGCCGATCTTGGCCAGGCTCTTGAGGTCACGGTGAGTGGCCGCGATCAGGCGCACATCGACCTTTTGCGACTGCACCGAGCCTACGCGGCGAATCTCACCTTCCTGGAGCACGCGCAGCAAGCGCGCCTGGGCTTCCAGTGGCAGCTCGCCGATTTCATCAAGGAACAACGTGCCGCCGTCCGCAGCTTCTACCAGGCCCGCGCGCCCGGCACTGGCGCCAGTGAATGCGCCTTTCTCGTGGCCAAACAGTTCGGACTCGATCAGGGATTCAGGGATTGCCGCGCAGTTCACCGAGATCATCGGCGCCTTGGCACGCTTGGACAGGTTATGCAGGGCGCGGGCCACCAGTTCTTTACCGGTGCCTGACTCGCCTTGGATCAATACATTGGAGTCGGTGGGCGCGACTTTGCGGATCTTGCTGTAGAGGTCCTGCATCGGTGGGCAGGAGCCGATGATGCCGATCTCACCGTTGCTGTTGTCGACGCCTGGCTTGTCGGCCGTTTTTCCGGCCGGGCGCTGTTCGGCTGGCGCACTGCTGGCCGACTGGCGGTCACGCAGGATGCGCGCAACGGCCTGGAGCATCTCGTCATGGTCGAAAGGTTTGGCGATGTAGTCCACCGCGCCCATCTTCATGGAGTCCACTGCCGAACGCAGGCTGGCGTAGCTGGTCATGATCAGCACAGGGGTGCCCTGGCCAAGCTTGATCAACTCGGTACCAGGCGCGCCAGGCAGGCGCAGGTCACTGACAATCAGGTCGAACGTGGGAATGCTGAAACGCTCTTGGGCTTCCTGCACCGAGCCGGCTTCGCTGACTTGGTACTGATTACGTTCAAGCAGGCGACGCAAGGCAGAGCGGATAATGGTTTCGTCTTCGACGATCAAAATGTGCGGCATTGATTCAGTTCTCTCGACGGTCTCAGTTCACAGCGGACGTCGCTTCGACATGACGCGGCAAGGTCACCCGAATACGGGTGCCGCGTTGGCTTTCGGTGTCAGCCGGGCTGTCGATGGTGATTTGTCCATAATGCTCTTCAACGATGGAATAGACCAGTGCAAGGCCCAGACCGGTACCTTCACCTGGGTCCTTGGTGGTGAAGAAGGGTTCGAACAATCGGTCCATGATGTTCTGTGGAATACCGCTACCTTCATCTTCGACGATCAGATCGACCGTATGTTCGAAAGCCTCGGTCTTGACGCGTACCGCACCGCCGGCAGGGGTTGCGTCACGGGCGTTGGACAACAGGTTGATCAGCACTTGGGCCAGGCGTTGTGAGTCGCCGTCGACCCAATGGTCGGGGTCGCACAAGTTGAAGAACTGTACTTCGAAATTGCGCCGGTTCAAGGCCAGCAGCCCAATGGCATCCTGTGCTACTTCGGCCAGGCACACGGCTTCGTCCTGGTTCTGATGGGCGCCGGCATGGGCAAAGCTCATCAGCGACTGCACGATGCGTGAAACACGCTTGGTCTGTTCGAGGATCTGCCCGCTGATCTCGGTGATCTCGCCGTCTTCTTCGCGCTCTTCCCGCAGGTTCTGCGCGAGGCAAGCGATACCGGTGATCGGGTTGCCGATTTCATGGGCCACACCCGCCGCCAGTCGGCCAATGCTGGCCAACCGCTCGGAATGCACCAGCTTGTCTTCGAGCATCTGGGTTTCGGTCAGGTCTTCCACCAGCAACACCAGGCCGCTGTTACCGGGCGCCAGGGGTTCGTCGATGGCGGCTTTGTGCAGGTTGAGCCAACGGGTCTGGCCGTCGAGGGCCAGGTGCTGCTTGTGCAAGTGCTCGTCGGGCAGGTTGATGAAGCCTTGCAGCAATTCTTTCCACGGGTCGCCCAGGGTATTGAGGCGTGAACCGACCACCCGCTGTGCCGCGATACCGGTGAGTTCTTCCATGGCCTTGTTCCACATCAGGATCTCCTGGTCCTTGGCCAGGGAGCACACGCCCATGGGTAATTCCTGCAGGGTCTGGCGGTGGTAGCGGCGCAAGGCATCGAGTTCGGCGGCGAGACCGGTAAGGCGTGAGTGGTAATCCTCCAGCCGGCTTTCGATGAAATGGATGTCTTCGGTCACATAGTTTTCGCCGCCGGCCTTATAGGGCAGGAAGGTTTCCACCATGTCCTGGGACACGCTTGGCCCCATCAAGCCGGACAGGTTGGCCTCGATACGGTCACGCAGGCGCCGCAACGCATAGGGGCGGCGCTCGTCAAATGGCAGGTAGAGGTCGCGCAGCGCCTGTTCGACTTCCTTTTGCGCGGCCTTTGCGCCCAAGGGCTTGGCTAGTTGCGTGGCGAACTCCTGGGGGGAGGCCGCATGCAGTTCGCGGCGTTGCGGGCGGCGTACGTTATCCACCGCGCACGCTTCGGCGGCGCTGGTTTCTTCCGGGCTGGCGTTGGTGAACAGGGAGATCAGCGTGAACATCAAGACGTTGGCGGCCAACGACGCAATCGCCGCCATGTGCCAACTGGTGTCATCCAGCACGTAGATCATGTTCAGCAGCGGGATGTAGAAGCCCTGCAGATTGCCGACCAGCGGCAACAGCATGGTTACGATCCACACCAGGATCCCCGCCAGCAACCCGGCGATGAAGCCGCGGCGATTGGCGGTTGGCCAGTACAGCACCGACAACACGCCCGGCAAGAACTGCAAGGTGGCGACAAACGCGACGATACCCAGGTTGGCCAAGTCCTGCCCGGCGCCCAGTAACAGGTAGAACCCATAGCCGGCCATGATGATCGCGACGATCAGCGCGCGGCGCGTCCATTTCAGCCAGCGGTAGATATTGCCTTCAGCCGGCGGCTGGTACAGCGGCAATACCAGGTGGTTGAGTGCCATGCCCGACAGCGCCAGGGTTGTCACGATGATCAGCCCGCTGGCCGCCGACAACCCGCCTACGTACGCCAGCAGCGCCAAGGCCGGGCTATTCGCGGCAATACCGATGCCGAGGGTGAAGTATTCGGGGTTGGTGGTGGCGCCCAGTTTCAAGCCTGCCCACAGGATGAGCGGCACCGCCAGGCTCATCAGCAACAGGAACAACGGCAAGCCCCAGCTCGCACTGACCAGCGAGCGCGGGTTGAGGTTCTCGGTGAAGGTCATGTGGTACATGTGCGGCATCACAATTGCCGAGGCGAAGAACACCAGCAGCAGCGTGCGCCATGGGCCTTCCTGCAATGGGGTGTGCAGGGCGGCGAGGGCGGTCTGGTTCTGCAGCAGCCACAGTTCCAGCTGTTGCGGGCCGTCGAACACGCCGTACAGCGCATAAAGGCCGACGCCACCGATGGCGATCAGCTTGATCACCGACTCAAAGGCAATCGCAAACACCAGGCCTTCGTGTTTTTCGCGGGTGGCGATGTGGCGTGAGCCAAAGAAAATCGTGAACAACGTGATCAGTGCGCAGAAGGCCAGGGCGACCCGATGCTGTACCGGCTCGCGGGTCAGGATGCTGATGGAGTCGGCCACGGCCTGGATTTGCAGGGCCAGCAACGGCAACACGCCGATCAACATGAAGACAGTCGTCAGCGCGCCGGCCCAGGTGCTGCGAAAGCGAAAGGCAAACAGGTCGGCGAGGGAAGACAGTTGGTAGGTACGGGTGATTTTCAGGATCGGATACAGCAGCACCGGCGCCAGCAGAAACGCGCCGGACACGCCGAGGTAGCTCGACAGAAAGCCATAACCGTACTGATAGGCCAGGCCCACGGTGCCATAGAACGCCCAGGCACTGGCGTATACGCCGAGGGACAAGGTGTAGGTCAACGGATGGCGAATGATCGCCCGCGGAATCATTCCGCGCTCACTGATCCAGGCGACTCCGAACAACGCGGCCAGGTAGGCGGCGCTGATCAGCAGCATCTGGGTGAGGCTAAAGCTCATCGGCATCTTTTTGGCTCTGCAGGATGAAAGTCACGACGATCAGGATCAGCCACAGCAGATAAGGGCGATACCAGGCGCCCGTGGCGTCGATCCACCAATCCATGATGGCGGGGGAGAACAGGTAGATCCCGACGACCAGCAGCAGGACCAATCGATAGATGTACATGTTGGCCTCTGTCTAAAAACGTGCGGCGATGGTAACGGATGCTTGGCAAGCTGCAAGCGCCTTCAGCTCAATTGCGCTTCGGCCAGCGTGAGTGTGCGCGGTATCCGCGTGGCATCCCAGTGCGTAATCCCCCAATCCAGCAGTTCCCGTGGGCTGGCGTGCAACAGTTCGTCACCGGGTTGCTGGCCGAGGGCGCGCAGGGCTCTCAATAGCAAAGGCGTGGCCTGGTCGGGTGTCAACGGCGGTGAACGGTAGGATTTGCCCAGTTTATTGCCGTCCGGCTGGATGATCAGCGGCACGTGCAGGTAGCGCGGTTGGCGCAGGCCGAGCAGTTCTTGCAGGTAGAGCTGGCGTGGCGTCGAGTCCAGCAGGTCGGCACCGCGCACGATATCGGTCACACCTTGCCACGCATCGTCGAGCACGACGGCCAGTTGATAGGCGTAGAGGCCGTCGCGGCGACGGATAACGAAATCGCCTACATCGCGGCCCAGGTGCTGTCGGAATTCGCCCTGTACACGGTCGGTAAAGTGGTACTCAAGCTCAGGCACGCGTAAACGGATGGCGGCATCTTGTTGGTCGTGGCCAGCATTGCGGCATAGGCCCGGGTATATGCCGTTGTAGGGTTCCAGTTGTTTGCGCGAGCAGGTGCAGGCGTAGGCCAGGCCGTGGTTGAACAGGTCATTAAGCACTTTGGCGTAGGCTTCATGCCGCTCGCTTTGTCGGACCAATTCACCGTCCCACTCGAAGCCATAGCTTTCCAGGGCATGCAGGATTGCCGCCTGGGCACCGGGCTCTTCGCGCGGCGGGTCGAGGTCTTCCATGCGCATCAGCCAGCGGCCTTGGTTGGCGCGGGCGTCGAGGTAGGAGGCGAGGGCGGCGACCAGGGAGCCAAAATGCAAATGGCCGCTGGGTGTGGGGGCGAAACGCCCAATATAGGTAGAGGCTGTCATGGGCCGGATACTACTGGAAATTCGGTAAACGCCAGAAACAAAAATGGGGCGTTTGCACGCCCCATTCGTTCAGCTCGGCTGGATTACTTGCCGACCTGTTTTTCCTTGATTTCGGCCAAGGTCTTGCAGTCTACGCAGAGGTCCGCGGTTGGGCGGGCTTCCAGGCGACGAATACCAATCTCGACGCCGCAGGATTCGCACCAGCCGTATTCTTCGTCCTTGATCAGCTGCAGCGTCTTGTCGATCTTCTTGATCAACTTGCGCTCGCGATCACGGGCGCGCAGTTCAAGGGCGAATTCTTCTTCCTGGCTCGCACGGTCGGCCGGGTCAGGGAAGTTGGCTGCTTCGTCCTTCATATGGTCAACCGTACGGTCGACCTCCTGCATCAAGTCCTGTTTCCACTTGTTCAGGATCTTGGTGAAGTGCTCGCGCATGGGCTCGCCCATGTACTCCTCACCTTTCTTTTCTACGTAAGGTTCGAAGCCGTTGAGGCCTTGAGTCTGCTGTTGCTTTGCTTGGGTGGACATGAATAGACCGCCTCTCACTCTTCTAATCCATTGCGCAGGATTGCAACGTCACCGACACCTGCCGGCCCTGCGGCTGCAAGCGGGCGAACTTACCAGATAGATTCGGGGTGCGCCACTCCCGGTTGTCGAGGCCCACGGCAATGGGGTTGCAAACTGCATCAGCCCGTCGTTGCTGGGTATGTGTTGCCTCGAATGTTGATTTTAGTCGTTTTGCCGGCGCTTGCCCGGCCGGCACATGCCGCCGGGCAGGCAATAGAGCATGTTTTACGGCGCGGGTTCGGTAGAATCCAGATTTTGTCCTCACCGTTAAGGAAGGCTAATGGCTCAGCCCTACAGTGCGCGCAGTCGCGCCATCGAACCTTTTCATGTCATGGCATTGCTGGCGCGGGCCAATGAGCTGCAGGCCGCCGGCCATGATGTGATCCACCTGGAAATCGGCGAGCCGGACTTCACCACTGCCGAGCCCATCATTCAGGCCGGCCAGGCAGCGTTGGCCAACGGCAAGACGCGCTACACCGCGGCCCGTGGCCTGCCGGAACTGCGCGAAGCTATCAGCGGTTTCTATCAGCAGCGCTACGGTCTCAACGTCGACCCCGAGCGTATTTTGATCACACCGGGTGGTTCTGGCGCATTGCTGCTGGCCAGCAGCTTGTTGGTGGACCCGGGCAAGCATTGGCTGCTCGCCGACCCCGGCTACCCGTGCAATCGTCACTTCCTGCGCCTGGTGGAGGGCGCAGCCCAGCTGGTGCCGGTCGGCCCAGAGGTGCGTTACCAGTTGACTGCCGACCTAGTGGCCAAGCACTGGGATCAGGACAGTGTCGGCGCGTTGGTGGCCTCCCCGGCCAACCCGACCGGGACGATCCTCACCCGTGACGAATTGGCTGGGCTCTCTGCCGCCATCAAGGCACGCAATGGCCACCTGGTGGTGGACGAGATTTACCACGGCCTCACCTACGGCACGGACGCGGCCAGCGTGCTGGAAGTCGACGACGAGGCGTTTGTGCTGAATAGTTTTTCGAAGTATTTCGGCATGACGGGCTGGCGCCTGGGTTGGCTGGTCGCGCCCCCGGCCGCAGTGGGGGAGTTGGAGAAATTGGCGCAAAACCTCTACATCAGTGCGCCAAGCATGGCCCAGCACGCGGCCCTGGCTTGTTTTACCCCGCAGACACTGAGCATTCTGGAAGAGCGCCGCGCCGAATTCGGCCGTCGTCGCGACTTCTTGCTGCCTGCCTTGCGCGAGCTGGGGTTTGGCATTGCCGTCGAGCCGGAAGGGGCGTTCTATTTGTACGCTGATATCAGCGCGTTTGGCGGTGATGCCTTCGCATTCTGCCGGCATTTCCTCGAAACCGAGCATGTGGCCTTTACCCCTGGCCTGGATTTCGGTCGCTATCAAGCGGGCCATCATGTGCGCTTTGCCTACACGCAAAACCTCGATCGGCTACAGGAGGCGGTAGAGCGAATCGCCCGTGGCTTGCGGAGCTGGCAAGGCTGATGCGCTTTAATCCTCCCCTCGAAGAAGCGCGGCTGATTCGTCGCTACAAGCGTTTTCTTACCGATATCGAAACCGTTACCGGCGAATTCCTCACCATTCACTGCCCCAACACCGGCTCGATGCTCAATTGCATGGTTGAAGGCGGGCAGGTGTGGTTCAGTCGCTCCAATGACCCCAAGCGCAAGTTGCCCGGCACTTGGGAAGTTGCCGAGACGCCTCAGGGCCGCTTGGCGTGCGTGAACACGGCGCGTGCCAATCAGCTGGTCGAGGAGGCGCTGCTGGCTGGGGTCATCACTGAACTCAACGGCTTTACCGCGTTGAAGCGTGAAGTGCCATACGGTCAGGAGAAAAGCCGCATCGACTTTCGCCTGGACTATCCCGACGGCGCGGCCTACGTCGAGGTTAAAAGTGTGACCCTGGGGTTTGATGGCTCTGCGGTTGCAGCTTTTCCCGACGCAGTCACCCAGCGCGGTGCCAAGCATTTGCGCGAATTGGCCCATCTGGCGCGGGAGGGTGTGCGTGCGGTGCAGTTGTACTGCGTCAATCTCTCCGGGATTGACGCCGTGCGCCCGGCGGTGGAAATCGATGCCGGCTATGCTGCTGCCCTGCGCGAAGCCAAGGCGGCGGGGGTAGAAGTGCTGGCGTATGGCGTGCGGGTGACAGCCGAAGAAATCTGTGTGGACCGGCGGCTGGACGTGTTGATCGACTAGAGGTCGACCCACAGGCCTTGGGCGTCTTCGCGGCCGGGCAGGGCGGTGAGGCTTTGGCCGGCGCAGGGGCCGGCAATGCACTCGCCGCTCTCGATCAGGAACAGCGCGCCGTGGGTGGCGCACTGGATCAGGCTGGCGCTGGCGTCGAGAAATCGGTCGGGTTGCCATTCCAGTGGGATGCCACGATGGGGGCAGCGGTTGATGTAGAAGTAGGCAATGCCGTCCCGTCGCACGGCCAACAGCTTGCAACCGTCGATATCAAAACCGAGGCTGCAGTTGGGTGCGAGGTCGTCGGAGGGGCAGAGAAACTTCATTTCAATCCTTTAAGTGCCTTGACGTTCAAATGCAAACAATTATCAAATGCCGGCTTCGCCCGTTAGCTGACCGGGCGCTTTATACGATGCCAGGCGGGCGTTTCCTGTCACATCGATGAGTGCTTGAGCAGCCCTGCCCTTGGAAGGAAACCCTGTTATGCGCCTGAGTGCCAGCGCTATCGCGCTTGTTGTCGGACTGCTGGTCAACTACGGGGCTCAAGCCTCTGAACTGCCACACCGCTGGGTGAGTGCCGGTGGGGCGCTGTCGGAATGGGTGACGGCCCTGGGCGGTGAGTCGAAGTTGGTGGGCGTGGATACCACCAGTCAACACCCGGCGTCACTCAAGGCGTTGCCGAGCATTGGCTATCAGCGGCAATTATCGGCGGAGGGCATTCTGAGTCTGCGCCCGCAGGTACTGGTTGGCACTGAGGAAATGGGCCCGCCGCCGGTGCTGGCGCAGATTCGCAACGCGGGTGTGCAGGTGGAAATGTTCTCGGCGCAGCCGGACCTGCCGACGTTGAAAGGCAACCTTCAGCATTTGGGCAAGTTGCTGGGTAATGAAGCCAAGGCCAACGAATTGTTTACTGGATATGAGCAGGCGCTGGACCAGCAGAAACGCTGGGTGACCAAGGCCCAGTCCACGCAAAAGGCGCCAGGCGTGTTGCTGTTGCTCGGCCATGCAGGCGGCAAGCCACTGATCGCGGGCAGAGACACGGCGGCTGATTGGATGTTGCAACAGGCTGGCGGGCGCAACCTGGCGACCCACACCGGCTACAAGCCGTTTTCGGTGGAGTCGTTGGCAGGGTTGAGCCCGGATGTGCTGGTGTTTGCCGATCGTGCCCTGACCGGTGATGCGGCGCGGGCCGCACTGTTCAAGGAAAACCCGATTTTGGCGTCCACGCCGGCGGCCAAGAGCGGACGAGTGTTTGAGGTCGATCCCACCCTGCTGGTCGGCGGGCTTGGACCGCGCCTGCCGCAAAGTCTCGCGGACCTGTCTGCCGGCTTTTATCCGTCCCAGGCCAAGCCTGCCCCATGACCACTCTGGTTAAACCGAAGACGCTGTTTGTTGGGTTGGCGCTGCTGTGTGTATTGGCTATTTGGCTTTCGCTGGCGTTGGGGCCGGTCAGCTTGCCCTTGCTGGATACGCTCAAGGCGGCGTTGCGGTTGCTGGGCATGCCGATCGAAGCCCAAGGGCTGGAGCAAGCCGAGTTGATCCTGGGGCAGATCCGTTTGCCCCGTACGTTACTGGGGTTGGCCGTCGGTGGTGTGTTGGCTCTGTCGGGCGTGGCAATGCAGGGGTTGTTCCGCAACCCTTTGGCTGACCCCGGGTTGGTCGGGGTGTCCAGCGGTGCCGCGCTGGGGGCGGCGGTGGCGATTGTCGGGGGTTCGATTTTCGGTGGTTTGCCGGACGCGTTCGGGCCATATCTTTTGTCACTGTGCGCATTCCTCGGTGGCCTGGGGGTTACTGCGCTGGTCTATCGACTGGGCCGACGCAACGGCCAGACAAACGTCGCGACCATGTTGCTCGCCGGCATCGCCCTGACAGCCCTCGCCAGTTCGGCAGTGGGCTTGTTTACCTACCTCGCCGACGACGCCACCTTGCGTACCCTGACATTTTGGAACCTGGGCAGCCTCAACGGCGCCAGCTATTCGCGGTTATGGCCCCTGCTGCTCGTGAGTGCTGGCGTGGCGCTGTGGTTGCCGCGCCGGGCCAAAGCGCTGAATGCGTTGCTGCTCGGCGAGTCAGAGGCCAATCACCTCGGTATCGACGTGGAAGGGCTCAAGCGCGAGTTGGTCCTCTGCACGGCACTCGGTGTAGGCGCCGCAGTGGCCGCCGCGGGCATGATCGGTTTCGTCGGGCTGGTGGTACCACACCTGGTGCGTTTGCTGGCGGGGCCTGATCATCGCGTGCTGTTACCGGCGTCGGTCCTGGCGGGTGCGAGCCTGCTGTTGTTTGCCGATCTGGTTGCGCGCCTCGCCTTGGCACCGGCCGAATTGCCAATCGGTATCGTCACAGCGTTTATCGGCGCGCCGTTTTTTCTTTACCTGTTGTTGCGGGGGCGTGCCTGATGCTGCGTGTGGAAGACTTGCAGATCTGTCGCGGCCGAAAGACGGTGTTGGCAGCGGTCACGCTTGATCTACTGCCAGGCCAAGTGCTCGGTGTGCTGGGTCCCAATGGTGCGGGCAAGAGTACGTTGCTGGGGGCATTGTGCGGTGAGTTGCCACCCGACCACGGCAATGTGTGGCTGGATCAGCGCCCGTTGAGCGAGTGGAGTGGCGCGCAGCGGGCGCAGCGCCTGGCGGTATTGCCGCAGAGCTCGACGCTGGACTTCGCTTTCCGTGTAGAAGAGGTTGTTGGCATGGGGCGCTTGCCTCACCAGACCGGGCGCGTGCGTGATGACGAGATTATCGAGGCGGCCCTGCAGGCGGCAGATGTCAGCCACCTGAGCGGTCGCAGCTACCTGGCCTTGTCCGGTGGCGAGCGACAGCGAGTGCACCTGGCGCGGGTACTTGCGCAGTTATGGCCGGGCGAAGCGGGGCAAACATTGTTGCTGGATGAGCCCACTTCGATGCTGGACCCGTTGCATCAGCACACGACCTTGCAGGCCATTCGTACCTTTGCCGATCGCGGCGCAGCGGTGCTGGTGATCCTTCACGACCTGAACCTGGCTGCGCGTTACTGTGATCGTATCCTGCTGCTGGAGGCGGGTCGTCCCCACGCGCTGGATACGCCGGCGCAAGTCATGCAGCCTGAGCCGCTGAAGGCTGTATTTGGCCTGGATGTGCTAGTACAACCCCACCCGGAGCGCGGGCATCCGCTGATCATTGCGCGCTGAAATCGGCTTTTCTCTAGACGGCTTTTCCATAGGCAAAAAAAGACCCGGCAAGAGCCGGGTCAAATAACCGTGATTAGCCTGATGAGGAGATAATCTGAGAGTCCGAACCAATGGTCTTTCAGTTATCGGCTGATCTCGCGACCAGTTGTGATAATCATAACGATTCTCATTTGAGAGTCAACATTTGTTTTTGCATGATCTCCGCGTTTTCTCAAACGGGTGTTCGTAATGCCTGTGAATGCTGGGTTTTGTGGGCGATCTAATTTTTCTGACGCGTCGATATCGCGTCCAATTGTCGGTTCAGCGCCTCCTTGCGCTCGGCCGGGATATCGTTCCAGTGCACATCCATCAACGCCCCTTCGATGGCATATAGCAGCACTTTAGAGGCGCGAAACCCGCGAGTGCGCACAGCTCTGTACGCATCGACGGCACCCAGGCGACGCAAATCGGACGCACTGTGAATGCCCACCGCATGCAGCCACTGTGCTGACGTCTTGCCAAGGTTTTTCAGGTGTTGCAGCTCATCGTTCATCAAGCCTCCTTGCGACGGCCGAATGGTGCGGTGGGTATCGTGACCAGGCAAGCCTGAACAGGAGTGTAGCGCTCAGTAGGAAAAGCGTAGTTCTTTAGTCGGAATCGGCCTAAAGACATATAAGGATGGGGAGATCAGGCAGGCGGGATGTCCCCGGCACGCTTTCGCGAAACCGGGGCTGTTGCAGAGGGATTTAGCGAGTGCGGTAGCGCAGGCGAGTGCCGAAATTGACCGACATGAGGATTTCATCGGCGGTCAGTTCTGGCGGGAAGTAGGTCCCGGAGATCTGTGCATGGGCCAGGCTTGCACCTTCCAGCGGGCAGTCACGCAAATCCAGGCCGCGCAAATCGGCGGAGCGAAAATAGGCGTCGGTAAAATCCACGCCGCTGGCGTTCAGCTCACGCAGGTCCAAACCACGGAAGTCGCCACCGCGCATGTCGATGACGCCGTCTTTAGGGCGTTCCTGATTAAAGCCTCGAATATCGTCTTTATGCAGGAGCGAGTAGAGCGGAGTATCAAGAAGCTTGGGCTGACTCATGACGGCGACTCCTGTTGGATTTATGACGCCATTATAGTGCCACTATTGCTCGGTCGTGCGCCCTAAGTAGGCGACACGACCAAGAAATTTTTCTTACAGGCCTGGCAAGCGCTGGCGAATATGCGCCACCAATGCATCGAGGGTTCCGCTTTCATTGGTTTCGACGCGCTTGCTGAGGAGCAGTTCCTCGGCGGTCAGCGGGTCGCGATTGGCTTGCTGTTGTTCAATAACAGTCAGCGTGGCGTCGGAAGGATCGTTTTTGTCCGCCTGACGTTGTGCCAGCCAGCTGGCAATAACGGCTTGTGGGGCGTTGCAATCCAGGATCAGGAACGGCGCGCCGGTGGCTTCGGCAACCTTGGCGGCTGCATCGCGTTGTTCGCGTTTCAGGAAGGTCGCATCCAGCACAACCGGGTAACCGGCGCGCAATACCGTGTCGGCGATTTCATTCAGGCGCGCGTAGGTCGCTGCGCTGGCGTCGGCAGCGTAGATACCGGCCTGTGGCGTGTTCTCGACATGTTGTTCACCGAACAGACGCTTGCGCTCCACGTCCGAGCGCAGGCGCACGGCGCCCAAGGCTTCTACCAGGCGCATGGCCACGTGGCTTTTGCCCACGGCCGACACCCCGTGGGTAATCGCCAGGAAGCGCGACGGAATGGTGCTGTAGCTTTCCGCCAGGTTGGCGTAGTTGCGGTACTGGCGCAGGGTGGTGGCGCGTTGCACCGGGCTGGCTTCGCTCGGCATGCTGAACAGTGCGATCTTGGCGCGTACCAGGGCGCGATAGGCTTTATAGAAGTTCAGTACTTCCAGGCCTTGATAGTCGCCCGTCAATTCCAGGTACTGGCTGATAAAGCGGCGCGCCAGGGATTTGAGACCACGGTCTTCAAGGTCCATGGCCAGGAAGCCGGTATCGGCGTACACATCGGTGAAGCGGAAAGGCTCGTTGAATTCGATGCAGTCGAAGATCACCACGTGGCCATCGATCAAGGTGGCATTACCCAGGTGAATATCACCGTGGCATTCACGGGTGAAGCCTTCCTGCTTGCGCTGCGAGAACAGCGGCTTGAGGCGCTCGAAGCTGCTTTCGGCCCAGGCCTGCAGTGCTTCCAGTTGTGCCAGGTCGGCCTTGTCGCTGAGGAACGGACGGATCTGCTCGAAGTTTTGGCGAACCGGTGCCATCACTTCGTCTGGAGTCCCGGCCGGGTGTTCCTGCGGCACTTTCGGCGCAGCGAGGTGGAACTGCGCGATCTGCTTGGCCATTTCATCGATGTGCGCGCTGGTCAGTTCGCCGTTGGCTTGCAGCGTGCTGAGCAGTTGGCTCTGCGGGAACTGACGCATCTTCAGTGCGTACTCGATGACCGGGCCGTCGCCACCCAACTGCGGGGCCTCGGCAGTGCCAGTGATTGGCAACACTTCAAGATACAAGTCTTCGGTCAGGCGTTGGTTGAGGCGCAGCTCTTCATTGCAGAAGTGGCCGCGTTTTTCCAGGTCGGTGAAATCCAGAAAACCGAAGTTCATCGGTTTCTTCAATTTATAAGCGTAGGGGCCCGTCAGCACGACCCAGGAAATATGGGTTTCGATGACTTGGAACGCTTCAACCGGGTGGGGGTATAAAGCCGGATTTTGCAGGGCGGCGATCAGAGACTGGCTCACGGGCGATCCTTCGGAGTCGGTGGGAAAACATGGCGGGCATTATGGCGGTTGCAGCCGGTCGTGCAAACCGCTGTCCGGCTCATGTTGATCATCAATAAAGTGCGTATAATCCGCCGCCATGACTCGAACCCGATCTCCCCGTTCCCGTAAAAAACCTCCTTCCCGTGGCCTGCGTCCCTGGCTGGGCTGGGCGCTCAAGCTAGGCCTGGTAGGCCTGGTGGTGCTCGCCGGCTTTGCGGTGTACCTCGACGCCGTGGTGCAGGAGAAGTTCTCCGGCAAGCGCTGGACCATTCCGGCCAAGGTGTACGCGCGCCCGCTTGAATTGTTCACCGGGCAGAAGCTCAGCAAGGATGACTTCCTTACCGAGCTCGACGCCTTGGGCTATCGCCGCGAACCCGTGAGCAACGGCCCGGGTGCGGCCGCCGTCAGCGGTAACACTGTCGACCTGAATACCCGCGGCTTCCAGTTCTATGAAGGCCTGGAAAAAGCCCAGCCGGTGCGCGTGCGCTTTTCTGGCGATTACGTCGCCGAGCTGTCCTCCCTCAATGGTTCGAAGCTGCCTGTGGTGCGCCTTGAGCCACTGATGATCGGCGGCATTTACCCGAAAAACCTTGAAGATCGCATCCTGATCAAACTGGATCAGGTGCCACCGTACCTGCTGGAAACCCTGGTTGCCGTTGAAGACCGTGATTTCTACCATCACTGGGGCGTCTCGCCGAAGTCGATTGCCCGCGCGGTCTGGGTGAACACCTCCGGTGGCAAGATGACCCAGGGCGGCAGTACGCTGACGCAACAATTGGTCAAGAACTTCTACCTGACCAACGAGCGCAGCCTGACCCGCAAGCTCACCGAAGCGATGATGGCGATGCTGCTGGAGCTGCACTACAGCAAGCAGGAAATCCTTGAGGCTTACCTTAACGAGGTCTTCGTTGGCCAGGATGGCCAGCGCGCGGTGCATGGTTTCGGCTTGGCCAGCCAGTTCTTCTTTGGTCAGCCGCTGTCCGAACTGAAGCTGCACCAGGTTGCGTTGCTGGTGGGCATGGTCAAGGGGCCTTCGTACTACAACCCCCGCCGCAATCCAGAGCGTGCGCTGGAGCGCCGCAACCTGGTGCTCGATGTGCTTGAACAGCAGGGTGTTGCCACGGCCGAGCAAGTGGCTGCGGCGAAGAAGATGCCGTTGGGGGTTACCACGCGCGGCAAGCTGGCGGACAGCTCGTTCCCAGGCTTCATCGACTTGGTCAAACGCCAATTGCGTGAAGATTACCGCGATGAAGACTTGACCGAAGAAGGCCTGCGGATCTTCACCAGTTTCGACCCGATCCTGCAGATGAAAGCCGAAGCGTCGGTCAATGACACCTTCAAGCGCCTGACGGGCCGTAAAGGTTCCGATGAAGTGGAAGCGGCCATGGTCGTGACCAACCCGGAGACCGGTGAAGTGCAGGCTATGATTGGCAGTCGCCAGGCCAGTTTTGCCGGGTTCAACCGTGCGCTGGATGCGGTGCGGCCGATTGGTTCGCTCGTCAAGCCTGCGGTTTACCTGACCGCACTGGAAAAGCCTAGCAAGTACACGCTCACCAGTTGGTTGTCGGATGACCCTCTGTCAGTCAAAGGTGCCGATGGCCAGGTGTGGACGCCGCAGAATTTCGATCGTCGCTCCCACGGTACGGTGTTCCTGTATCAGGGGATTGCGCATTCCTACAATATCTCTACGTCGCGACTGGGCCTTGAAGTGGGCGTGCCGAACGTCCTCAAGACGATAGCGCGGCTGGGTGTCAATCGTGAGTTCCCAGCTTTCCCGTCGATCCTGCTGGGCGCTGGCGCGATGACGCCGATGGAAGTCGCGACCATGTACCAGACCCTCGCCAACGGTGGTTTCAACACCCCCATGCGCGGGATCCGCAGTGTGTTGACCGCCGAGGGCGAGCCGCTCAAGCGCTATCCGTTCCAGATTCAGCAGCGTTTTGACGCCGGCTCCATCTACCTGATCCAGAACGCCATGCAACGCGTGATGCGTGAAGGTACCGGGCGTTCGGTCTACAGCGTGCTGCCGGCGAACCTGACATTGGCGGGCAAGACCGGTACCAGTAACGATTCGCGTGACAGCTGGTTTGCAGGTTTCGGCCAGGATGTGCTGGCGGTGGTGTGGCTGGGGCGCGACGATAACGGCAAGACGCCGTTCACCGGTGCCACCGGTGCGCTGCAGGTCTGGACCAGCTTCATGCGCAAGGCCGACCCGCTGCCGTTGAACATGCCGCAGCCGGATAACATCGTGCAGGCGTGGATTGATCCGCACACCGGGCAGGGCTCTGATGCCAACTGTCCGGGCGCGGTGCAGATGCCGTATATTCGCGGCAGCGAACCGCCACCCGGCGCCGCATGCGGTGGCAGTGCCCCTGCTGACGCGGAATCGGTGATGGATTGGGTCAAGGGCTGGATGAATTAAGCAAAGAGGGTTTCAAGTGAACAAGTGGTGGATTCCAGCTATTACAGCTCTGGCTTTGCTCAATGGTTGCGCCAGTGTGCAGCGCGGCTCCATTCCCGTGGTGGACTCGAGCACGGCCGTGTCCAATAACGACCGGATCTCGGCCAATGGCGGTTTCCGCCAGACCGTGACCAATCGTCCCGCCCAAGCCAAGCCACAAGCCATGCCGCAGGATTCGGGCGTAGTGGTGATGGTGCCTGGCGGTGGTGCGGCCACATCGGCGCCAATCAGCGCCGAGCCGTGGACCCCTGGGCCGAGCAACTCCGCCCCGATCGATACCACGCCGATTCAGACGGCACCGGTCACCCAGGGCACCTACAACATGCCATCGACGCCGAGTGGCATTCCCTCGTCCTCCAGCGGCGGCGGCCTGTCGGCTGACGAGCAATTGGACGGGCCGGTGCTGGCCCTGTTGACCACTGCCCAGCAACAGCAGGCGGGTGGTGATCTGAACGGTGCATCGTCGAGTCTCGAACGTGCCCAGCGTGTTGCTCCGCGCGAGCCGCAAGTGTTGTACCGCCTGGCCCAGGTACGCATGGCCCAGGGTGATGCACCCCAGGCCGAGCAGTTCGCTCGTCGTGGCTTGACCCTGGCCAGCGGTCGTCCCGACCTGCAAGCCAGCTTGTGGGCGCTGATTGGCGACGCGCGTGCCGCACAAGGTGATGCTGCCGGTGCTGCCCAGGCACGCCAGAAAGCCAAGGTCAGCCTCTGATGGATGCACGTTTTCCCGCCATTGCCGAACAGTTATTGCTGATTGAGCGAGAGTTGCGCGTGCAGGGCTGGTGGGACGATGTGTCCCCCAGCGTCGAGGCGCTCAGCAGTGTCGAGCCGTTTTCGGTGGATACCCTGGATTTTCACCAGTGGCTGCAATGGATATTCCTGGTGCGCATGAAGCAGATCCTCGAACAGGACCTGCCGCTGCCCAATGCGTCGGGCATCCTGGAAATGGCCGAGATGGTCTACGCCGACCGCCCGTTGGAAAGCCTTGGCTTGCGTAATGCGCTGAAAAAGTTCGACCAATTGATCGTCGACGCTCGTTAATTGCCTGACTGCCGGTTTTTCCGGCAGTCTTGCGCACATTTCTACCGCTTGACGACATTCAGGCGAGTTTTATCCCTCCTCAGAGCCCTTTCTTCTACGTTCTCATGCGCTTAGTTGGAAAAAAGCGCAATTATTGCTTGACTTGAGGGGCCTGAAACAGAAGAATCCAAAGTCCGCTGTATCGGGACTGCCAGAAGCAGGCCCGCTCAGCAGATCATGAGGCGCACATCCGCGCCGACCTGTAACACCCGCAACGCGTTACCTCGCGCTGGGTGGGAAAAGCCCGCAACACTTGGGACGATCCCAATACTTGCTCAGTCAGTGCTGACGTAGTCGGCGACCACCGTCGCTCATGCTCTGTTGAGAAGTAAACCTATTAAGACCCGTCGGTTTTCAACGGACGGTATTCTGGCGTTTTAGAGGTGAACAACGTGGAGCTTTTATCTGGCGGTGAGATGCTCGTCCGCTTTTTGCGTGACGAAGGCGTCGACTATATCTATGGGTACCCAGGTGGTGCTCTGCTGCATGTCTACGACGCACTGTTCAAGGAACCGGCTGTTACCCACATCCTGGTTCGCCACGAACAGGCCGCGACCCATATGGCTGACGGTTATGCCCGTGCCACCGGTAAAGCCGGTGTAGTACTGGTAACGTCCGGCCCAGGCGCAACCAATGCCATTACCGGCATCGCGACTGCGTATATGGACTCCATCCCGATGGTGATCATTTCCGGCCAGGTGGCTAGCACCATGGTTGGTACCGATGCATTCCAGGAAACCGACATGATCGGTATCTCCCGGCCGATCGTGAAACACAGCTTCATGATCAAGCATGCGTCGGAAATCCCGGAAGTCATGAAAAAGGCTTTCTACCTCGCACAGTCCGGTCGCCCGGGTCCTGTGGTGGTCGATATCCCGAAAGACATGACCAACCCGGCGGAAAAATTCGAATACGTCTTCCCGAAGAAAGCCAAGCTGCGTTCCTACAGCCCAGCCGTCCGTGGGCACTCGGGGCAAATCCGCAAGGCCGCAGAAATGCTCCTGGCGGCCAAGCGTCCAGTGCTGTATTCGGGTGGTGGCGTGATTCTGGGCGGTGGTTCTGCACCGTTGACCGAGCTCGCCAAGCTGCTCAACCTGCCGGTGACCAATACCTTGATGGGCCTCGGTGCCTTCCCGGGTTCGGACCGTCAGTTCGTCGGTATGCTCGGCATGCACGGCAGCTACACCGCCAACCTGGCGATGCACCACGCCGATGTGATCCTGGCAGTGGGCGCGCGTTTCGATGACCGCGTGATCAACGGCGCGAGCAAATTCTGCCCGAATGCCAAGATCATCCATATCGACATTGACCCGGCGTCCATCTCCAAGACCATCAAGGCCGACGTGCCGATTGTAGGTCCTGTTGAAAGCGTATTGACCGAAATGGTCGCTGCACTCAAGGACATCGGCGAGACGCCAAACAAGGATTCCGTGGCCAGCTGGTGGAAGCAGATCGACGAATGGCGCGGTGATCGCGGCCTGTTCCCTTACGACAAGGGTGACGGCAGCATCATCAAGCCACAAACCGTGATCGAGACCCTGTGCGAAGTGACCAAGGGCGACGCCTTTGTGACCTCCGACGTGGGCCAGCACCAGATGTTCGCCGCGCAGTACTACAAGTTCGACAAGCCTAACCGCTGGATCAACTCCGGTGGCCTGGGCACGATGGGCTTTGGTTTCCCTGCGGCCATGGGCGTGAAGCTGAGCTTCCCGGACACCGACGTCGCGTGCGTCACCGGTGAGGGCAGCATCCAGATGAACATCCAGGAACTGTCGACATGCCTGCAGTACGGCCTTCCGGTGAAGATTGTCTGCCTGAACAACGGCGTGCTGGGCATGGTGCGTCAATGGCAGGACATGAGCTACAACAGCCGTCACTCCCATTCCTACATGGAGTCGCTGCCGGATTTCGTAAAATTGGTTGAAGCCTATGGCCACGTCGGCATTCGCATCACCGATTTGAAAGATCTGAAGCCGAAGATGGAAGAGGCGTTCGCCATGAAGGACCGCCTGGTGTTCATCGATATTCAGGTGGATACCAGCGAGCACGTCTACCCGATGCAGATCAAAGACGGCTCTATGCGCGACATGTGGCTGAACAAGACGGAGCGTACTTAATCATGCGGCACATTATCTCCCTGCTTCTGGAGAACGAACCCGGCGCTCTGTCTCGTGTTGTCGGCCTGTTTTCGCAACGTAACTACAACATCGAAAGCCTGACCGTGGCTCCGACCGAAGACCCGACACTGTCGCGCCTGACGTTGACGACTGTTGGCCACGATGAGGTGATCGAGCAGATCACCAAGAACCTCAACAAGCTGATCGAAGTGGTCAAGCTGGTCGACCTGTCGGAAAGTGCCCACATCGAGCGCGAGCTGATGTTGGTGAAGGTCAAGGCCACGGGCGCCCAACGTGCCGAGATCAAACGCACTACCGACATTTATCGCGGGCAGATCGTCGATGTGAGCGCCAGCGTTTATACCGTTCAACTGACCGGAACAAGCGACAAGCTGGACAGCTTCATCCAGTCGATCGGGACGGCCTCGATTCTGGAAACCGTACGCAGTGGTGTCACCGGGATTGCCCGTGGCGACAAAGTACTCAGCATCTAACCCAAATTAGCGAATGGCCTTACGGCCTGGATATATAGAGGAACCTCATGAAAGTTTATTACGATAAAGATTGTGACCTGTCGATCATCCAGGGCAAGAAAGTCGCCATCATTGGCTACGGTTCCCAGGGCCACGCTCAAGCGTGCAACCTAAAAGATTCCGGCGTTGACGTGACCGTTGGCCTGCGTAAAGGCTCGGCCACTGTTGCCAAGGCTGAAGCCCACGGCTTGAAAGTGACTGACGTTGCTTCCGCCGTTGCTGCTGCCGACCTGGTCATGATCTTGACCCCGGACGAGTTCCAGTCCGCGCTGTACAAGAACGAAATCGAGCCGAACATCAAGAAGGGCGCCACCCTGGCCTTCTCCCACGGCTTCGCGATTCACTACAACCAGGTAGTGCCACGCGCTGACCTGGACGTGATCATGATCGCGCCAAAAGCGCCGGGTCACACTGTACGTTCCGAGTTCGTCAAAGGCGGCGGTATCCCTGACTTGATCGCGATCTACCAGGACGCATCGGGCAACGCCAAGAACGTGGCACTGTCCTACGCTGCTGGCGTCGGTGGCGGTCGTACCGGCATCATCGAAACCACCTTCAAGGACGAGACTGAAACCGACCTGTTCGGCGAACAAGCCGTACTGTGCGGCGGTACCGTCGAACTGGTTAAAGCCGGTTTCGAAACCCTGGTTGAAGCGGGCTACGCGCCAGAAATGGCCTACTTCGAATGCCTGCACGAACTGAAGCTGATCGTTGACCTCATGTACGAAGGCGGTATCGCCAACATGAACTACTCGATCTCCAACAACGCCGAATACGGCGAGTACGTGACTGGCCCGGAAGTGATCAACGCCGAGTCCCGTCAGGCCATGCGCAACGCCCTGAAACGTATTCAGGACGGCGAATACGCCAAAATGTTCATCAGCGAAGGCGCTACCGGCTACCCTTCGATGACCGCCAAGCGTCGTAACAACGCCGCTCACGGTATCGAAGTCATCGGCGAGCAACTGCGCTCCATGATGCCGTGGATCGGTGCCAACAAGATCGTCGACAAAGCCAAGAACTAAGTCGTACGTATCAAGAGAAAACGCGGCTTAGGCCGCGTTTTTTCGTTTGGGAGGCGGGTTCTGGTATAAAGCTGCATCGTTTGCGGGCGAACACTCGCCGCAAGTATTTGTCGAATTTTTTCACACCGTTGCAAGGTAAAGTCCATGAGCGAACGTCCCGAAGAGCCAAACCAGGCTCCTGACGCCGAAAGCCTGCTACCGATCGATGAGCATGTCGAAGAAGGGCATGACGCTGAAGGCCGCAAGGTCCGGCATCGTGGCATCTATCTGCTGCCCAACCTGTTTACCACGGCGAACCTGTTTGCCGGGTTCTACTCCATCATCAACTCCATGAGCGCCCAAAGTGCGCTGGCGGCAGGCGATGCGGCGAACGCCAGCAAGTATTTTGGCTTTGCTGCAATCGCCATCTTCGTCGCCATGGTGCTCGATGGCCTGGATGGTCGAGTTGCACGCATGACCAATACGCAAAGTGCCTTCGGTGCCGAGTACGACTCGTTGTCCGACATGGTTGCGTTTGGCGTCGCCCCCGCGTTGCTGGCATTTGCCTGGGCGCTGGGTGATATGGGCAAGGTCGGCTGGATGGTTGCCTTCATCTATGTCGCGGGCGCTGCTTTGCGTCTAGCGCGCTTCAACACCCAGGTGGGGACCGCCGACAAGCGTTACTTCATCGGTTTGGCCAGCCCTGCTGCTGCAGGTGTGGTGGCGGGTATCGTCTGGGCGTTCAGTGATTACGGCATCCAGGGCTCGAAGATGTCGTTCCTGGTTGCCTTGATGGTGGCTGCCGCCGGCATGCTGATGGTCAGCAACATTAAGTACAACAGCTTCAAGGAGCTGGACCTGAAAGGGCGTGTGCCTTTCGTGGCGATTCTGGCGGTGGTGCTGGTATTCGCCGTGGTGTTCAGTGATCCGCCGCGAATCCTGTTGCTGGCGTTCCTGGTTTACGCCGCGTCGGGGCCGGTTCAGTACTTGCTGCATCTGCGCCGCGACAAAACATTGCCTTAATGTAATTTCCCCCATACTCCGCAGTCTATTGGTGCATCAGTTCTCCAATGCTGCGGAGTTGCCATGTTAATCAAATTGCCTAAAGCGTCCGATTGCCACGAATCGGATGTCACGCCTGAATCCTTCTACCTCTCTCGCCGCAGCCTGCTCGGTGGTGCGCTTGCCGGTATTGCAGCCAGCAGCTTGCCGCGTTGGGCCGGTGCTGACGAGGCCTCGCGTTATGCCGATGTTGAGTCGGGCAGGGCGCCGGGCTGGTTTGCCGAGAAGCTGCCAGGCACCAAATGGCAGGCCGTCACCGTTAAGGGCGAGGCCATCACGCCCTTCAAGGACGCAACGCACTACAACAATTTCTATGAGTTCGGTACCGACAAGGGCGACCCGGCAGCCAATGCGGGCTCACTCAAGACCGAGCCTTGGAGTGTGGTCATTGATGGCGAGGTTGCGAAGCCAGGCCGTTATGCCCTGGAAGACTTCATGAAGCCTTATCAGTTGGAAGAGCGCATCTACCGTCTACGCTGTGTTGAGGCGTGGTCCATGGTGATCCCCTGGATAGGTTTCCCGATCTCAGCGTTGCTCAAGCAGGTCGAGCCGACCTCCAAAGCCAAATACATCCGTTTTGAAACCCTTCAGGACCCGAAGAGCATGCCAGGGCAGCGTTCGAGTTTTGGTTTGATCGACTGGCCTTATGTAGAGGGCTTGCGTCTAGATGAGGCGATGAACCCTTTGGCGATCCTGGCGGTAGGTATGTATGGGCGCGAATTGCCTAACCAGAATGGCGCACCGCTGCGCTTGGTGGTGCCGTGGAAGTATGGCTTCAAGAGTGTGAAGTCCATTGTGCGCATCAGCCTCGTGAGCGAGCAGCCGAAAACCACCTGGCAAAGCATTGCTGCCAATGAGTATGGGTTCTATGCAAATGTGAACCCGACGGTCGATCACCCACGCTGGACCCAGGCCCGGGAGCGGCGCCTGCCGAGCGGCTTGTTCAGTCCGAATGTGCGTGAGACGCAGATGTTCAATGGTTACTCGGATGAGGTGGCCTCTCTTTATACCGATCTCGATCTGCGGAAAAACTACTGATGCGCTACCCGATCTGGCGCATTGGCGTCTTTATAACGGCGGCGGTATGGCCACTGTTTTGGCTCTATGAGGCGTGGAGTTCTGCTCTGGGGCCGGATCCGGGCAAGGTGCTGGTCGATCGGCTGGGGCTCGGTACTCTTATTCTTTTGCTGATCACCCTAGCAATGACGCCGCTGCAGAAGCTCAGTGGTTGGGCGGGGTGGATAGCGGTGCGGCGGCAACTGGGGTTGTGGTGCTTTGCCTATGTTGTGCTGCACCTGGCTGCATATTGCGTGTTTGTGCTTGGCTTGGACTGGTCACAACTGGGTGTGGAGTTGCGCAAACGGCCCTACATTATTGTCGGCGCGTTGGCTTTCCTGTTGCTGTTGGTATTGGCGGTGACGTCGAATCGTTACAGTCAGCGTCGTATGGGAAGTCGTTGGAAGAAGCTTCACCGCCTTGTGTATGCGATTCTTGGGCTTGGCTTGCTGCATATGCTGTGGATCGTGCGAGCTGATCTGAAGGAGTGGGCTATCTATGCTTCTATAGGTGCGTTGCTCTTGGTGTTGCGGATACC